>CAZACR010000080.1:0-5766 GCA_964483715.1 uncultured Clostridia bacterium
ACGAACGGATTGTACATTGCGCCGCGCGCTACCATAACTCCGTCCGCGCCCGTTTCACTTATAAGCTTTTCCGCATCCGCCGCCGTGAACACTCCTCCGTTGGCTATTACGGGAATATTAACCGCCCGTTTTGCCGCGGCGATTTGTTTATAGTTCACCTCGCCCGAATACATTTTGTCGCGCGTTCTGCCGTGTACGGTTATCATATCCGCGCCCGCTCCTTCCATTGCCTTTGCGAACTCGGGGGCTATCAGCTTGCTTCCCTCTATTCCTATTCTGAATTTAACTGAAACCGCCTTGCCGCTTTTCTTGCAAGCCTTTACGAGTTTTTCCGCAAGTGGGATATCGGCAAGTAAGGCACTGCCTTCGCCGTTTTTGAAAATTTTAGGCACGGGACAGCCCATATTTATATCTATCAAACCGAAAGGCGCGATATCTTCAGAACATGCGGCTTTTTCCATATAGTAAGGGTCGCTGCCGAACAGTTGAACGGCTTTAATCCCGCTATATTCGGGGGTGCAGGACAATAACTCACGCGTGTTTTCGCTGTTATAGCACAAGCCCTTTGCGCTTACCATTTCAGTAAAGGTCAGCCCCGCGCCTAGACAGTAGCACATCTGGCGGAACACCGCGTTAGTATAACCCGCAAGCGGTGCTAAAAACACGTTATTCGGGGTTGTAAGTCCGCCGATATTTACGCTATGCAGTTGCATTTTTGGCACGCATCCAGTAGTAGTCGAGTTCGAGTTCGTCGAGGTCTGTTATATCCTTGCCGTCCGCAATTATAAGCTTTTCGCACTCCACAAACCTCTTAGCAAACTTGTCCGTGGCGGCGGCTAACGCTTCCTCGCAGTTTACTCCGGCAAGGCGGCAGGTGTTGACTGCGGCAAACAGAACGTCGCCCGCCTCCGCAAAAGTAGCTTCTTTGTCGTCATTTTGCATAGCTTCGACAAGCTCTTCCACCTCTTCCCAAAGTTTCTCGCTCGCGGACACCGGAGAGAGAAAATCCATACCGCTTTTGCCCGCGCGTTTGCCCACCTTTTGCGCACGCATACACGCAGGCATATTTTTGGGAACTGCCATCACGCTTTCGCCGAAAGTCGTCTGGTTTTTTTCAACCGCTTTATTCTTATCCCACACGCCGAGCGCCTCGCTTTCGGAAGCCGCTTTGTCGCCGCCGAAAATGTGCGAATGTCGGAATATGAGTTTTTTGACCACTCCAGTTATAGCGTCGGTTGCGTTGAATATTCCCTGCTCGCTTTTCATAAGCGCGTGGAATGCTGCCTGCAACAAAACGTCGCCAGTTTCTTCCATAATGCCTTCGTTGTCGCCGCGCTCGATTGCGTCCACAAGCTCGTACGCTTCCTCTATCGCGTTGCCCTTTATGCTTTCGTTGGTCTGCACTCTGTCCCAGGGGCAGCCGCCCGGTGCGCGCAAAAGCGCTATCATATGAACCAAATCGGAAAAATCGTATCTGTTCTTTTTAAGGAAGTCCGCCTCTTCTATAGCTACGGCGCAGGTTGTATCGTAGACGTTTTGTCCGCCTATTTCGCTTACCGTTATGCCATTTACCTTTTCGCCGCGCACGAAATAGCAAGCACATTCCGCGCCGAACAAATCGGAAAGCACGGCTTGCACCTCGGTTGCCGTCGTCTTATCGGAAATGCCGTACACCACCGCCGAGGGACAGCTTTTAAGTGTGTTTATATTGCTCGCTGAAACAGAAGTCACGCTTTTGTTTTTAAGCTTTGCCGCGTTGATAATTGCGCTGACGCGCGAAACGCCCTCGCACACATTTACCCCGCTTTCGGCAAGTATGATTTTACACACGTTATCGTCGCTGACTGCTCCGTCAACGCAGTAGCAAACGTTTGCCGTTTCTCCTGCTTTTAAAACCTCTTTTGCAATATCTTCGGCGGAAAGTCCTTCAAATGCGCGGACTTTGTAACCGTTCAGGTTAATATGCTGATAGCGGACGAATATATCGTCCGCTTTTTCAAGTGCGAGTTCAGCCGACTTTGTTAAATCGCCTTCCCTTATTCCCAAGCCTATAAGCGTTATCGACATCAGAGTTTACCTCTTTGTTTTTTACCGCTCTAATATAGCACAAATTGATGATAACCGCAACCAAATAACAGCAGTTTGCGGAAATAGCCACTCCGATAAACGAAAGGGGCGTGAACGCCGCTAAAGCCGCGGACAATCCCACGCGCAACGTAGACGTCACCCACTGCGTTATCGTGCCGTGCAGCGGTTTTCCGAGAGAGGTTATGCACGCCGACGTAGTCTGTACAAGCGAGGACGTCACCGCGTTGATTGCCATTATCCGCACCAGCGTTACCAAAAGCGAGAGCTCATCAGCGCTGAGCGACGAGAACAGAAGCCTGCCCGCAAGCGGTGCGAAGATATACAAAACTATTGCGGACGGAACGGAGATAAGCAAGGTATATAAAAGCGCTTTCCGCACGATTTTTTTCGCGCCCTTTATATCGCCTTTGGAAGCGAGCGGAGAAATCTGCGGAACGCTTGCGGCGGCTAAGCCGTAGCTTACGGAAACAGGTAGATTTATGATAGTAACGGCGCAACCCGAGAAAACTCCGTACAGCGCCGTTGCGTTTTCCACCGAACCGCGCAGTATATTTACGACCGCAATGCTTTCCGCAAGCTGGCTTGCGGGAAGCGCTATCGCCGTTAAAGTCAGCGGAATTGTATAAGAAAATATTGCCTTTGCGCTTACTCCCTTTTGTCTGTACAGCGGCTTGCGCGCGCTCTTGCCGTTGAGATATAAAATAACCGCGAACCCCGCCGTTATAACCTCGCTTATGGTTACGGCGAAAACTGCCGCCGCCGTTGCCTTGGCTACGTCGCCTTTGAACATACGCGCGAGCGCTACTCCCACCGCCACCTTTATAATCTGCTCCAACACTTCCGTGAACGCCGTTGGATACATATTGCCCTTGCCCTGAAAGTAGCCTCTGACAATAGATATCAGCGCAACAAAGAACACGGACGGTGAAAGATAAGCGCAACAACTTGCGACTGCGGGTTCGCCCTGCGCTTTGGCGAGCAATCCCGAAAACGCGAACATAACGAGCGAGCCGATAAGACCTATTCCGCCGTACAGCCAGAACGCCTTTTTTTCCGCGCCGTGAGCTCCGCCAGACGAAACAATACGCGCTATGCCAGTGGGAATACCGCTGGACGATACGGTCAAAAGTATGCAATACAGGGGATATACCATCTGATATATCCCCATTCCCGTTCCGCCCAAATACGCTATAAGGGGTATGCGGTACAGCGCGCCCAAAAGCTTGGATATAAAGCCGCCGACCGATATTATCAGCGCCCCTTTTACGAAACCTTGTTTTTTCATTAACTCTTACTCGAACTGCGTTGCAAGTATGGTTGCGCTAAGCTGGGCAAGTTTGCAGGCGCCTGCCTCCATTTTTGCACCCTGTTCCGTGGAGAGAAGCGCGACCGCGCCGAGACAATCGCCGCTTACTATTATGGGTACTATTATCTGTGCGGTTACAGCCGTTTCTTCGCCTTCGCAGATAGGCACGATATCGCCGCCCTCGCAAAGGTTGGCTATATAGCTCTTGCGCTCCTGCATTATCTTTTCAAGGCGCGCAGATATGCTCTTACCCGAAACGTCGCGCTTGCCGCTTCCCGCTGCGTGGAGCACTTCGTCCGTGTCGCATACCAAAGCAAGATGTCCCGAAAGGTCGTTCAGGCTGCGCGCCGTGCCTTCCGCAAACTTTTCAAGCGAGGCTATCGGCGAGTATTTTTTGAGCATAAGCTCGTCTCTGTCCGTAAAAATCTCCAAAGGGTCGCCGCTCTTTAAGCGCAATGTACTTCTTATTTCCTTGGGAATTACCACTCTGCCCAATTCGTCTATTCTTCTTACAATTCCTGTTGCTTTCATTAAAAAACTCCTGTAAAGGCAAAAGTTGCCGTAACAGGAGTTTGTGAAAAATAAATTTTGTTATACGCTTTTTGAGTTATATTTTATATTACTCTTCCTCTTTTGCCGCCTCTTCCTTTGCTTTGGGTTCGCGGACGGAAGGCTGGAGCTCGGGGTGCTTCATAAACTTTGAAAGTACGAAGTATTGCAGGAAGAAGAAACCCACGCCGAGTATTATCATTATAATAGACCAAAACTGCGAGGGCGAAAGGCTGCCTATAAACGAACCGCGGTAGTCGTCGCGGAACACTTCTATTACGCAGCGCCATACTCCGTACGCAATGGCGTAAACGCCGAAATTGTACTTGAAATTAAACTTGAAAAACAGCACTACCATAATTGCGGTAAGCGCAACGAGGAACAGACATTCGAAAAGCTGGGTGGGCACTACCTTTGCGTGACCGAATTCGTTCGTGTACATCCAGATGCCGTACCACGCGTCGGTCTTAGCGCCGTGACAGCAGCCCGCAAACGTGCAGCCCAGTCTTCCGAAAGCGTGCGCTATCGTGATAGAAGGCGGCACGAACGGCAAAGCGTCGCAAAGCGAAGCGTTCATATTGTTTTTTAAAAGCTTGGATTTTGCTCTGGGCGCTATGGCGAAAATATACACGTTCCAGACTGAAAGGAATCCAACGACACCGCCGATAAGTCCGCCCTGGAAAGTCATTGCCGAGCCTAAATTGAAGCCCGCCGAGCGATGCGCGATATAGTCGTACAGCGCCTGGAAAACCATAGCCATAAAAATGCCGAACGCCGTTGCCGTAATGCCGAGAAAGAGCATTTTGTCTATTGCTTCCTCGTTGAAATTGCGCTTTGTCATAGTGAACATCAAAAAGCCGAAACAGCCTATTATGCCAAGCGCCATACATATTCCGTAGGGGTACACTCCCCAGTTGCCTATTTTAAATAAAGCTCCGTCTACCATAATCTTATTTTAACATATTCGTACGGCAAAGTCAACCGCACAGCATATTGTTGACTGCTGACACCAAAGCTTTATACGAACTTTTAATAATATCGTCGTCCACTCCCGCGCCCCAATAAATTTTGCCGCCGCTTTCCACCCCGACGTAGGATATAGCCTGCGAACGCGAACCGTCCTCCAAGGCGTGCTGTTCGTAGCCGAGCAAGGTATATTCCGCGCCGAAATGGCATTTGAGCGCATTGGAAACAGCGTCTAATCTTCCGTTGCCGACAGCCGTTACCGTCTTTTCCTCTTTGCCGTATTTGACCGTAATCGTTGCTTCTATACCGTCCGTCTGGCGGAAATGACATTCAGCTATATCGAATTTACCGCGCGGAGTAAGATAGTTTTTCTCGAAAATTTTGTAAACTTCGGCAGGTTTAAGCTCCTTATGCGTTTCGTCGGATACGGCTTTTGTTTTATAGCCCATATCCTCTTTCATCTTGCGCGGCATATTTATGCCGTAATTCGCCGTAAGCACGTAGCCGACTCCGCCTTTGCCAGACTGGGAATTTATGCGGATAACGTCCGTTTCGTACTCCCTGCCCACGTCCGCGGGGTCTATGGGAAGATAGGGAACGTCCCATTTATCCCTGCCCGTCTTTTTCCTGAACGACATACCCTTTGCGATAGCGTCCTGATGCGAACCCGAGAAAGCGGCGAAAACAAGCTCGCCCGCGTAGGGCTGACGGGGACTGACGGGCATAGCCGTGAACGACTTGTATAACGAGGTTACGTACGGCATATTGTCAAAATTCAGGCAGGGGTCTACGCCCTGCGAGAACATATTGCCCGCAAGCGTGATAATATCGACGTTGCCCGTGCGCTCGCCGTTGCC
>CAZACR010000081.1:0-5675 GCA_964483715.1 uncultured Clostridia bacterium
ATAAAATACAAGTTATATTTGATAAAAGAAGATTGAGTAAAATCAATCTTCTTTTTTTTTAAATTTTTTTAGTTTAAGTGGACGATGAGACATTTTCTTAAGTATATATAGATAAAAGCAGATGTTAAACGTATTTTGTTATAGTATTTACATTATAATATTAAAACCGTAAAAATATTTAACAGTTGACTATGGATAAGTTTTATATTATGATTGAAATATGAAAATTAAATCCTTTTTTAAAATTTCATTTATATTTATCTTTTTTATATTACTTGTATCTTTTGTAGCTTGTAAAACGCCTTCTCCCAAAATTAACATGACATATTCAGCATCATTTGGTGGAGAGATTTTAGGCGAAGTAAATCAAATCGTGGAAAGTGGTGCAAGCGGAACGGAAGTAACTGCTCAAGCCTACGAAGGGTATGAGTTTGTCGAGTGGTCTGATGGAATAACGACAGCAGCGCGAATGGACCAGAATATTCAAGCGGATATAACTGTAACAGCAAAGTTCGAGAAGCTGACTTACGCAGTAAACTACTCATCAGACGAAAATGGTGCGATTCAAGGTAAAGCAAATCAGACGGTAGCGTATGGTAGTAATTCCACGACAGTAACAGCAATTCCTAATGATGGTTATGAGTTTGTCAAATGGAGCGATGGAGTAGCAACTGCAACTCGAAGTGATAAAAACATACGGACGGATATTCAGGTCACCGCGCTATTTGAAAAACTGTATATAGTGAGCTATACAACCGATGGCAATGGTAAGATAGTCGGTGAAGCAAATCAGACGGTAGCGTATGGTAGTAATTCTGCGACAGTAACCGCAAAACCTAAAATGGGATATAAGTTTGTAGGTTGGACGGACGGAATTACAACAGCAGAACGAACAGACGAGGATATTCAATCAAACATAAATGTAACTGCAATGTTTGAAAAGCTGACTTACACAGTAAGCTATTCAACTGATGGAAACGGTGAGATTTCTGGCGAAACTAATCAAACCTTAGAGCATGGTGATGATGCAACAAGCATAACAGCAATACCTAACGAGGGCTATAAGTTTGTGAAGTGGTCGGATGGAATAATGACAGCAACACGAACCGATAGATATATATATAAGGATATTGCAGTGGTTGCTTTATTCGATAAAAAGTTGGTTGACGTGCATTATGCTGTAAGCAACGTTTTTTTTGGTTCAATCTGTTTTCTTACTTCAGGGACAGAAGTCAGATACGGTGAGGACGGACCGAGGGTAAAGGCGGTACCTGAAGAAGACGTCTTTGGGAAAAGTTATGTTTTTATAGGCTGGTCTGACGGCGTATTAACTGCGGAAAGACAAGACTTAAATATTACCTCGGAAATTAACGTTGTCGCAAACTTCGCTTACAGCGCCAAATATAAAGTCAACGGAAATATCGGCGGCAGAATCGAGGGTGATGTTGTACAAACAATTTTGCCGAACGAAATCAGTAAAGAAGTAGTTGCGATACCTGATGACGGTTATGTGTTTGCCGGCTGGTCTGATTTAAGTCTTGAACCTAAAAGGCAAGACACTATTTATTATGATAGAAATATTGAAGTTTTAGCATATTTTGAGCCGATAGAAAAGACGTTTAAGTATGATTATGGAATAGCGAGCGGTAAACCTACGGTAACGCAAATTACTTTAAATAGAAACGATATTCAATCGGCGGAATTTGTTGTACCGACATATTCAGGATATAGTTTTTGCGGTTGGTATGCGGATAAAGAATACCGAACCAAAGTAGTAAACGAAAACGGCAGATATATGCACGGTTATGCTGCATTCTCTTTGGAAACAGATACTCTGTACGCAAAATGGCAAAAGGAAGGAGAAGAAATCGATACACATAAAATTCTTCTTGTTTTTGTAGACGAAGTGCAAACGGAATTATATTCATCAAAGCTATCTCAAAATGTAGAAGTCCATTCAAAAATGAGTGCGCTTGACTATGAGATGAGCAAATGGGTAGCTGAAACTGTTTACGATATACTTAGTGAATGGTTGGCTGAAAAAACTTTAATTGAGATAGACTCTTATTATACCACAGAGATTATAGATGAAAGTATCTTAAAACATTCTTGGACTTTATACTCTTATGAGGTAAGTGAAACTGCTAATTTGATTTCTTCATATCACAATACATTGACAACATTGGGTTTAGATGACTATTCCGATGATATACGTGACAGCGGTACTGCGGGAGTAGGAGGCGTAAAAAATGCTTGTGTTTTTAGGGAAAGATATTGGGTTAGCAAGATTATAAACCACGAACCAATGGCAGAGTATTTAAATCAACTAAAATCTGGAGAAAAGGATTTAACTGATACAGTAATAACGACTTATATTCATGAATTTATTCACACTGCTGAGTTAAATTTTAAACAGGATTATAATTTGCACGATGCGATTTATCATGAAAATATGAGTATGGATTGTTATATGACTGATATGAAACTCTATTTGTTGAATGAATACGTTATGAATGGAGTAAATTGCGGTGTTCCTGTTGAGTATTGGAAGCACGACCATGAAGTTAAGCTGAGATATGCTGTTAAAACTATTGATGGTCGTAGACAAGGCAAGTTAGCTGTTGTTGGAGAAACAACTGATGTTGAAAAAGAGGTTATTGCGCGAGAAGTTAAATACGGTTCTGATTTTTCCATAGAAGCTATTCCGAATAGTGGTTATCGCTTTGTAAAATGGTCTGACGGAGTAACAACGGCAATCAGACACGATGAGAATATTATTTCTCACATAAATGTCGAAGCAATATTTGAAAAAATTTAAAGGAGATATAAAATGAAACAAAAGACTAAGTGGAAAATTATTGTTTTATTATTGGTGCTTTGCGTTAGTATGCTTATAAGCGCCTTTATGCTAAATTATGATTTTTCTAAACTCACTGCGTATGCAGAAGAAACCACGACTTCTTCCGTAGAAGATAGTCTTTCTTTTACTCTGTTTAATAACGGTACGGAGTATAAAGTTAAAGCAAGAAATAAAAAAATTACCGAAGTGGAAATACCGCATCAGTACAATGGGTTACCGGTAACCGAAGTTTCAGATAATGCATTTGTTAGTTGTACAAATTTAAGGTCTGTTAGAGTTCCATTTACGGTAAAAAGAATTGGAACAAATGCTTTCTACAATTGTAGCAATCTGGAAGAAATAAATGGAATGGCGAGAGTAGAAAAAATAGGTAACAACGCGTTTGCTAATTGTAGCAAATTAGATAATGTTATACTTCCTAGCACAATTACCAGTTTAGGCAGTACAATTTTGCGTAGCAATTCTAAAACTGTTTATTCAAGATTATCCGAAGAAGACATGACAGCATTAAATCCTAATTGGAAATTGTCAAATCATCCTGGAATTGTAGTATACGGGAATGGCTTGGTTATTGATGGCGTTTATGATGAAAATGATGAACTTCAAGGATACGCCATTAAACATGACCAAAATCTATTTGCCGAAGATGTTGACTTTGTTCTCGGAGATACATATAACGGATTGCCTTTATTGGAAATAGAAAGAGAAGGATTCAGCGGTTGCACATTTAAATCTTTTACATTAAGGCATGGTGAAATATGTCCTGATGCTATAGACACGGAAGAAAGTAGTCCTATTGCTTTTAGTGAAGAGGATGAAGAATGTAACCATGTTGTCAATATAGCTTCGAACGCATTTATAGGCATGCAAGCTGACGAAATTAAAATTTTGGTTGATATTACATTAATCGATCACACTAATGTTGACAATGTTTATGAATTTGAAAACGGATATTCGAGTTCTGTATTTTGTTCTTCAACAGCACGTACAATAATACTGCCTAACAGTTTAGAAGTTATTCCGAGTTATATGTTTATGGATTGTGGTAGTCTTCGTGAAATATTAAGCACAGATAAACAAATAGATGTAAACCATATTTCGGATAAAATTACAAGCATTGGCACTAATGCGTTTGCTGGTTGTACAGAAATAATTAACTTGTATATTGGCGATGTTAAGAATATGGGGGAATCAGTATTTTGGCAGTGGGGTGGTTCAGAAAAAGGTGTACACCAAACCATACATCTCGAAGAGTATTTTGAAGCGCCTACTGGAGAGATAGGTTATAATTGGTCATTTGATTGGTTAGGTGAGATCGAAGATAAAGTTGAAGTAAAGTTCAAAACAATTACTGTGGTTTTAGATAAAGATGGCGGTAAAGAGAATGTAGGCACAAACTACATTGAAGCTATGTATAATCAAGATATGCCAGAAGCTGAAGCCCCTGAGAAAGATTATTTCATATTTGGCGGATATTATTCCGAACGAAACGGTCAGGGGACGCCGTACTACGATGGCGACATGAATAGCGTCACGCCGTGGGATAAATTAGAAACTTCTAGTATATATGCTAATTGGATACCTAAACCGTTTACTGTAGAATTTGATAGACAAGGCGGCGAAGGCGGCTCTGACTCTGTTGAAAATTGCCATTATCTTGAAAATATGCCTGAAGAAGGATTAAAAGCGCCTATAAAAATCGGTTATGCTTTTGAGGGCTATTATTCACTACCTGAAGGACAAGGTGCAAAGTATTATAACTCAGATATGACAAGTGCGCATGCTTGGGATCTTGAGCTTACAAAACTTTATGCGAATTGGGAGATTATTAACTATATCGCTACTTTAAATCCACAAGGTGGTAGTGACGGTTCTACTGAGGTAACTAATTGTAATTTCAATATTAGTATGCCCATAGGAGTAATTGCGCCCCAAAGAGCAGGCTACACGTTTGATGGCTACTATGCCCAACCTGAAGGTAAAGGTACACAATATTATAATGCAGATATGACAAGCGCAAATGTTTGGGATATTGCAGATAATTCAACACTTTACGCTAATTGGATTAACAGCATCTATAAAATCACTTTTGATATGCAAGGAGGTAAAGATGGTTCTAGAGAATTAGATGTAACATTTGACAAGATGGCGGATAGTGGAGCTTTAGTTCCTCCTAAAAAACCCGGTAATATTTTCAAAGGATATTATGCCCAACCTGAAGGTGAAGGTAATAAATATTATAACGAAGATATGAAATGTGTACATGTTTGGGATATCCCTGAAAGTACAACGCTTTATGCTTATTGGGTGCAGATACCTTATACCATCCAATTTGAAAAGCAAGGTGGTGAAGGTGGTACGGATAGTTATGGCCCGGTATATTATGGAGATAGTTTACCTGAAGTAACGGCTCCTAAGTTGATTGGTTGGACATTTATGGGCTATTATTCGGAAGAAAACGGCGCTGGTAAACAGTACTATAATGCTGATATGACTGGTATGTTTCCTTATGATACAGAAGCAAATTTAACTTTGTACGCTAATTGGGAACGTACTATTTATACTCTCACTTTCGATAAGCAAGACGGAGAAGGTAGTACAGACAGCTATAGTCCGATACATTATGAAGATAGTCTACCTGAAGCAACGGCTCCTAAGTTGAAGGGTAGGACATTTAAGGGGTATTATTCTGAACCTAATGGTGAAGGTAAACAATATTACAATGCGGACATGATGCCTAAGAGTCCGTATGATATAGATGCTAACTTAACGGTGTACGCTAATTGGGAACGCACTATATATACTCTCACTTTCG
>CAZACR010000082.1:0-5651 GCA_964483715.1 uncultured Clostridia bacterium
GGCGTTTTAATAAAAATTAAAATAAAAGGCGCGGAACTGTTTTACGCAGTTCCGCGCTGATTTTTTTCTTGATTAAATTACCTGCAATACAAACATTTTAAGGTATTGCGTTTCTTCTGCACAGAGCAGAGAAGGGTGGTCGGGCGCTTGCGTTTTGACTTCTACGCTGCGTACTGTTCTTCCGCTTTCACGCGCCGCTTCAATAAGCATTTTTTCAAACAACGGCAACGTCATATAATGCGAGCAGGAGCAGGTTATCAGAAAGCCGCCGCTCTTAACTATTTTCATTGCGGTAATATTTATGTCTTTATAACCGCGGTATGCGTCCTTAACCTCGTCTGCGGTCTTGCAAAAAGCCGGCGGGTCTAAAATTACGGTATCGAAAAATTTCTTTTCTTTACGGAAAGAACGCAAAACTTCGAATACGTCGCCGCAAAGCGTGGTTATATTTTTAATGCCGTTCAGCTTTGCGTTGTCCTCGACGTTTTTAAGCGCAAGGGGAGATATGTCGCACGCGGTTACGTTCTTTGCAACTGTGGAAGCGTTGAGCGAAAAACCGCCGCTGTTGCAAAAACAGTCGAGTACGCTTTCAGCGCCTTTGCAATATTTTCTTACTGCAAATCTGTTTTCCTTCTGGTCGAGGAAATAGCCCGTTTTCTGTCCGTTTTTCACGTCAACGAGCATTTTTAAGCCGTTTTCTTCAATCTCGCAGTAGTCTGGCACTTCGCCGTACAGTACGCCCTTGACTTCCGCAAGCCCTTCTTTTTTACGCACCGCAACGTCGCTACGCTCGTAAATTCCCGTCGGGTTGAACAGTTCTTTCAGACATTCAACGATTAAACTTTTTCTTTGGTCGATACCGAGCGAAAGACACTGCGTAACGAGCACGCTTCCGTACTTGTCAATGATAAGAGCGGGCAAATCGTCCGCTTCCGCAAAAACCATTCTGTAACAGTTGTTATAGCCTAAACGCTTGCGGTAATTATCGGCTTTTTTCAGCCTTTCCAGATATAAATTTTTATCGTCCGTTTCGTCTTTGCGGATAAAAATTCTGACTAAAATTTTGGAAGCGTGGTTGATATATCCTTTGCCGATAAATCTGCCGTCGTGCGAATAAACGGTAGCGAGAGAACCGTTTTTATCTTTGCCATCGATGCGTTCGACTTCGTTAGCGTAAACCCAGCTATGTCCTGCGATAATGCGCTTTTCTTCGTTCTTTTTCAGAAAAATTTCGTATGCCATAACACGATTTTAACAGAATTGTCGCCGCATTGCAAATAATTTGAACCAATCGCCGTTTTTATGTTAATTGCGTTTGATTTTTTATATGTTTTTTGGTATAATTTGTAAAGGTATGAAAGACTTGCTGAAGTACTTGAAAAACTACAAATTACAGAGCTTTCTCGCCCCGCTTTTCAAACTGCTCGAAGCGAGTTTCGAGTTGATTATTCCCCTCGTAGTCGCTTCTGTCGTGGATAAGATAAACGGCGTTAACGGCGGCGCTATAGCGGCAGGGGACGCTACGCGGTACGTTATATATGCGTGCCTGATTTTAGTGGCTCTCGGCGTGATAGGTTTAATAAGTGCCGTGTGCGCCCAGTACTTCGCGGCGAAAGCGGCGGTCGGTTTTTCCAGAGAGTTGCGCAGCGATTTGTTCAGAAAAATGCAATCGCTGTCCTATAGAGATATAGACAATCTCGGCACTTCGGCAATGATTACGCGAATGACGAGCGACGTGAACCAGATACAGACGGGCGTAAATCTTGTTTTGCGTTTGTTTATGCGTTCGCCGTTTATCGTGTTCGGCGCGATGGTTATGGCGTTTATTCTCAACGTAACCGCTGGCGGTGTGCTCGCAGTAACGATAGCTGTGCTGTTCTTTGTCGTGTTCCTGATAATGTTTATCACAATACCTATGTACCGCAAGTCGCAAGGATATCTGGACAAAGTTACTTCGTCCACGCGTGAAACGCTTGTCGGTTCAAGGGTGGTAAGGGCTTTTTGTAAGGAAGAGGACGAAATTGCGGAATACAAAAAACGCAACAACAAGCTTTTCTCTTCGCAGAAGTCTGTCGGTGCGATTTCCGCGCTTATGAACCCTTTGACTTACGCAATAATCAATGCGGGTATCATTGCGCTTATTTACACCGGTGCACTTAAAGTCGATGCAGGAGTGCTTACGCAAGGGCAGGTAGTTGCACTGTACAACTATATGTCGCAAATTCTGATAGAGCTTATCAAGCTTGCGAACCTTATAATAACCGTTACAAAATGCTTTGCCAGTGCAGGCAGAGTGAACGAAGTTTTAAAAATGCAATCGTCGCTTATTCATACGGCGGCGGACAACGCTGTTGAAAATGCGCCCTACATCGCTTTCGATAACGTATCAATGCGCTATTCTGACGGAGCCTCTTGCGCGTTGGAAGATATTTCTTTCACTGCGGAAAAGGGGCAGACGGTAGGTATTATTGGCGGCACGGGTTCGGGCAAAACTACTTTGGTAAATCTGATACCGCATTTTTACGACGTTTGCCAAGGCGAAGTGCGTATAAACGGCGTTAACGTAACCGCCGTTGACGACGAAGCTTTGCGCGATAAATGCGGCGTAGTGCCTCAGCGTGCTGTGCTTTTCAAGGGCACTATCCGCGAAAATCTGAAATGGGGCAACGAGAACGCAACAGACGAAGAGATTATGCAAGCCGTTGATTACGCCTGTGCAAGCGACGTGATAAAGTCCAAACAGGACGGGCTCGACGAACAGGTTGAGCAGGGCGGCAAAAATTTTTCGGGCGGTCAGCGGCAGAGGCTGACTATTGCGCGCGCAATGGTACGTAAACCTGAAATACTTATATTGGACGACAGCGCTTCGGCGCTGGACTATGCGACAGACGCCGCTTTAAGAAAAAATCTGCGTTCTCTTGACTACAATCCTACCGTGTTCATAGTTTCCCAAAGAACGAGTTCTATCCGCTATGCGGACAAAATTTTAGTTCTTGACGGCGGCAAACTCGTAGGGATAGGCACTCACGATGACCTTTTGGCTAATTGCGAAGTGTACAGGGAAATTCACAACTCCCAATACGGAAAGGAGGGTGCTTAAATGGCAAACTCCAGAACACAGAAGCAGGTGCTTAAAAGGGTATTAAAGCAATTAAAGGGTTATCTGCCTGCAATTTTTCTATCACTGTTGCTTGCATTGATAACTGTGGCGGGCAATTTGCTCGTTCCGATTTTTCTCGGCAACGCGATTGACTGCATTATCGAAGCGGGAAAAGTAGACTTCGATAAGATTTTCTTCTATTTCATAATTATCGCCGCGACGGTGGGGGTTACTTCGCTTTCGCAATGGCTTATGAATATCGTAAACAACCATATCACGTTCAGCGTAGTTAAAGCTTTAAGAGAGCAGGCGTTTGCGCACATACAAAGTCTCCCGCTCAAGTTTATCGACAGCCATTCGTACGGCGACGTCGTGTCGCGCTGTATAGCGGACGTGGACCAGTTTGCCGACGGACTGCTCATGGGCTTTACCCAGCTTTTTACCGGCGTTCTCACGATTATCGGTACGCTGGCGTTGATGTTCGTTTATAACTGGATAATCGCGCTTGCGGTATTTTTCATAACCCCGCTTTCGCTTTTCGTTGCGAAATTTATTGCGAGCCGCACGTATTCGCTGTTTAAGAAAACTTCTTCCATAAGGGGTGAACAGACTGCGTTTGTGGAAGAAATGGTGGGCAACTTGAAAGTCGTTCAGGCTTTCGGAAGAGAGGACGAAAATCAGGAAAAGTTCGATAATATAAACAGCGATTTGACCAAAGCTTCGCTTTCTTCGATTTTCTATTCTTCGCTGACCAACCCCTGTACGCGTTTCGTAAACGCAATAGTTTATGCAGCTGTGGCGCTTGCAGGAGCGCTCACTCTCATATATTCGTCGGCTTTGCCCGTTGCGTTCGGCGTAGGCAAGCTCACGACGCTTCTGGGCTATTCCAACCAGTATACAAAGCCTTTCAACGAGATTTCGGGCGTGGTAACGGAATTCCAGAATGCAATTGCGTGTGCGGGCAGAGTGTACGAATTTATAGACCAGCCTGCCCAGCAGCCCGACAGAGAAAACGCTATCGAACTGGAAAATGTGAAAGGTGATATCGAATTTAATGATATAAGCTTCCGTTACGAGGAAGATAAACCGTTAATCGAAGATTTGGATATTTCCGCAAAGGCGGGGCAGAGAATAGCGATAGTAGGTCCTACGGGTTGCGGTAAAACAACGCTTATAAACCTTTTAATGCGCTTTTACGACCCGAATGGCGGTGCTATTACGGTAGACGGGAATAATACCGCCGAAGTTACCCGCCGTTCTTTAAGAAAGTGTTACGGAATGGTACTGCAGGATACTTGGCTGAAAAGCGGAACTATACGCGACAATATAACGATAGGCAAACCCGAAGCAACTGAAGAGGAAATAATAGCTGCGGCAAAGGCTACGTTCGCGCATAACTTTATCGTACAGTTGCCCGAAGGTTACGATACGGTAATCGGAGAGGACGGCGGCAATCTTTCTCAGGGGCAAAAACAGCTTTTATGCATAACGAGAATTATGCTGTGTCTGCCGCCCATGTTAATACTCGACGAAGCTACGTCGTCAATCGACACGCGTACGGAAATAAAAATTCAAAGCGCATTTTCGCGCCTTATGCAGGGCAGGACGAGCTTTATAGTCGCGCACAGGCTATCCACGATAAAGGAAGCTGATTTGATTCTCGCTATGGATAAGGGCAGGATAATAGAGCAGGGTACGCACGAACAACTTATGGAAAAGGGCGGATTCTACTACAAATTGTATAACAGCCAGTTCGCAGGGTAAAAAATATTATATCAGGAGAAAATATGTTACAGGTCAACAACGTTTCATTGCAGTACGGCAGTAAAAAGCTTTTCGAGGACGTAAATTTAAAATTTACAAAAGGCAACTGCTACGGCATAATAGGAGCAAACGGCGCAGGCAAATCAACGTTCTTAAAGGTTTTGAGCGGCGAAGTCGAACCCAACAAGGGCGATGTAACTCTGGATAAAACGGAGCGAATGTCCGTGCTTATGCAAAACCAGAGTGCGTTCGACGGCGTAACCGTTTTAAGGGCGGTAATGCTGGGACATAAGCGCCTTGTTCAGATTATGGACGAGAAGGACGCTCTTTACGCCAAAGAAGATTTTTCCGAAGAGGACGGCGTTCGCGCAAGCGAACTGGAAAGCGAGTTTGCCGAGCTCGGCGGCTGGGAAGCGGAATACGAAGCGCAGACGCTTTTAAACGCTCTCGATATCGGCGAAGAATTTTACGAAACGCTTATGGCTGACATGGACGCGAAGCGCAAGGTCAAAATACTGCTTGCGCAGGCGCTTTTCGGCAATCCCGACGTGCTGCTTTTGGACGAGCCTACGAACAACCTCGATATAAAAACCGTGCGCTGGCTTGAAAACTATCTTCTCGATTTCGAGAATACGATAATTATAGTATCGCATAACAGACACTTTCTGAACAAGGTGTGTACCCATATCTGCGATGTCGATTACGGCAAAATCAATATGATGCTCGGAAACTACGATTTCTGGTACGAAACGAGCCAGCTACTCGCCCGTCAGCAGAAAGACCAGAA
>CAZACR010000083.1:0-5480 GCA_964483715.1 uncultured Clostridia bacterium
CTTTTCTGTCCTGACGGGCGTAACCGAAATAGGGCATAACCGCGGTAATTCTGCCTGCCGAAGCCCTTCTTGCGGCGTCAATCATAATTAACAGTTCCATAAGGTTGTTGTTTACGGGATAGCTCGTGGACTGAATGAGGAAAACGTCCTTGCCGCGTACCGTTTCGTCGAAGCGGACGTAAATTTCGCCGTCGGAGAAGTGGGTTACTTCCATCTCGCCGAGAGAGGTGTTGAGCTGAGCCGCGATTTTTTCAGCCAAAGGTCTGTTCGAGTTGCCGGAAAAAATCTTGATTTCGTTGCCGTGGTTAATCATTAGGTTTTATTGCCTCCGATTTCATTAGTATATTTACGCGTATTTTTTACCGCCCTTATCAACATATTTCATTTTACTTTGTTACAAAGTCAAAGTCAACCGATAGCTAAAATGAAAATTTTTTCACCGTAAAATGTTAATAACTAACTTTACACGCTAATTTTTCTTACTTTCGCGTATGCGCATCGATGAGAAGAAACGGGAAAGTATTTCCGCGCACTCCTCTTTCATCACGCCGCCCTCTATCTCCACGGTGTGGTTTAAAAGGTTTGCGTTTGCTATCTCCTGCGTGAGCGACCTGCCCTTATCTTCCGGAGCGCCGAAATAAATTTTTCTGATGCGCGCATTGAGCGCCGCGCCCATGCACATGGGACAAGGCTCTAACGTGACGTACAGCTCGCATTCGGGAATGCGCCAGCTCTTCAATTTTTTGCAAGCCTTTTCAATCGCTTCGATTTCCGCGTGCGCCGTGGCAATCTGCTTTTTCGTGCGGCGGTTGTGTCCGCGGGCTATTACCTTACCGTCCAGAACGACCACCGCGCCGATGGGCACTTCACCCTCTTCCAGGGCTTTCTGCGCGCATTTAAGCGCCGCCGTCATAAATTTGTTTTTCATATTTTTCAGTAAAATCCGTCAGAATTTTTTTACATTCTTTAATATCGTATAAACTTGTTATCGGGTGGGAAAGATTATCGTTTCCGCACTCAATCGTGTACGCGGGTATTCCCAGCTTTTGTATGCACCAGTCCTTATAACCGCCGCTGCTTCCCGTAATTTTTTTTACGGCGTAACCCGTAGTTTGCGCGATAATTTCCGCGCCCTTTATATCGCCAGAACCGCCGTACTCCCAATATATCTCCCCGCCTTTGGTGTGAAAGCTAAAAGTTACGAACGGTTTTATCCGCTCGGTAAAGCGGACGAGCGCGGCGGTTTCGCTTTCCGAAACAGGGTAATCGCCTATGCAGTTTTCACTGCCGCGCGCTTTGGTATTGAGCGCGCCACATCCCCAGTCCGCGTCGAAATTGCAATTGATATCCACGCCGCGGGCATTGGCTTTCCACATGCTCTCGCGCGTCTGGCTTATGACGGCGCCGTCGGGATTGACGAGCGGAATTATCCAGCCGCCGCAGTGCACTTTCCGCCTTATATGATAAAGAGCGAGCTTTGCCGTAATCCACTCCCTGCCGTGCACGGCGTACGCCGCGATAAACTGTTTTCTGTATTCACTGCCGACGTGAAAAGCGTAAATTTCTCGGTTTTCGAACGAATAGCCGATAACGCATTTTTTGCCTTTATAGCCTTTGTAGAAACGGGATACTTCGTCGTAAATCATACTTATATAATATGATTTACATTGCGGTATATTACGGGGTTATTTATGGTATTCACTGCCGTTATTTATCATAAATGCACGATAAATCTGTTCGGATAAAATCACGCGCATAAGCTGGTGGGGAAACGTCATATCCGAAAATGAAAGTTTGAAGTCGGCGGCGTTCTTTACCGACTGCGCCAAACCTTCGGAAGAGCCTATTATAAAAGTTATTTCCTCTCCCTTATCGCAAAGCTCTTTTACTCGTGAAGCAAGCGCGGTACTCGAAAGTTTTACGCCCTCTATGCACAGTGCGATTTTATATCCCTTTGCGGCGCGCAGTATTCTTTCGCCCTCTTCTTCCAGCGTTTTACACTCGGCTATTTCCGTGACGGTAAACGCGCAAAAACGGGAAAGCCGCTTGGCGTATTCTTCCACCGCCGAACGGTAGAACTGCTCTTTTATTTTACCTACGCAAACAACGTTGACCTTTATCATACAAACAAATTCGCTATCCACATAATCGCCATTACGGCAATGCCCGCGGATGCGCCTATAAAGAATTTTTTAACCCCGCCTTCCTGCCTCTTTCTGAGCTCGGTTTTGTCGAGAATAAGCCATATTACCGCCCCAATCAGACTTAAAGCCGATAAAACGGTGATGGTTACCTCCGCCGCAAACGGCATTATGAGGTTGCCCGTTTCCGCGTCTAAACAGCCGCAGGCGCTTAAAATTATGATAAGAGCGTTGTTGATAAAATGTATTGCCACGGACGGTGCTACCGAGCGCGAACGGACTGCCAAAAAAGTGAAAAGACAGCCGCATATGAACTGGTAAATTGTCTGCTCCACCGAGCCGTGATACAGCGAAAAGCAAAGCCCGACGAACACGATAGTAAGTTTCGAACCGGTACCGTCTTCCGACGAATTGAGAACAAGTCCGCGGAATAAAATCTCTTCCGCTATTGCCGGAATTACCGCAATAATTATCAATGCGGGAATTATATTCCAGCCCGAAAAATCGGGCAACGGATTTGCTTTGCGCTTATACCCCATAAGCTCGAAAAGCTTTATTAGCAGGTCGTTCAGCGAACTTAACGAAAACAGCAGACCGAAGATTAGAAGTAATCCGATAAGATAATATTTTGGTTTTGTTTTTATAGGAAGCACGCGTTTGACGGGCTGGCGCGTTATGCGGAAGAAAATAAGCGAAGTTGCAAGTATAGCTACCGGAGACGCGAGCAACGAAATATACTTACCGACGTCGCTGTCTCCGAGCGACAACGCGACTACTACTCCCGACGAAATCAGCGAGAGCAACAGAAATATTATTACGTTTACCGAAAAAGCTCCTCCGCCTATAAACGGCGAAAGCGGTCTTGCGTTTCTGTCTTCCATACTTTGATTATAACTTATTTTACGGCTTAAAGTAAACCGTTTAAAAGGAATTATGTCAAATCGTTTTACATTCTTTGAAAAATATTATAAAATGCGCTTATGAGAAAGATTGATACGAAAGAAATTGCCGATAAAGTTTACGCAATGGCACTGCGCGCAGGCGTCAGGCTTACTCCTTCGTGCAAGGCGGCTTTGAACGGGGCGGCGCAAAAGGAAGATAACGGCGCGGCTGAATTTGCGCTTAACACCCTGATTGAAAACTGCGCGCTTGCCGAAAACGAAAACCTGCCCGTCTGTCAGGATACGGGTATGGCGTGCGTTATGCTTGAAATCGGTCAGGACGTTTTCCTTACTGGCGAGCCTTTAAACAAGGCTATAAACGACGCCGTAAAAAGAGCGTACGCGGACGGTTATTTCCGCAAATCTATATGCGACCCGATAACGCGCAAAAACACGGGCGACAACACTCCCGCAGCCATTCATACGGACATATGCGAGGGTGAACGCGTAAAAATCACGTTTTTACCCAAGGGATTCGGCAGTGAGAATATGAGCGCTTTGTATATGCTCAAACCCGCGCAGGGCGTGGACGGCATTATAGAAGCTATTGTGAACACCGTTAAAAAAGCGGGCTCCCGCCCCTGCCCTCCCGTTTACGTCGGCGTGGGAATAGGCGGCAATTTCGACGGCTGCGCGTATCTTGCCAAGAAGGCGCTTACGAGGGAAATCGGCTCTTCCAATCAAAGAGAAGATATTGCGGATATAGAGCGCAGAGCCTTGAGCGCGATAAACGAACTGAATATCGGCTGTCAGGGTTTCCACGGCAAAACCACGGCACTCGGCGTGAGCTGCGAATGGGCGCACACCCACATTGCGGGCTTGCCCGTTGCGGTAAATATACAGTGCCACTGCGTGCGTTGCGAAAAGGAGATACTGTAAATGAAAGAGCTCACTTTACCCCTCGATAAAAAGACTGTTGAAAATCTTAAAGCGGGCGACAGCGTGTTAATATCCGGCGAAATTTTAACTGCGCGCGACTGTGCACACAAGCGGCTTTGCGAGATGATATCACGCGGCGAACCGCTTCCTTTCGAGATTAAAGACGCGATAATATATTACGCAGGACCTTGCCCGGCAAAACCCGGTTATGCGAGCGGAAGCTGCGGACCTACTACCTCTTCGCGCATGGACGTTTACGCCCCTACTCTTTTGGATTTGGGGCTCGGCGGTATGATAGGCAAAGGCGAAATGAGCGACGAAGTCCGCGCCGCGCTTATTAAAAACAGAGCGGTATATTTTGCGGCTATCGGCGGTGCGGGCGCAACCTACGGAAAAGCGATAGAAAAAAGCGAGCTTATCGCGTTCCCCGATTTACTTTCAGAAGCGGTGAGAAAACTGACGGTTAAAAACTTCCCCGCGGTCGTTGCATACGACTGCGACGGCGGAACAATATACTAATCTCGCAGAAATCTTTTTCTTGGGGCAAAAAATCTTTCTTGCGATTTTAGGGCGTTGCCCTCTTGCCGCATTATGCTAATGCCCTCAATTATAAGAAAATGCGGCAATTCACCCAGTGAGCCGCAGGTATGCGCAAATTGGGTCGCGCTGCGGAAAAGCGTGGTTTTCCTTGCTACGTGAAATATTTAAAAATCGTTTGACTTTTTTAAATTCGGTAATATATAATTAAAAGGTAAATATTAAAGGCGACGACTAAGACAGACGCAAAGCAAAAAAACGATTCCAGAGAGAGCAACCCGAAAACGGCTGAAAGGTTACTTATTCGTAAGCTTGCGGTATTCACTTACGAGCCGAACGCGTGAAAGTTTTTTAGTAATGCGTTCCGTATATCCCACGTTACGGGAATAATAAGGCGGATATATATCCGTGCAATCAGGTGGTACCGAGTAACAGAAATTTACTCCCTGTGTGATTTTTTCACGCAGGGATTTTTTTATCAAAAAATTTTAATGGAGTTTTATTTATGCAGGACAAAATCGAACAACTCAAAAAAAGAATTGCGGAAGCGTTCAAGGACATCCACTCCTCCGACACTCTTTTTCAGACTAAGATGAAATATCTCGGCAAGACGGGTGAAATTTCCGAGCTGATGAAAAGCATGCGCGACGTGCCCAAGGAGGACAGACCCGAAGTCGGCAAGATTATAAACGCACTCCGAAGCTGGGCGGAAGAAAAGTTTTCCGATTTGGACCGCACTATTAAAGAGATAGAGCTGAACAGACAGTACAAAAAAGAAGCCATCGACGTGACGCTCCCCGGCAACAGAACGAGTAGCGGCGCGTACCACCCCAACACGCTGATTAAACGCGAGCTAATTTCAATCTTTTCGGGTATGGGCTTCACCGTGTTCGAAGGGCCCGAAATCGAAAACGATTATTACAATTTCACGGCGCTCAATACACCCAAAGACCACCCCGCCCGCGATATGCAGGACACGTTC
>CAZACR010000084.1:0-5472 GCA_964483715.1 uncultured Clostridia bacterium
CCGTTTCGGGGCGGAGGTATACGGTGTTCACGCTGTCCTCGGTAACGCCCTGGAACGTCTTGAACATTAAGTTGAATTTTCTTATAGAGGTGAAATCCGACTTGCCGCAGACGGGGCATACGACGCCTTTTTCGTTTATGAACGCTTCCAGCGCGTCGTTATCCATAGCTTCGACTTTTTCGTTAAGTCCGTGCTTTGCACAGTACGCTTCGACTAAGTTATCCGCTCTGTGGCGCGTTTTGCAGTTCTTGCAGTCCATAAGCGGGTCGGAAAAACCGCCGAGGTGTCCGCTCGCTTTCCACGTGCGCGTGTTCATTAAAATCGCGCAGTCAAGCCCAGTGTTAAGGGTGTTTTCCTGTACGAACTTTTTCCACCACGCTTTTTTGACGTTGTTTTTGAACTCGACGCCCAAAGGACCGTAGTCCCAGGTGTTGGCAAGACCGCCGTAAATTTCGCTTCCGGGGAAAATAAAGCCCCTGTTCTTGCAAAGCGCAACCAGTTTTTCCTGCGTCACCGCTCTCTTCTTTTCAGCCATAATTATGTATCTCCTTCGGCGCGCACTTGGCAATAATGCGCCCATTAGTTTATTGCTTTAATTTTATTCTTATCTAGCGGTTAAGTCAAGTAAATAAAACATACTTTTGACTGCGGCAAGCCCTTCCGTTAAAAAAATAAAAAAGTGAAAAAAGTTGCTCTAAATTCTATACTTTTGATAAGGCGGTGTGATATAATAGTTATAACTATTATAAATTCAACTGCAAAGAGGAACATGCGGATAATGCTCAACGATATCGAAATCGCGGAAAGCGCAAAACTGAAAGATATCAGGATAATTGCGGAAAAACTCGGTTTAAAAGAGGACGACCTCGAACTTTACGGCAAGTACAAGGCAAAAATCAATTTGCAAAGCTACTCGCCCAAATCGAAGCTTATTTTAGTTACGGCTATCAACCCCACGGCGAGCGGAGAGGGAAAGACGACCGTATCGATTGGTCTTGCCGACGGACTTGCACGCACGGGCAGAAAGGTTTGCCTTGCTTTGAGAGAGCCTTCGCTCGGTCCAGTATTCGGTATTAAGGGCGGAGCGGCAGGCGGCGGTTACGCGCAGGTCGTGCCTATGGCTGATATCAATCTGCATTTCACGGGCGATTTGCACGCGATAACGGCGGCGAATAACCTGCTCTGCGCAATGATAGACAATCACATATTCCGCGGCAACGCGCTCGGGATAAAAGAAGTTTATTTCCACCGCTGTATGGATATGAACGACAGAGCGCTGCGCGATATAACGCTTGACTGCGAGGCTGGCAGTATGAAAGGCTGCGAAAGCTATTCGAGAAAGGAGAGCTTTTCGATAACCGCCGCAAGCGAAGTTATGGCAATTTTGTGCCTTGCCCGCGACATTACCGATTTGAAAAAGCGCCTCGGCAATATTATAGTGGGCGAAAATTCAAAGGGCGAATACGTGTACGCGCGCGATTTGAAAGCGGACGGAGCTATGGCAACGCTTTTAAAGGACGCTATAAACCCCAACTTAGTTCAGACTTTGGAAGGCACTCCCGCAATAGTTCACGGCGGACCGTTTGCCAATATAGCGCACGGCTGTAACTCGGTGCGCGCAACATTGGCGGCAATGACCCTTTCCGACTATACGGTAACGGAAGCGGGCTTCGGCGCAGACCTCGGCGCGGAAAAATTCCTCGACACAAAGTGCAGGCTTGCCGGCATTGAGCCCGACTGCGTTGTTGTAGTCGCAACCGTCAAGGCTTTAAAGCTTCACGGCGGCGCGGATAAAACAACGCTCTCCGAAGAAAACGTGGAAGCTTTACAAAAGGGCTTGCCTAACCTTATAAAGCACGTGGAAAACGTGATTAACGTATACAAAAAGCCCGTAGTCGTGGCTATGAACAGGTTTTTCACAGACACGCAAAAGGAAATCGATACGGTTATGAACGCTTGCGCCGAAATCGGAGTTAAAGCGGTGTTTACGGACGTGTTCTTAAAGGGCGGCGAAGGCGGTGTGGAGCTCGCAGAGGAAGTTGCAAAGGCTTGCGAAATAAAGAGCAAACTTCACTATTCGTACGACTTGAACGACGATATAAAGACTAAGATAGACGGAATTGTCAAAAACGTATACGGAGGCATCGGTGCGGATTATTCTGAGCTTGCCGAAAAGAAAATTGCGGATATGGAGGCAAAGGGAATTAAGGGTTTGCCCGTAATAATCGCAAAAACGCAGTATTCGCTTTCCGACGACGCGGCAAAGCTTGCAAGACCCGAAGGCTTTAAAATTTACGTAAGGGATATAGAGCTTCGCGGCGGTGCGGGCTTCGTCGTTGCAATCGCGGGCTCGGTTATGCTTATGCCGGGGCTCGGCAAAGTTCCCTGCGCGGAGCATATCGACATCGACAGTAACGGCAAAATCACAGGATTGTCTTAAAAGGAATTTGGTATGGAACTTCCCGAAGCTACTAATTTTATTGAACAGATTATAAACGAAGAACTCGAAGCGGGCAAATTTTCTTCCCGCAATAACGAAATCGTGGTGCGTTTTCCGCCCGAGCCCAACGGCTATCTGCACATAGGGCACGTAAAGGCGCTGTGCATCAATTTCGGCGTTAAGGAAAAATATCACGGCAAGCTCAACTTGCGTATGGACGATACAAACCCCGCAAAGGAAGACTACGAGTACGTCAATTCCATAACCGAAGCTATCAAGTGGCTTGGGTTCGAATACGACAATTTATTCTTTGCGTCCGACTATTACGACAAATTGTACGAGGTAGCGGAAAAATATATTATAGAAGGTAACGCATACGTTTGCGATTTGTCGGCGGAGCAAATTACCGCAACGCGCGGAACGTTGACGGAGGCGGGCACGCCTTCGCCCTATAGAAACAGAAGCGTTGAGGAAAATTTACGGCTCTTCCGCGAAATGCGCGACGGAAAATATCCCGACGGAGCAAAGGTTTTAAGGGCTAAAATCGATATGGCTTCGCCCAACCTGAATATGCGCGACCCAGTAATTTACCGCATAGCGCACGTTCCCCATTACAGACAGGGGGACAAGTGGTGCATTTATCCTATGTACGATTTTGCACATCCGCTTTCGGACGCGTTCGAGGGCATCACTCATTCGCTGTGCTCGCTCGAATTCGAAAATCACAGACCGCTCTACGACTGGGTTATAGAAAAGGCGGACATTCCCGCCCCTGCGCCCAGACAGATAGAGTTTGCGCGTTTGAACATAACCAATATGCTTATGTCCAAGCGTTATCTGAAAAAGCTTGTTGACGAAGGCTTTGTGCGCGGCTGGGACGACCCGCGTATGCCCACGCTTATGGGGCTTAAAACGAGAGGCGTTCCTCCCAAGGCGCTTAAAAAATTCTGCGCGGACGTTGGCGTTGCTAAAAATTATTCTGTAGTAAATCTCGCCCAGTTCGACGAGTGTATCCGCGACGAGCTCAACGCGACTGCGGAAAGGGCTATGGGCGTTCTCAATCCCTTAAAGCTCACGATAACCAACTACGAGGGCGAAGAGGAGCTCGATTTCGAGATTAACCCTGCGGACGGAAGCGGCGCTACGCGACCTGTCAAATTCACTGGCAGCGTGTATATCGACAGAGACGATTTCTCGCTCGACCCTCCGCCCAAGTTCAAGAGGCTGTTCAAAGGCGGCTACGTAAGGCTTAAAGCTGCGTATATAGTGCGTTGCGACGAAGTGGTAACAAACGCCGGCGGCGAAGTTACGGAGCTTAAATGCACGTATTTCCCCGAAACGCGTTCGGGAAGCACGGTAAAGTCGGAAATCAAGGCTAAGGGCGTTATCCAGTGGGTTGACGCGAAGTACGGAAAAGACGTCGAATACAGACAGTATCAGCCCCTTTTGACGGACGAGCAGTATCCCGACCAGGACTATGCGGAAAGGCTGAACAAGGACAGCGAAAAGATATTGTGCGGCAAAGCCGAACCCTATCTTGCGGAAGTGGAAGACGAAAAGAGTTTTCAGCTTATGCGTACGGGTTACTATAAAAAGTGCGTTGACGGCGGCAAGTTAGTGCTTTCCGAAATAGTGTCACTTAAAGACAATTTCAACAAATAATCGGAGGATTGAAAGTGATAGAACTCATTCTCATAGCGGTGCTGGGTGTCGCGGTTTTAATAGGCGCGGTATCCGGTCTTGTTAAGGGCTATGCAAAAACCTCTTTCTGGGGCGGCACGGTGTTGTTGGCGCTGCTCATAGAAAGACTTATAGGAAGCGGCATAACGAAGGACAGCGGCGGTTTTGCAATTGCCGTTATCATTGCTACAATCGCTTCACTTTTGGTGCTCTCCGCATTGTTCGCATCTTTAAGGGGAGTAATGGAAAGGAAAATGCGTGCCCGCCGCACTCTTTCGGAGTATCGCAACCACGACAGTCTGGAAGAGAACGAAACGCTTATTCTGAACGCCTTGGACAACGACGATAAAAAGGAATATAAAAAATTAAGAAAAGAGCGCAAAAAGATTAAAATAAAGACCGGCGTATGGGGCGTTTTAAACAGAGTGTTCGGTGCACTGTTCGGCGCGCTCAACGCGTTTGTAGGCGCGTTTGCGGCAGTGGCATTTATCGTTCTGTTCGTGGAAATTTCCCAGATAAGTCAGGTTACCGCGGTATTCGAAAGCTTCCTTGTTTCGGGCGTTTGGGCGAATATGCTCGGCAAAGTTGCTTTGGATATACTTACAATCAGTGTTTTAAGCCTTGCAATACGTTCGGGCTATAAGAGCGGCATAAGCTCTCTTTTAAGTACGGTTATCGTTATCGGACTTGTTGTAATCTGCGCATTCGCGTCTTGGAATTTAGCTTCGGGCGAGGCTATGGCTGGAATGGTGGAAGGATTGGAAAACAGTTTACTTTCCGCTCTGCCCGAAATGCTCGGCGGTATGAAGCATACGATAGCAACCGTTGTAACGGCGGTAATTTTGTTCCTTCTTTCGCTGATAGTAATAATAATCGTTGCGATATTCTTGCCTAAGCTCGTGGATAAATTCAAAGAAAACAAGGTGTTCGGCGCAGTTGACGGCGTGTTCGGCGCAATCGTATTCACCGTGTTTATCTTCGGATTGCTTCTCGCTTTCGGCGGCGTAGCGTATACTCTGAGCGACTTGCCCGTTATGGCTAAACTGAATGAGTATATGGATAAATCGTTCTTTGCGGACTGTCTGTATTCGTGCAATCCTTTGGAAAGCGTATTTGCAAATCTGCCTCTACGCAGCTGGTTCGGCGGTGCGGCTAATTAAAATTTAAAAAAAGATTAAGCGGCGCGGAAAAATTTCCGCGCCGCTTTTTAAATTAAACGTTTTCGTCGAAGCTTTCGCAGCAGGTGCACTGTTCGCCGCAGGTGCAGCCAACGTGAATTTTGTCTAAAGTGCAGTTACAGCCGTTGTGGTTATACTTGCAGTTGGAAACGTCGCAAGCAATACCGAAATTGA
>CAZACR010000085.1:0-5426 GCA_964483715.1 uncultured Clostridia bacterium
CAGCGTATTCTTCGAATACCAGCCTTACAAGGGCGATTTGTCGCGCCGCAGCACGGGCTCTTTGGTTGCGTTCGAAACGGGCGAAGCGGTAACTTACGGACTTTTCAACGCTCAGGGCAGAGGCACGCTCTTTATCGGCGCGGGCACTCCAGTCTACGAAGGCATGGTTATCGGCGAATCTCCCAAGAACGAGGATATTAACGTAAACGTGTGCAAGACCAAGCACCTCACGAATACCCGTTCGTCATCGTCCGACGACGCGTTAAGGCTTATAACCCCCAAGCGTATGAGCCTGGAAGAATGTCTGGAGTTTATCGGCGACGACGAGCTTCTGGAAATCACTCCCAAAAATATCCGTATCAGAAAGCGCATACTCGACAGCGAGCTGAGAGCAAAAGCCAACGCAAAACTGAAAAAGGGTATTCAGTAAATATCTGTTATGGAAAACGAAAGGTTAAACAATTACTATAAGGAGTTGCCTCCTAATTTTCGCGAAGATTTCAGCATAGACGCAAAAAAGGGCAGTGTGGGCGTTTGGTTAAACCTTATCGCACTTTTAATTGCAGTTGTGATAGGTTCGGCGGTGTACTTAGCAAAATACGGTTTTCGCCCGTTTAATAACGAAGATATCGAACCGTTATATGCGGCTATTGCCGTATGGGTATGGGTTTTAGGTCTTTGTGTGTACTTGATATTGCACGAGTTGACTCACGGACTTTGCTATAAACTTCTTACCAAACAAAAGCTTAAATTCGGAATTACGCTTACGGTAGCGTACTGCGGATTAAAGGAAGGGTACGTAAACAAAAAAACCGCTTTAATATCCGTACTTGCGCCCTTCGTCGTTCACAGTATCTGGATGATTATTGCGATTATCCTGATAACCGAACCGATTATTGCAATAGCTATGATAATGCTGTTTGCTCTGCATTTCGGCGGTTGTATAGGCGACTTGTGGGTTACTTATATTCTCGTTTTCAAATACCGCAGAAAACAGGTTTTAATGTGCGACAACGGACCTAAACAGCAGTTCTTTATCTACGACGAGAACGCGCCCGAAGACAATTCTCAATCATAAAATCATTACCTCGCAAATAATATAGATTTGCGAGGTGTTTATTTTGGAACAGAACGAACAGCATATTTTAAACGTGGAAAACTGCAAGCGCATAACCGCTACGGGAATACAGTCCGTGGACGCGTTTTCGGCAACTCAGCTAATACTTTCCTACGTCGGAGGAAGAATAGTCGTTTCGGGAAGTGATATGAAGATAACTTCCTTCTCCAAAACCAACGGACAATTTTCCGCATCTGGCGTAATCACAGCCGTCAAGTATGCGGGCAAAGCTGTGGGATTGAAGCAGAAACTGTTTAAATAAATGCAGGTATTCATATTTCTATGCTGTATGCTGTGCGGGGTCTTAAGCGGCGTTGTGTATGAAATACTGTACGTTGCAAGAGTGTTCGTATGCGGTTTAAACAAGCGTAAATACACCGTAAAGGACAAGATTTTCACTTGTCTTTGCGATATTTTATACTTTGCTGTGTTTGCGGCGATGTTCGTTTTTACGTCGGTAACGTTCGAATTTTACTCTTTAAGGCTGTATATGCTTATAGGTTGTGCCCTCGGCGCAATAATTTATATAAAAAGTTTGCACGTAATTATTGCAATTTTTATAAAAAAAGTGTATAATAAGCTAAATAGGTGTAAAATTCTTAAGGAGAGCACTCATGGGCGAAGCAAAGCGCAACAGAATAGTAGCGGCGGTAACGATTAACGCTATAATTCTCGTTTTCATTATCGTGGCGGTAATTATTTACCAGTTAGTCGCGATAAGTGTTTTGAGTTCGCGCAAAAAGGCGTTGCTTGCAGAACTCTCCGAATTAAAAGCGCAATTGGCAACGGAGGAAGATTTCCTCGACAGATATAATACGGACGAGCAATTTAAACTTATCGTTGACCAGCTTGTACAGATGGGCTACGACAGGGACGAATTATTGAATGAGGAATTTGTTCCGTAATGAAAATAGCGGCTATAGATATCGGTTCTAATTCCGTTCGCCTTTTGATGTGGGCGGACGGAAAAACTTTATATAAGAGAATGTGCACAACCCGTCTCGGCGAGGGGCTGGAGGCAAGCCCGTATTTAAACGAGCAGGCTTGTATCCGCACCGCGGAAGCCGTTTCAGCATTTGTAACCGAGGCAAAAGCGGACGGAGCGGACAAGGTGTACGCTTTCGCGACTGCGGCGGTGCGTTCGTGTAAAAACCCCGAGCTTTTCACCGGCAAAGTGTTCGCTCTCTGCGGTATGCAGGTTGATATAATCAGCGGCGAAAGGGAAGCCGAAATAGGGCTTTCGGGCGCGCTTTCAGGCAAGGACGGCGGCATTATAGACGTCGGCGGCGCAAGCACGGAAGTAATAATCCGTTCGGGCGGAAAAGTCGTGTATTCGAAAAGCGTCAACGTCGGTACGGTGCGTATACTCAACCAAGCCGGCAGAGATTTACATAAAATAGAGCGCTTTATATTCGAAAAAATAAAAGAATACGGAAACGTGAACTTTCCCGAAGTACATATGTGCGCTGTGGGCGGCACGGCTACGCGGCTTGCGAGTATCAAGCACGGCTTAAAAACTTATAAGCCCGAGGTTACGGACGGCACTTATCTTTCGCAGGAAGAAATTTACGCGCTTGCCGAAAAGCTCACGGCTATGCCCGTAGAGCAAATCAGGGCGCAGACGATATGCACCAATTCCGCGGATTTGGTCGGCGGCGGCGCTATGCTTATGTATATGGTAATGAAAAAGTTCGGCGTTCGGAATATCGTAGTTTCCGAAAGCGACAATCTGGAAGGATATATTCTCTCACAAGGGGGCAACAAATGAAAAATACGGTTATAACAACCGTGGCGGCGGTATTGGCTATCTTAGTCGCCGTAGTTTGCGGCTTTTTGTTCTGTACGGACGCAAGTTTTGCGGGCGTAGAGCTGTACGCGCTTATCCCGATATATATTATTCTGCTCGTTCTCGGCGCGTTTGCGGAAGGCTTGATTCACGAGGGCGCACATCTTTTAGTAGGTGTGATATGCTTAATGGGCGTTAAGCCGCCTAAAATCCGCATTTTCAAAAGCTCTTCCGTGGAAGTTTTTCCTTACGGCTTCAAGTGTATGAAAGCGAGAATGATAGCGACGTCTGCCGCAGGACTGTTCTTTGACTTTTTACTGATTTTCCTCGGCGTGTTATCGCTTGCCGTTCCCACAGTTCCCGTGTTCTTCTGTATCGTTCTGCCGTACACGCTGTATTCCTTCATTATAAACGCCGTTCCGTTCGAGTACAAGAGCGGCAAGACCGACGGACTGATGGTGTGGGAGCTGATTACCAACAAGCCCACGGCGCAGGTATTGCTCAATATTCTGAAAATACAGGGCTTGCAGCATTCGGGAAAACTTCTGCGTGAACTCGACGAAGGACTTTTCCTCGACGTTCCCCAGCTTCCCGAAGACGACGTCAATTTTATAATTTTGACGCAGCTGAGATACGAATACTATCTCGCGATAGGCAACGATTCGGAAGCGTATAAATACTTTATGCGCTATAAGGATATTGCAGGTTATCTGCCTGCGGGATACGACTACGACGACGTCACCGATTTGGACGTTGACACTTAAAATTATATAGCCCCGCGCATTAAGCGCGGGGCTTTTTCAGCTTATTCTCAGCAGTCTGCCGAAGCAGTTCGGGCACACGTATTTCCACATCAGCGCACAGTTTTTGCAAACGTGGTTTCCGCACGCTTCGCACTCGTAAATAACGCCTTCCGTCCAGTTCTTTCCGCTCAAATTTTCCTTGCATTTTTCCATAGAAATATTATACGTTTTAACCTCGTTTTTATGCGTTTTTCAAGCGGTTTTTTTCGCCAAAAACTTGCTTTACTTCTAATAATATGGTATAATAAAAAAAAGTAATTTTTGGAGAGTAAAATTATGCCCGAAAAAGTGCAGTCCTCATACGACGCAAACAGCTTAAAAGCATTAAAGGGACTCGAACCCGTAAGGGAACACCCCGGAATGTATATCGGACCTACCGACGAGAAAGGTTTGCATTGCTTAGTCCGCGAAGTTATCGATAACTCGATTGACGAAGCTCTTGCAGGCTATTGCGACAAGATAGAAGTTATCATTTCCGCGGAAGGCTATTGTACCGTTAAGGACAACGGTAGAGGCATTCCCACGGGTATTAACGAGGAGGAAGGCATTTCGGGCGTAGAGCTCGCGCTTACCAACCTCAATGCGGGCGGCAAATTCGGCGGCGGCAACAAGGCAGGCGGCTATAAAATTTCCTCAGGTCTGCACGGCGTCGGCGTTTCCTGCGTAAACGCGCTTTCCGATACGCTGATTGCGGAAGTATGCCAGCGCGGACACAAGTTCCGTCAGGTTTACCACGAGGGCGTTCCCGAAGAACCTTTGAAAATCGTAGAGGATACGGACGCGACGGGAACTTCTATCTGTTTCCATCCCGACCCCACGATGTTCGAAACGATTGAATTCAACTACGAAACGCTGAGAACGCTCCTTCGCGAGCTTTCCTACCTCAACAAAGGCTTGACGCTCACGCTTACAGATTACCGAGGTGAAAAGGAGAGACACGACACGTTCTGCTACGAGGGCGGCGTAGTTCACTTTATAAACGATATCAACGAGGGCAAGAACGTTCTGTTCGCAAACCCCGTATATTTCGAGGAGAGCGAGGGCGACGACAAGTTCCTGGAAGTAGCTATTCAGTACAACGACGGCTATTCCGAACAGATTTTCCCCTTCTCCAACAATATTCGCCAGCCTGACGGCGGTACGCACCTCGACGGTTTTAAAGCGGCTTTGACAAAGGTTATAAACGACGCGGGTCACCGCCTTAATATCTTAAAGGACAACGACAAACTTTCGGGCGAGGACGTAAGAGAGGGCATCACAGCGGTTGTTTCCGTAAAGATAGCCGACGCTCAGTACGAAAGCCAGACGAAGAGCAAGCTCTGCTCGACGTACGTGCGCGGTTTCGTGCAGAAAGCGGTAGTGAACAGGTTCGGAACGTATCTCGAAGAACACCCCTCGGAAACAAAGGAACTCATTATGCGCTGCCTGACCGCCCAGCGCGCGCGCGACGCTGCGCGTCTTGCACGCGAAGAAACGCGCAGAAAGGGCGTTCTGGAGAGCACAAAGCTTCCCGGCAAACTTGCGGACTGCTCGGACAAGCGTTCGGAGCTGTGCGAAATATATATCGTCGAGGGCGACTCGGCAGGCGGCACGGCAAAGCAGGGACGCGACAGGCGCTTCCAGGCAATTCTGCCGCTCAGAGGTAAAATCCTCAATGTTGAAAAAGTGCGCATAAACCGCGTACTCGAAAACGAAGAAATCAAAGCTATGATAACCGCTT
>CAZACR010000086.1:0-3318 GCA_964483715.1 uncultured Clostridia bacterium
TGTTTTGCGCGCTTTATTATTATGCGCATTTTCGCAAGATTATCAAAATCGAGGTTGGTAAATTTGCGCGCTTGCATAATGCGGTATGCGCCGCGCGCGCCTATACCGGGTACGCGCAACAGCATTTCCAGAGGCGCGGTGTTTACTTCCACGGGGAAGAGGTGCATATTCCTGAGCGCCCAGGCGCATTTTGGGTCGTATTCGGGCGAAAGATTGTCGCCCTCGTCGCATATCTCGTTCACGTCGAACCCGTAAAAGCGTATCAGCCAGTCCGCCTGATACAGTCTGTGTTCTCTGAGCAATCCTGCGGAAACTTCGGGCAGCTTCGGGCTCTTAACTACGGGAATGTAAGAGGAGTAGTAAACCCTTTTAAGTCCCATCTGCCTGTACAACGCTTCCGTAAGCCTCAGAATCTGTCCGTCGCTTTCGGGAGAAGCGCCTACAATCATCTGCGTGGTCTGCCCCGCAGGGATAACCTTGCCCGTGCGCACCTTGTTTTCCTTGTCGTAGGTTTGCGCAAGCCGCAGCTTTTTCATAGGGGCAAGCAGGCTTTCTTTCGTCTTTTGCGGAGCGAGCAGTTTTAATGACTTCTCGCTGGGCAGTTCCACGTTAAAGCTCATTCTGTCAACGAATTTAGCCGCACGCATAATAATAACGTCGTCCGCGTGCGGTATGCCTTTTAAATGGATATAGCCGTGAAAGTTGTAAACCTTCCTCAGCTTTATAACCGTTTCGCACAGTAGCTCCATAGTTCTGTCGGGCGTGTCGAACACGGCGGAGGAGAGGAACAACCCCTCGATATAATTGCGTTTATAAAAATTAATAACAAGCTCGCATACCTCGTCGGGCGTAACCGTAGCCCTCGGCACGTCCGCGCTCCGCCTGTTGGGGCAGTATTCGCAGTCGTAAAGGCAAGCGTTGCTCATAAGTATTTTCAAAAGTGATATACATCTTCCGTCGGGGGTAAAGGAGTGGCATATTCCCCCGACGGAAGCGTTACCCAAGCCCCCCTTGCGGTTCACCCGTTTAGAACCCGAGGAGGAGCAGGAAACGTCGTACTTGGCGCTTTCGGTAAGTATAGCAAGTCTTTGGCTGTCCAACACGTTTCGTTTCCCCGTCAAAAAATTTAAACACGTTTTACGCCGTAAAATTCCCGTTAAACGACATTAAAACATTTGTTTACATTGCTATTATAGCGCACTTTTTGACCTCTGTCAACCGCATTTTTACCTTTTTTTAAAAAAATTCACTGTTTTTTCATTGTAATCACATTGAACTTTGCTTTGGCGGAGGTTATAATTAAACTGTAAGAAAAAGGAGATTTACGCTATGAGAGTGCTGATTGTCGACGACGAGGAAATGATACGCAACGTGTTAAAGGAATACGTCGAGTTCGAGGGCAACGAAGCTTTTGAAGCCGCGGACGGTATGGAAGCGGTTAGAATGTGCCGCGCCTTCGACTACGATATAATTTTAATGGACGTGATGATGCCCCGCCTCGACGGGTTTTCGACCGTCAAGGAAATAAAGAAATTCAAGGACATTCCCGTAATTATGCTGTCGGCAAGGGGCGAGGAGTACGACAAGCTTCACGGCTTCGAAATAGGGGTGGACGACTACGTAACCAAGCCGTTCTCGCCCAAGGAAGTTATGGCGAGAATAAACGCCGTAACAAAGCGCCGCAGCCAGAAAGAGGACAACGGCGATATCAAGACGTTCGAAGGGCTTACCGTGGATATGGCGGGGCGCAACGTTTTCGTGGACGGCGAAAAGGTGGAGCTTACCCCCAAGGAATACGAAATACTATTTTACTTTATTAAAAATAAGGGCATAGCGCTTACGCGCGAAAAACTGCTATACGACGTGTGGGGCTTCGATTTTTACGGCGACGACCGCACGGTGGATACGCATATAAAAATGCTGCGTGCGAATTTAAAGGATTACCGTAAATTTATAGTAACGCTTCGCGGAGTGGGATATAAGTTTGAAGTCTGAAAAGCAAAAGACAACAAAATTGAAACGCATAACAAATACCAACGTAATGTTATGGCGGTATTTTGCGCTGTTTACAGTTGCAATAATAATCGTAGTCGCGCTTGTGTGCTACGGTATTTTGGGCAACGCTTTTTTTGCGCAGACTAAAAGACGAGTGATTGCGGTCGGGGAAGAAATGTGTACGGTTCTTAATGACGAAAGCATTCCCCCCGCCGTAAAACAGAGAAGAGTAAACGACTACGCGTTAACCAACGGCGTGGATATATTTTTGCTCGACGAAAGCGGCTCGCCCGTAATTCCCTACGGCTTTATAACCCCCGAAAGCTGGAGCAGCGTTATAAAGGACGTAAATGCCAACGCAGGCGACTGGGAGATAGGCAAAAGCGTGGTTTACAATTCGCAGGCAGGCGGAAAATCAACGCTTAACTTCGTAGGGTGCGTATCTTACGGCGGAACGCAGTGCAAAGTGCTTGTAACGTATCCGCTTTACACGCTGTCGGCCTCGATAAACCAGATGCAGATTTACGTCATAATTATCGCTGTGGTTGCGATAGCGTTCACGTTCTTTATATCCTATTTCGTCGCGGAAAAGCTTTCGCGGCCTTTGCGGAATATGTCCAAGACGGCTAAAAAGCTCGCCGCGGGCGATTATTCCGTCGAATTCACTTCCGCCGATTATGCGGAAATTGCCGACCTTTCAACCGCCCTCAACTATATGAAGGACGAAATTAAAAAGAGCGGTGATTTCCAGAAAGAACTGCTTGCCAACGTCTCGCACGATTTGAAAACTCCGCTTACAATGATTAAAGCTTACGCTTCGATGATACGCGAAATTTCTGGCGACGACCCCGAAAAGCGCGATAAGCACCTGCAGGTCATAATCGACGAATCGGACAGGCTGACGGGGCTTGTAAACGACGTTTTAAGCGCTTCCAAGATAAACTCGGGGCTCGAACAGCTCAACAAAAAGGTTTTCAATTTAACGGAATATCTGTACGGAGTAATAAACAAGTTCAGCTATCTCGGCGAGACGCAGGGCTATAATATTATGGTAGATATAGACGCCAACCTGTACACCTTTGCGGACGAGGAGAAAATAGGTCAGGTTTTTTACAACCTTATATCCAACGCGGTCAATTACACGGGCGAGGATAAAACTATTTACATCTCGCTAAAATATTCGGCGGAGGAAAACAGAATTAAGTTTTCCGTGCGCGATACGGGTAAGGGCATTTCGGAAGAGGAGCTTGCCCATATCTGGGACAGGTACTATAGAAGTAAGGACAGCCACACGCGCCCCATAAAGGGTACGGGGCTCGGGCT
>CAZACR010000086.1:3418-5420 GCA_964483715.1 uncultured Clostridia bacterium
TTGTTTTGATTTTAACGGCGGAGCATATGCTCCGCCGTTTGCTTTATTTTATTTGCGGTGATATAATAGCGGTATGGTAAATCAATTTTCGCGGACTGCCCTTTTGTTGGGCGAAGCCAGTGTAAATAAACTAAGCGGTTGCCGCGTTGCGGTGTTCGGCTTGGGCGGAGTAGGCGGATACGTAGCGGAAGCTCTTGCGCGCAGCGGAGTGGGTGCTCTCGATTTAATCGACGGCGACGTACTCTCTTTAACCAACCTTAACCGCCAGATACTTGCGCTCCATTCCACTTTGAATTGCAACAAAGCGGAGGTGGCTGCGGAGCGCGCACGCGATATCAACCCCGAAATAATGGCGGTTGCTTATCCTATATATTTCGACGCTCAGACGCAGGATAAGTTCGACTTTTCGCAATACGATTACGTCGTGGACGCGATAGACAACGTTACTTCCAAGCTGCTGCTTGCGGAGTGTTGTAAACGCACGAATACGCCTTTAATCAGCAGTATGGGCGCGGGCAACAAGCTCGATGCCACCGCGTTCAAAGTGGCGGATATTTATTCGACTTCCGTCTGTCCTTTAGCCCGCGTTATGCGCAGGGAATTAAAAAAGCGCGGAGTGGAAAAACTTAAAGTAGTGTATTCGGAAGAAGTACCCTTAAAGGCAGAGGAAAGCGAGGAACAGCTCGTTTCGGGCAAGCGTTCGACGCCCGGTTCGGTTGCTTTCGTTCCGTCCGTTGCAGGGCTTATTATCGCATCCGACGTGATAAAAGATTTAATAAAACAGCGCTAAAATATTTGATTTTTTTAACGCGTTGTCTTATAATAAATAAAAACTATTGTTTATAATCAAGTAACATGCAATTCAAGCTTCATTCTAAATTTCAACCCACGGGCGACCAGCCCGAGGCAATAAAACTTCTCACGGAGGGCGTGCTGGACGGCATACGCACACAGGTGCTCGTCGGCGTTACGGGTTCGGGCAAAACGTTTACTATGGCAAACGTCATAAACAACGTTAACCGTCCCACGCTCGTTATTGCGCACAACAAAACGCTCGCCGCACAGCTCTGCAACGAGTTCAAGGAGTTTTTTCCCGAAAACAGAGTGGAGTATTTCGTTTCGTACTACGATTATTATCAGCCCGAAAGCTACATTCCGTCCACCGATACTTATATCGAAAAGGATATGAGCTTGAACGACGAGATAGACAAGCTACGCAATTCGGCTACGTGCGCGCTCGGAGAGAGGGAGGACGTCATAGTCGTCGCTTCCGTTTCCTGCATATACGGTCTGGGTGCGCCAGAGGAATATTTCAGGCTCGCCGTTTCGCTTTCCCCGGGTATGAGTATGGAGCGCGACCAACTATTGCGCCGTTTGGTGGAAATTCAGTACCAGCGCAACGATATGGACTTTCACCGCGCAACCTTCCGCGTTCGCGGCGACACGGTGGAAATCTTTCCCGCAAGCAATTCGGAGGTTGCTATCCGCGTGGAATTTTTCGGCGACGAGATAGACAGAATTTGCGAGGAGGAGGCGCTCACCGGCACAATTATTTCGGAGCTTAAACACGTCTGTATTTTCCCCGCAAGCCAGTACGCCGTGGGCAACGAAAAAATGCAGTCGGCGCTGACTATGATAGAGCGGGATATGAACGACGAGGTGACTGCTTTCCGCGAAAGCGGCAAGCTTCTGGAAGCGCAGAGGTTAGAGCAGCGCACACGCTACGACTTGGAAATGATGCGCGAAATAGGTTATTGCAGCGGCGTTGAAAACTACAGCCGTTACTTCGACGGGCGCAGTCCCGGCGAGCCGTCGTTCACGCTTTTAGACTATTTTCCCGCAGGCAAATTTTTAACGTTTATAGACGAAAGCCATATGACTATACCGCAGATACGCGCAATGTATCACGGCGACCGCTCGCGCAAGGACAACCTTGTTTCGTACGGTTTCCGTTTGAAATCGGCGTACGACAACCGCCCGTTGACTTTCGACGAGTTCGACG
>CAZACR010000087.1:0-5313 GCA_964483715.1 uncultured Clostridia bacterium
AGTTGACAAACGCCCGACGGTATAATATAATCGTATAGTCGGTTTAGAATATGATTATCGAAATTAAAAAATTAACCGCAAGGGGCAAATACGAAGGCGATTTTTCGTTCGAGTTAACCCCGTCGGAAGACAAACTTCTCATACCTATGTGCGCATTTGTTGGCGTTGTAAAGGTGGAAGGCTCTTACGAAATATACGAAGACGACTCCGTCGGCGTTGACTTCACTATAAAATACGGACTGGAAGGTCAGTGTTCATACTGTCTGGAAAAAGCGTGTAAAGAAGTGGAGTATAATTCCGAGGTGTTGTTCGTTGCGGATAAAAACGATAACGATAATTATTATTACGACGGTATAAAAATTGATTTGACCGCCGCCGTGAACGACGCTTTGCTATTCAGTCAGCCCGAAGTTTTGCTCTGCAAAGAGGGTTGTCAGGGTATAAAAATCAATTAAGATAAATCAAGAGAGGTGTTAAGATATGGCAGTACCTAAGGGAAAACAATCCAAGAGCAGAACGAACAAGAGATTTGCTAATTACAAGGCGTCCGCTCCTACGTTAGTGGAATGTCCTCATTGCCACGAGCTTATGCAGGCGCACAGGGTTTGCAAGAACTGCGGTTTCTACGATAAGGTAGAAGTTGTCGCTCAGACGGAAAGCAAATAATTTAAAAGAAAATTAAAAGCGAGCTTTTAGCTCGCTTTTTTGCTTTTTACGGCAAAATAACAAAACGCAACCGTAAGTTTACGTTTTGAAACCCGAGGTTTGTGGATTAAATACTTTAGTTTTCTTATAATAAGCTTAACGAACTTCAAAGGAGAAATTTAAAATGAATTTTGGAGATAAACTTTCTTCACTGCGCAGAGAAAACAATATTACGCAGGAACAGCTTGCCGAATATCTGGGCGTATCGCGGCAGGCTATAAGCAAATGGGAAAGCTGTACCGCCTATCCCGAAACGGACAAGCTTATAAAAATGTGCGAGCTTTTTAATTGCTCGCTCGATTATCTGTTGCGCGACGGCGAGAAAGAAAACGTTAAAGAGCCAGACGAACCGGTAAAAAAGCAACGCGCAAAGGAATACAAAAGCAGTAAAACATTATGGGGTTTACCGCTCTGGCACGTTGCAAAGAACGCCAAAGGCATAATAGCTATCGGCGTCAAGGCGCAGGGAATAATAGCGGTAGGCGTAAAGGCTAGGGGAGTTATATCCGTTGGCGTATTGTCTCTGGGCATTTTCTCTTGCGGAACGCTTTCACTCGGGCTACTGTTTTCCGTCGGTTTGTTAAGCGCTGCGCTGTTCAGCGTGGGTACTTTCTCAGTAGGTATTTTTTCAGTCGGCGCAATAAGCATAGGCATATTTGCTCTCGGTGCTGTCGCCGTAGGCGAAGTGTCGGTCGGCGCAATTTCCGTAGGACAGTATATTGCAATCGGTAATTATGCAAAGGGCGCTATTGCAATCGGCGGTAGCAAAGCTTACGGCAGTACTTTTTCACATACGGGCAAGCTGACCGCCGAACTCCGCTTGCAGGTTGCGCAGCTTATAGACGATACTGTGCCCGCAATTATCGGTTGGGCGGGAAAAATTGCTAAATCGCTTATTTCTTAGTGTAGTCATTTTCTTTACATTGTCTGGCTGAAATGATACAATATATCAATAACAGGAGTTATATATGTATAAAATAGTCAGAAAAAGAGAACTGAACAGCACCGTAACGATGATGGATATTTACGCTCCTATGGTTGCAAACAAAGCGCTTGCGGGGCAGTTCATTATTTTAAGAGTAGACGAGGACGGCGAGAGAATACCGCTTACCGTCGCTGGTTGCGATAAAGCCGAAGGCACCGTTAAAATCATTTTTCAGGTTGTCGGCGGAACTACTATGCGCCTCAACGCGAAAAAAGAGGGTGAGTATATCTCCGATTTCGTAGGACCTTTGGGTTGCCCGACCAAGACGGACGGTATCAAAAAGGCTTGTATTGTCGGCGGCGGCGTGGGTTGCGCGATTGCGCTTCCCGTGGCTCAGCGGTTTAAAGAACTGGGCTGTGAAGTTCATTCGATTATAGGTTTCAGAAATAAAGATCTGGTCATTCTCGAAGAGGAGTTTGCCGCGTGCTCGGACAAGCTCACGGTAATGACGGACGACGGCAGTTACGGAAGGCAGGGCGTCGTTACCGCACCTCTTAAAGAAGCTATCGAAAGCGGCGAGAATTACGACGAAGTAATAACAATCGGACCGCTGATTATGATGAAATTCGTTGTGGCTACGACAAAACCTTTCGGCGTTCCCACTACAGTTTCAATGAACCCTATAATGATAGACGGCACGGGTATGTGCGGCGGTTGCAGACTCACAGTAGGCGGCAAAATGAAGTTTGCCTGCGTTGACGGACCCGACTTCGACGGTTTCGAAGTCGATTTCGACGAAGCAATGCAGCGCGCGTCTATGTACGCCGATTTCGAAAAACACGAAAGAGAAGCTGGCTGCAATCTCTTTAAAAAGGAGGCGGAATAATGGCTATTCATCCCAATAAAAACGAAATGCCCGTTCAGGCTCCGTCCGTAAGAGCTCGCAATTTCAAAGAAGTCGCCCTCGGTTACTCTCCCGAAATTGCCGTTGCGGAAGCAAAAAGATGTTTAAACTGCAAAAATAAACCCTGCGTAAACGGTTGCCCCGTAAATATCGCCATTCCCGATTTTATTTCCAAAGTGAAAGAGGGCGATTTCGAGGGCGCGTACGAGGTTATTTCCCAAAGTTCGTCTCTTCCTGCTGTGTGCGGCAGAGTTTGTCCGCAGGAAACGCAGTGCGAGGGGCAGTGCACTCTCGGCATAAAGTTCGAGCCCGTTGGTATCGGCAGACTTGAAAGGTTTGTTGCGGACTATCATAATACACATTTCAAGGGCGAATTGCCCGTTCCCAAGTCAAACGGTCACAGAGTTGCCGTTATCGGCTCGGGTCCTTCGGGGCTCACCTGCGCTGGTGATTTAGCTAAAAAAGGCTATAAAGTAACCGTTTTCGAGGCGTTGCACCTTGCAGGCGGCGTGCTTGTGTACGGTATTCCCGAATTCCGTTTACCTAAGGAAATAGTTAAAAAGGAAATCGAAACGCTTAAAAAGTACGGCGTTGACGTGCAAACTAACGTGGTTGTCGGCAAAACGATAACCGTTGACGAACTGTTCGAACAGGGTTTCGAGGCAGTGTTCGTCGGTTCGGGTGCAGGACTTCCCAGGTTTATGGGAATTGCGGGAGAGGGCTTGAAAGGCGTGTATTCCGCAAACGAGTTTTTAACGCGCAGTAATCTTATGAAAGCGTATGAGGGAGACAGCCGCACGCCGATAATGCACGCTAAAAACGTGGCGGTAGTAGGGGGCGGCAACGTAGCAATGGACGCCGCGCGTACCGCTTTAAGGCTCGGCGCGGATAACGTTTACATAGTTTACCGCCGTTCTATGGACGAGCTCCCCGCAAGGAAAGAGGAAGTCGAACACGCCATAGAAGAAGGCGTCAAATTCGAAATTCTCCGCAACCCCGTGGAAATTATCGGTTATAATAACCCCGATGATAAACGCGACCCCCAAAACGGTTTTGTTACGGGCGTTAAGGTTATCAAATGCGAGCTCGGCGAACCCGACGAAAAGGGCAGAAGACGCCCCGTTGAAGTTGCTGGAAGCGAGTATGTAATTGACGTCGATTGCGTTATTATGGCTATAGGCACGAGCCCCAATCCGCTTATTAAAAGCACGACTGCGGGTCTGGAAGTAAACAGACACGGAGGCATTATTGTGGAAGAAAACACTGGAGCAACCTCGAAAGAGGGCGTTTATGCCGGCGGCGACGCTGTAACAGGCGCGGCAACTGTAATTCTGGCTATGGGGGCAGGCAAGACGGCGGCAAAAGCCATAGACGAATATATTAGCTCAAAACAGGCAAAATAGGAATATGGTCACCGAAATCGAGCTTGAAAAAATAACCGAATACGCAAAAGAAGTCGTCGTTTATGAAGACGGCAGGGAATGTATTTATCTTCCCGAAAACGAGCAGTTTTCCCGCATTTGCGCTGGGTTTAACGAAATGATTGACGGCGCGCACCGTATGCCCGCATTCGGCGTAAGTCTGAATTACGAAACCGTGAAAGAAATAAAAAAAGGCTTGTGGGTGGAGTTTGTCTTCAACCAGACGTATTCCGTGGACGAAATGCCGTTCGAAAAGTTGCTTATAAAAGCAGTAGAGGACTATTCGGGTTTTAATATAATTCGGTACACAAGCACTTACGGCTACGACGGCAGATGTTTTTATTACGATTTGGTCGGTAAAAATATGTCCGCTTTTTGTGAAACCTTAAGAAACAGTTGATAAAATTTATTTATGGATATAGCGATTTTAAAGTGGGTTCACGAAGTTTTTCACGGGCAGACTTGGCTGAACTATATAATGAAATACGTAACGTATATCGGTGAGTTCGCAGCCGGCGCAATTATATGCGCAATCGCACTTCTTATATTTAAAAAGACGCGCTGGGCTGGTGTTTCGGTCGCGATAGCGGTTATTTTGAATATACTCATCGTAAACGTTATTTTAAAGCTCAGCGTGAACAGAACCAGACCTTGGGTAGATTATCCCGACCTGGGTTTTCACGAATTTCACAATTCAATCAGCGTTCGCGAGCCTACCGATTCATCGTTCCCTTCGGGGCACACCGCGTCGTTATTTGCCGCGGCGGTGGCGCTTGTAATGTATTATAAAGCTAAGGGCTTGCCTGCGCTCGTCGTTGCATTTTTTGTGGCGTTTTCAAGGATTTACCTTTGCATGCATTATCCGACTGACGTTCTCGGCGGTATTATTATAGGTTCTATATGCGGCGTTGCAGGTTACTTTGCAATGAAGTTAGTTAAAAAATTCATTTTGCAAAAATTCGCCAAAAGTCCAAACGATTCCCCGTCCGAAGAGCGGGAAGTAAATCAAACAGAATAAATTAAAATAGCCTAAACCAAACGGTTTAGGCTATTTTATGGTTGAGGTGACGGGACTTGCGCCTTGAGCGGCGCGCACGGTTGACAGCAAAAGCCGATTGCTGTCAAGTCGGCGGTAGAGTCCGCCGACCAAGCCTCCCCTCAAGTCCCGTAATACCTTAAAAAGAAATAAAACAGAGAGTAGCTTCTGCTACTCTCTGTTTTATGGTTGAGGTGACGGGACTTGAACAAGTCTAAAATATGACAACGATATAATATATAGTATAAATATATAATTGAAACCACCAAATATAGTATACAAAGCAAGTTCTGCCCCAACCTTGCCCCAAGAAAATATAAAA
>CAZACR010000088.1:0-5289 GCA_964483715.1 uncultured Clostridia bacterium
CAGGCGGAAATGGATAAGCTGAATTTCGGCAAAATCGCTTCCGTAGTCGGCAGATACTACGCTATGGACAGAGATAACAACTGGGACAGAGTCGAACAGGCTTACGATATGCTGACTATCGGCACGGGCATTGCGTGCGACGACGCAGCTGAAGCGGTTGAAAAGAGTTATGCTGACGGCGTGACGGACGAGTTCATTAAACCCACCAGGGTTTACGAAAACGGCAAACCCGTCGGCTTGATAGAAAAAGGCGATTCCGTTATCTGCTTCAACTTCCGCCCCGACAGAGCAAGAGAGATTACGAGAGCGGTTTCGCAGGAAAATTTCGTCGTTCCCAAAGGCACGGCGTTTGTAAGAAAAACGGGCTTCCTCGCCCCCACCTACGTTTGCTTCACCGTTTACGACGCGGAATACACGGGCGTTGAAATTGCGTTCCCCAAGACCGTTTTGAATAATACTTTGGGCGAATACCTTTCCTCCCTCGGCAAAAAACAGCTGAGAATTGCGGAAACGGAAAAGTACGCGCACGTAACGTTCTTCTTCAACGGCGGCGTGGAAGAGCCTAACGGCGGCGAGGTGCGCGATTTAATAGATTCCCCCAAGGTTGCAACCTACGATTTGCAGCCCGAGATGAGCGCATACCTAGTAACCGAAAAGGTGCTCGAAGAGCTGGACAGCGGCGAATTCGACGCAATAATTCTGAACTTTGCTAACTGCGATATGGTAGGCCACACGGGCGTTATTCCAGCGGCGGTTAAAGCCGTCGGCACGGTTGACGAATGCGTGCAAAAGGTCTGCGACAAAATCCTTGCAATGGGCGGTTCGGCAATCGTTACCGCAGACCACGGCAATGCGGATAAGCTGCTCGAAGACGACGGCTCGCCTTTCACAGCGCACACCACAAACCCAGTTCCCGTAATTCTGGTCAGCGAGAAATACAAGAACGCACAGCTTCGCACGGACGGCGTGCTTGCAGACCTTGCTCCCACTCTTTTAACGGTTATGGGCTTGCCAGTACCCGATGAGATGACCGGCAAAAGCCTTATAAAATAAAATTTACCTTAACTAATATCAAACCGACTGCGATTGCGGTCGGTTTTTTATTTGCGCATTTGCGCAAAAATAAATATAATAATATAGATGCTAATTGAAGATAAACAAAAATTTTTTACGAAAACCTGGGTGGTTGCCCTTTGCGCGATTTTTTGCTGCGTGCTTTGGGGCAGCGCTTTCCCGTGCGTAAAAATAGGATATAAATTATTTAACGTGGATACCTCCCACGTTCCCTCTGTCATACTGTTTGCCGGAATGAGATTTACGCTTGCGGGCGCGCTCGTCATAGCGTTCGGGTGCATAACGCAAAGAAAATTCCTTGTTCCGCAAAAGAAAAACTGGTGGCGCGTTTTGGTGCTGTGCTGTTTTCAAGCCGTTGCGCAGTACATCTTTTTCTATATAGGCTTAGCCCACGTTTCGGGCGTTAAAGGCTCGGTGTTGAACGGCTTGGGCGTGTTCTTCACGATACTGATTGCGTGTTTTATATTCCGCACGGAAAAGTTTAATTTAATCAAGCTTGCGGGCTGTATTTTAGGGTTTGGGGGCGTAATACTCGTCAATCTCGGCGGAGAATTCACGTTCACATTTACTATTTTGGGCGAGGGGTTCGTAATTTTAAGCGGACTTTCCGCGGCGGTCGCGGCGGGGCTTGTAAAGGTATTTTCAAAACACGAAAACACAACCGCTTTGTGCGGCTGGCAGTTTTTGATAGGCGGCGCGATTATGATAATCTGCGGATTATCGTTCGGCGGACGGGTTGCGCCCGACGGGTTCGGGGCGATAGCGGAGCTGTTTTATCTTGCTTTAATCTCCTCCTTTGCGTTCACTATGCAAGGCTATTTAATGAAATACAACCCCGTTTCGCGCGTGGCGGTATTCAAGAGCACGAACCCGCTTTTCGGTGCAGTGTTTTCCGCTCTTCTCCTCGGTGAAAGCGAACAGCTTTTAAGTTATTTCACGCTGATTGCAATCGTTTTGGTGTGTCTGGGCATATTCATTATCAATAAATTCGGCGAAAGAAAGCAAAAATCGCCCTAAAAATTTTAAAATACGGCGTGTTTTTTATTGAAATAATTTTTGCCCTGTGTTATACTTTTAAAGTAACTTAGTTTTTAAGAGGTATCTAACTTATGTTAAATTTGCTTATACCTATGGGTGAGCCCGCGTATACTATATACGTCGTTCTCACTTCCATAGCGATTGGTCTGATGTTTATTGCGGCTATCGTCGCTATCATATTAGTCATGTTACAGCAGAGTAATTCCGAAGGTATTCAGGGTATTACCGGTTCGAGTGAAACGTTTTTCGGCAAGCACAAGGGCAAATCCATTGAAAGCAAACTTAAAAAATGGTCTTGGATTTGTTTGGCTGTTCTTGCGGTTTTATCTATTGCTTTCTATATCGTGGCAACAGTTATAAACTAACAGAACTTTAAACGGTTTTTGCGGCGGCTCAGGGATACTGAACCGCCATTTTTTATATATGAAAAAGGATAACGAAATTAACAAATTATTAAAACAGGGCGCTTTTTCGGGCACGGTGCGCGGAAACAGGAACGGCTTTGCGTTCATAACCCCCGACGATAAGGATAAGTATTCGGGCGATTTTTTCGTACCCAGAAAGAATTTAAACGGTGCGCTGGATATGGACAAGGTGCTCGCCATTCCCGTACGCGGCACGGAGGACGAAGCGCGTATAGTTAAAATAATCAAGCGCGGACGGCGCGTGGTGGTCGGTCTGTTCGAAAAGGACAGACGCGCGGGATACGTTCTGCCCGACAAGGACAGCTACGACAGCGACGTATTTATCCCCCTCTCCCTTTGCGCAAACGCTAAGCGCGGCGACAAGGTAGTTGCGGAAATTACCTCCTACCCCGCGGGCAAAATGGTCGGCGGAAAGATTATCGAAGTTCTGGGCGAGGACGGCGATTTCGAAGCGGAAGAGCTTGGAATTATAAGAAGCTACGAACTCAGAGAAGAGTTCCCTTCCGAAGTGGAAGCTCAGGCGCAAGAGGTTGCAACCGAGCGCATATCGCTTGACAACAGGCGGGATTTGCGCGAGCTTTTAACAATAACGATTGACGGTGCGGACACGCGCGATATAGATGACGCGGTGTCTTTGGAGCGGACGGAGAAGGGTTTTAGGCTCGGCGTGCATATTGCCGACGTAAGCAACTACGTGAAATTCCGCAGCGAACTTGATAACGAAGCGTTTGCGCGCGGCACGAGCGTGTACTTCCCCGACAGGGTTCTGCCTATGCTGCCAAAAGCGCTTTCCAACGGCGCGTGCTCGCTCAACGAGGGCGAGGACAGATACGCGATGTCCTGCTTTATGGAGTTCGACAAGTCGGGCAGACGGTTAAAGAGCGAAATTTGCGAAAGCGTTATAAGAAGCGACAAGCGCATGACTTACGACGAGGTTACCTCTATTCTCGAAAGCGGAAAAAGCGCGGACGAAAATTACCCGAAAATCGCGCCTATGCTCAGGTATATGGAAGAGCTGACGCACATTCTGGAAAATAAGCGTAGCGCAAACGGTGCGGTCACTCTGGACGTGAAAGAAGCGCACATATACCTCGACGAAGACGGCGAGATAGTCATTCCCGATTACGAACGGGCGCTTTCACACAGGCTTATAGAGCAGTTTATGGTTGCCGCGAACGAGGCGGTTGCAGAGTTTTTACAAAGAAAAGAAGCGCCGTGCCTATTTCGCGTTCACGAGAAGCCCGCACCCGAAAAGGCGAGCGTGTTCTTCTCCTTTTTAAACGATTTGGGAGTGAATGCAAAGGGCGATACGGAAGACATTTCGCCCAAAGATTTTCAGCGCATTTTAACCGCCGTTGCGGACAAGCCGTTCGCTTCGGTCGTCAATAAAGTTATGCTCCGCTCTATGCAAAAGGCGAGATACAGCGAGGAAAATCTGGGGCATTTCGGCTTGGCTTCCAAGTGTTACTGCCATTTCACCTCCCCAATCAGGCGCTATCCCGATTTGTTCGTTCACCGCGTTTTAAAAGGCATTTTGCGAGGAAGCGTTGAAAAAACGTGCAACCGCTACTTTCGCATTGCCGGCGACGCGGCAAAGGAAACAAGCGAGAAGGAACGCCGCGCGGAGCTTGCCGAAAGAGAAGTCGACGACTTGTACAAAGTCGTGTATATGAGCGATAGGATTGGCGAGGAATACGAAGCGGTGATTTCGGGCGTAATAGCTTCGGGAATATTTGCGGAGCTACCTAACACTATAGAAGGTATGATAAGGTTGGAAAATCTGCCCCAAGACAGTTACGAATACTACGAAGGCAAGTTTTTATTAAAAGGCAGGCGGCACTCCTTCCGCATCGGCGATACGATAAAGGTGAAAGTCGCCGGTTGCGATTTTTCGAGTATGCGCGTGCAATTCGCGTTAGTTTAAAAAAGGTCGGTTTATGAAACAAATAGCTTATAACAAATCCGCGGGATTCGAATATTTCATAGAAGAAAAATACGAGGCGGGAATAGTTCTGGAAGGTGCGGAAGTCAAGTCTTTGCGTGCGGGAAACTGCAATTTAAAGGACAGTTTCTGCTTTATCCGCGAAGGTCAGGTCAGCCTCAAAAATATGCATATACCCGTGTACGACAAAAGCGGAGCTTTCAACTCGCGCGACAGCAAACGCGACAGAAAGTTACTTATGCACAAGTGTGAAATTGATAAAATCGTGGGAAAAATCAATGCAAAAGGTATGACTTTAGTGCCCATTTCCATTTATTTTAAGGATAATCTTATCAAGGTGGAAGTTGCGCTATGCCGCGGCAAACAGAACTACGACAAAAAACAAACCATCAAAAAACGCGATATCGAAAGAGATACGAAAAGGCAACTCAAAGATTATTAAGGAGTTTATTATGAAAAACTACAGACCCGAAACGCTGTGCGTGCAGGCTGGATATTCGCCTAAGACGGGCGAAAGCCGCATACCCCCTATTTACCAGTCAACCACGTTTTTTTACGGCGACACGCAGTCTATGGCGGACTGTTTCGATTTGAAGAGCGACGGATATTTTTATTCACGACTTGCAAACCCTACGGTCAGCGCGTTCGAAAGCAAGGTTGCCGCGCTCGAGGGCGGCGTGGCGGCGATAGGCTGTGCTTCGGGTATGTCCGCGACGACTCTGACGGTGTTCACGCTTGCAAGCGCGGGCGACAACGAAGTTCGGTCACTTCGGGTGCAACTACCTCAGGAGGAACCTCCGTTGGTTCTGA
>CAZACR010000089.1:0-5287 GCA_964483715.1 uncultured Clostridia bacterium
TGATATGTAAAACGTGCAAGCCGCTTTCGCCGTTGCGGAATTCTACGATATGGCTTAAAATCGCAATCATAAGATTGCCGCTCTTTTCCTTTTCGTAAATCTGGTTTGCAACTAATTCTGCCAGCGTTTTCTGCTTTTCGAAAAGTTTTACGGTGTTGCTTACACGTCTTTTTACAACCGCCGAATCGAACGGTCTGCAAATATAATCCACAACGCCGTTTTCGAACGCCCTGTGTATAACCGAAGGCGTATTGACTGCGGATATCATTATGACGGGAATTTCGCCTATCCACTTGTTCGCTTTCATATAATCGAGAACCTGGAAGCCGTCCATTTTCGGCATAACGATATCGAGGAGAATGAGGTCAATCGACAATCCGTGCATCTGGATTGCGAGAACCGCCTCCTCACCGTTGCATGCAGCGATGATGTCATATTCTTCGCTGAGCATTGATATAAGAATTTCTCTGTTCAGTTCGGAGTCATCTGCTATCAAAATCTTTTTTCTGTTACTCATATGTCACCCCTCCGTGTTGCAAAATGCAATTTATCGGTTTGTTTTATAATACTACGAATGTATTATATCATGTAAGTACGATTAAATCAAGTTCAAAAAAACGAATTATTTGCCAATTTCTTAAAATTTTTGATAAAATTCCCGCAACCTCGAAAACCGCAACCGCTGATTACATATCCTTGAAAGTATCTTTCAACAGCGGATAAAGCCTTTTAAACAAGCTATATTGTTTATTGTATTTTTCCGCCGTGTATTTATTCGGTTTTATCTCGTCTTTGAATTTTACCAGCCCGTTAATAGCAGTCTGCACATTTCCGTATTCTCCGCAGCCTGCCATAGCGAGAATAGCCGCACCGTATGCAGGGCCTTGTTCTGTCTGCGGAACGCTTACGGGGATACCGAGTACGTCCGCCGTAATTTCACGCCATACCTTACTTTTTGCTCCGCCGCCGCATATCGTGGCTTTGGTTACGTCAAGCCCGTTTGACTTTGCGACCTCCAGACAATCACGAAGAGCAAACGCAACGCCTTCCATTACGGCTTTTGACATCTGCGCTCTCGTTGTGGTTGAAGTCAGCCCGATAAACGCACCCTTTGCTTTTACGTCGTTGTGCGGACTTCTTTCGCCCGACAAATACGGCAGGAACAGTAATCCTTCCGTTTCGGCTGCCGCAACGTCCGACTCGTCCGCGGCGTAATCCGCGGAATTTAATATATCCTCTATCCACCATTTGCGGCAGGATGCCGCCGACAGAATACAGCCCATTAAATGCCAACCGCCGTCAGCGTGGCAAAAGCTGTGCAAAGCGTTTTTACCGTCCACGGAGAATTTATCGTCGGACAGAAATACAGTGCCGCTCGTACCGAGTGAAATATTGCACTTGTCCTTGCCTACCGTTCCCGTGCCGATAGCGGCAGCCGCATTGTCGCCCGCGCCTATTACTATTTTCACGTTTTCAGACAGTCCAAGCTCTTTTGCGAGTTCTGGAAGAATATTCCCTATCGGTTCAAAGCTTTCGTGCAGTTCGGGCAGTTGCCCCGCGGATATACCGCAAATATGGCACATTTCTTCCGACCAACGCTTATTCTTTACGTCAAGTAATAACATACCGCTTGCGTCCGAATAGTCGGTGCAGAATTTACCCGAAAACATAAACGCAAGGTAATCCTTAGGCAAAAGTATCTTTGCAATGCGATTATAATTGTCGGGCTCGTTTTCTTTAAGCCATAATATTTTGGGTGCGGTAAAGCCTGCGAACGCTATATTACCCGTAAGGCAGGAAAGCTTGCTTTGCCCGACGGTTTCGTTAAGGTATTCAGTCTGCTTATCCGTCCTGCCGTCGTTCCACAATATGCAAGGGCGTATTATTTGTCCGTCATTATCTAAAGCGACAAGTCCGTGCATCTGTCCGGCAAACGATATTCCTTTTACGCTGTCGCCGTCTTGCCCTTCGAGTAATGCTTTCAAGCCCTTTTTTACAGCGCACCACCAGTCTTGCGGATTCTGCTCGCTCCATTCGGGGTGCGGATGAAATATGGGGTAATTCTCGGTATGCTCTGCAAGAATGTGTCCGTTACCTTGTATAAGCAACAGCTTAACTCCGCTGGTACCCAAATCTATTGCAATATAACTGTTCATTTTTTACTGAAAAGAATTTGATTTACTATCGCTTCAAGCCTTTCCTGTTTGCCGCTTTCGGGGAGCTCGGGTGCGCCGAGCTTTTCAGCATAAGCCGAAAGCTCTGCAAGGCTTGTATTGCCGCTTACGATTTTTGCGCCTATTCCGCTTTCAAACGACGAATATTTCTTGCTTTTAAATCCGTCCAGCCTGCCGTCCTCAATGAGTTTCGCGGCATTGATAAGCCCCAGAGCAAACGTATCCATTCCGAGGATATACGCTTCGAACATATCTTCGTACGTGTTTGAAGGGCGGCGGCATTTTGCGTCGAAATTGAAACCGCCCGTAAGTCCGCCCGCTTTCAGCACCTCGTACATACACATAGTTGCCGAATACACGTCGAACGGGAACTCGTCCGTATCCCAGCCGAGCAAATAATCGCCCTGATTTGCGTCTATACTGCCGAGCATACCGTTTATTGCCGAAATGCGGAGCTCGTGCTCGAACGTATGCCCGGCAAGCGTTGCGTGGTTTGCCTCGATATTCATTTTAAAATCTTTATCGAGTCCGTACTTTCTCAGAAAGCCTATCGCCGTTGCCGCGTCGAAATCGTACTGGTGTTTCATCGGCTCTTTGGGTTTGGGTTCGATATAGAAATCGCCCTTGAAGCCTATGCTTCTGCCGTACTCTACCGCCATTTTCATAAGCCTTGCGATATTGTCCTGTTCGAATTTCACGTCGGTATTGAGTAAGGTTTCATAGCCCTCTCTGCCGCCCCAGAAGACGTAACCGCGACCTCCGAGCTTGACGGTTATATCCAGCGCCTTTTTAATCTGCGCCGCGGCAAAGCAATAGACGTCCGCACTGTTGGTCGAGCCTGCGCCGTTCATATAACGGGGATTTGAGAACATATTAGCCGTACCCCAAAGGCACTTTATACCCGTCGCTTTCATCTTGCCGAGAATGTAATCGGAAATTTCGTCAAGCCGTTTATTCGTTTCCTTTATATCGTCCGCTTCTGGAACAATATCCACGTCGTGGAAACAGAAGTACTTAATGCCGAGCTTGCGCATAAACTCGAAACCTGCGTCTACCTTTGCCTTTGCGTGTTCCATTGTTCCGACTTTCTCGCCGAAAGATTTATCCGCCGTGCCGCGTCCGAACATATCCGAGCCTTCCGCGCAAAGGTTATGCCACCAAGCCATTGCAAAGGGCAAATGTTCTTTCATTCGTTTTCCGAAAACAATTCTGTCCGCGTCGAAAAACTTGAACGCAAGCGGATTTTTGCTCTCCGCGCCCTCGTACTTAACTACGGGAATATTTTCAAAAATCTCATTCATAATGAACTCCTTATCTTTTACGACAGATTACACTGTCATACGTTTTCTTATCACTAATTATTTTTTAAGCTTGTTTTTCAGAATGACATACGCCTCTTCGGGGTCGTCGGTATTCATAACCGCCTTTTCCATAGGGCATACGTCAGTTCCCTCACGGTTGATTATTCTTTCGGTCAATACCGAGTATTCGAAATCCAAGCCGTAAAGCTCTAAAATTTTTTTGGCGTATTCGGAAAGCGTTTTGGCATAAACCCTTTTAATGCCGCACTTGACAAACAGCAGCGCCGCCGCCTTGCCGACCACCACGTCGGCAACGGAATATCCCCTTAAATCAACGCCGCTGCCTATAAAACCCATCATGGGCGCAATGCCGCGCCTTACGCTGTACAGACATTCGCCGTCTTTACAAAGGCACATAGTGTGCCCCGTAAGATTGTTTTTGGCAATTTGTAAATCAGTCATTTTTATTCCTGAACACAAGCGTTTTTACTTGTGTTCAAACTCCTTTGCAACGTCCTTTAACAAATCACGTATGGGTAAATGCTGCGGACAGGACTTTTCGCACTTGCCGCACTTTATGCAGTCCGAAGCCTTTCCGCGGTTCTTGGTATGTACCTCGCCGTAATAATAGTCGGCGTTCCAGTCGCGGTAGATATTTTTGGTATTCATACACGCAAACAAATCGGGAATGGATATCTTTTTCGGACAGCCGTCCGTGCAGTAACGGCAAGCCGTGCAAGGTATTAAATTCATACTCCTGAACACGTTGCACACGCTTTGAACTGCCTGCATTTCCTTTTCGTCGAGCGGTTTAAAATCATTCATATACGAAAGGTTGTCGTTCATCTGCGCCAGATTGCTCATTCCCGACAGCACCATAAACACGCCCTTGCAGCCTGCGGCAAAGCGGATTGCATAGCTCGCGGTGCTTGCGCTGCCGAGTTCTTCGAAATACTTTTTCGCGTTTTCGGGAAGGTTTACAAGATTACCGCCCTTTACGGGCTCCATTACTATTACTGGCTTATTGTGCTTGTTGCATACTTCAAGGCACTTGCGCGACTGAACGGCGGGGTCGTCGTAGTCAACGTAATTGAGCTGTATCTGCACGGCCTCAATCTGCGGATATTCGGTCAGAATTTCGTCCAAAACCTCCGCAGTATCGTGGAAGGAAATGCCGAAGTGTCTGATTTTGCCCTCCGCCTTGAATTCGAGCGCCTGCTCGTAAGCCCGGCAACGCTTGAACATTGCAAAGTTTTCCTTACTCTGCGCGTGCATGAGGTAAAAATCGAAATAGTCCACGCCGCATATTTTAAGCTGGCTTTCAAAGAACGGACGCACGTCAGCTTCCGTCTTGAAAAAGAAATTCGTCAGCTTGTTTGTAAGTATATATTTATCTCTCGGATAGCGCGCGACAAGACAGTCGCGCAGCGCTGTTTCGCTCTTCCCCGAAAGATATCCGTGCGCCGTATCGAAATAATTGAAGCCGTTTTCAATAAACGCATCAATCATTTTATCGAACTCGGCGTAATCGACTTCGCCGCCATTCATAGGCAGGCGCATACAGCCGAAACCGAAATTCTTTTTAACTCCTTCGAACATATTACCCCTCCAATTTGTAATATTCGTCGTCGGAAACGGGCTCGCACCACTCGGTTTTTCCGTTCTCGGCAGGCACTTCTACGGCGAGATGCTGGAACACGCTGTCCTTTGCCGCGCCGTGCCAGTGCGTGACGTTTGCGGGGATATTTCAGACGTCGCCGGCCTTTACCGCGCACGGCGCTTTGCCGTATTCCTGATACCCCCCCTTGCCCG
>CAZACR010000090.1:0-5241 GCA_964483715.1 uncultured Clostridia bacterium
CCGGTCAGGTTACGTACGCGGTGCGCAACACGACGATGAACGGCTTCAAGCTTAAAGAAGGGGATATCATAGGACTTAACTCCAAAAAGATACTCGCCAAGGGCAGCGATATAGACGAAACCACCCTTGCGCTTATCAAAGCAATGAAGAACAGCGAGCACGAAATGATTACCCTTTACTACGGCGAAGGCGTAACCGAAGAACAGGCGGAAGCGCTTGCCGGCAAGGTCGGCGAAGCGTTCCCCGACTGCGACGTGGATTATCATTACGGCGGACAGCCTGTTTACTACTATATGGTTTCTTTGGAATAAAATAAATCAACAAAAGGGAAGCAGACAGCTTCCCTTAAATTTTAAGGTCAGATATGCGGTTAAGCGATTTAAAGTACGTTTCGGAAAAAAGAGAAAAGCAGTTCAACAAACTCGGAGTGCGTTCGCAGGAAGATTTGTTGCGCTTTTTTCCGCGTGACTTTTTAGACCTTACCAAAACGCAGAACCTGCAAAACGCTTACCATAACGACGTGGTTTTAACGCTTTGCGAAGTGCTCAACGTGGAGTTCAACCGCTACGCGCGCCGCCCCTACGTAAAGGCGCTGTGCCGTCAGGGCGACAACCTTTTCCAGGCAATATGGTTCAACCAGCCGTACGTTGCGACCAAGCTCACGATAGGAAAATTCCTGTTTTACGGCAGAGTGCAGAACAAGTACGGTATGGGCGCTTCAATGGTCAACCCCACGTTCGAGAGCGTGGACAACGTAAAGAACCTGCAAGGAATAGTACCCGTCTATCCGCTTACCGAAGGGCTTACCCAAGGCGCGGTGCGGCAGGCGGTGCGGCAGGCACTGAAAAACGTTGCAACCGAAAGCCGCGTGCCTTATCCGCTGATTAAAAAGTACGGGCTCACCGATTTGAAAAGTGCATATTACAAGCTGCATATACCGGGTTCGCCCGACGATATTGCCGAGGCAAGCGAGAGAATTGCAATCGAAGAATATTTCCTGCTTGTTTCAGCGTTCAAGATAATAAAGGGAGACAGACAGGTCGTCCGCCGGAAACGCTATTCCGTTACGGAAGGCGAAGTCGTGGATTTTCTTTCCCGTTTCCCCTACGAATTCACGCTCGGTCAGAGGAGCGCTATAAAGGATATTTTAACCGACCTGCACTCGCCGTCCGCTATGAACAGACTGATACAGGGCGACGTCGGATGCGGCAAAACGGCGGTTGCGTTGGCGGCAATATATATGGCGGTAAAGTCGGGATATCAGGCGGCAATGCTCGCCCCGACGGAAGTGCTCGCACGGCAGAACGCTTCTTTAATTGCAAAATTTCTGCCCGAATATAACGTGCGTTTTCTTTCGGGCACGACGCCCGCGGCGGAAAAGCGGGAGATTAAAAAGGGTTTGAAAGACGGAACGGTCAACGTTGTCTGCGGCACTCACGCGGTAATTCAGAAGGGCGTGGAGATGAACAATCTCTCGCTTGTAGTGTGCGACGAACAGCACCGTTTCGGAGTTGCCCAGCGCGCCGCTCTCACCGAAAAAGGCGGCGGCTGCGACAGCCTTATTATGAGCGCAACGCCCATTCCCCGCACTCTTTCGCTTGTGTTCTACGGTGATCTGGACGTCACCACGATAAAGGAAAAACCGCGCTCGCGGCAGGAAATTTCCACTTCGATTATAAACCAAAGCAGATACGACGATATGCTAAGCTGGATAGCGGGCGAAACCGCAAAGGGCAGGCAGGCGTATTTCGTGTGCCCGAAAATCGAGGGCGACGACGAGGGCACGGTGATGTCAGTTACCGAGCTGTACGAGGATTTGCAAAAGGCTATGCCGCGCGTGCGGTTCGGGCTTCTGCACGGAAAACTCAACGACAAGAAAAAGGACGAGGTAATGACGGCGTTCCGCGAAAAGCAGTTCGATTGTCTTGTTTCCACCACGGTAATAGAGGTCGGCGTGGACGTGCCCGACGCAACCGTTATGGTTATTTACAATGCGGAGAGGTTCGGGCTTTCGCAGCTGCATCAGCTCCGCGGCAGAGTGGGCAGAGGCAGCGTAAAGAGCTATTGTTTCCTGCTTGCGGGCAGCGATACCGAGCAGGCGAGGGAGAGGCTTTCCGTTCTCAAAAACAATTCGGACGGGTTCGCCATTGCGGAAAGCGATTTGAAAATGCGCGGAGGCGGCGACTTTATGGGCACAAAGCAGAGCGGACATATGCTGTCCGAGCTCAAAAACCTGCGTTTCCCCGTTTCGGCGCTCTTTACGGCAAAAGCGCTTTCGGACGAAGCTTTTTCGGGCGCTTTCGATATAACCGAACTCAGAAAAGCCGCTTTAACCAAATACGAAGCGTTGAAAGACGTGATAATGAACTGATTTTACGTAAATTTTGATATTGACAAATTAAATAATATATTATAGAATATATAAAGCTGAAATTTTTAAAAAGGGAGATAAAAATGAAGTCAAAAATCAAAAAGCTGATACCCATACTGCTTTCCGTGATTATGTGCGGAAGCATGTTTGCGGGTTGTACGAACAACAATAACAACAACGAAAACAATAATAATATAACCGGTGGTGAAACAGGCGGCGAAACAGGTGGAGAAACCGGTGGCGAGACCGGTGGCGAAACAGGCGGCGAAACCGGTGGTGAGACCGGTGGTGAGACCGGAGGTGAGACCGGAGGCGAAACCGGTGGGGAAACAGGCGGTGAAACCGGCGATAAAGATACTTCCGTTGCGTTGCCTGCCGGTAAAAAGATATACATGGTCGGCGATTCCACTATGTGCAGTTATATCAAAGAAGACGGCTCGCATGCGGATAAGTCTGCTTATTACGTGGTTCGTTACGGATATGGCACTCAGATGGCGGAATACCTCAACGTTACGAGCGACCAAGTAGTAAACCTTGCTCTTTCGGGCAGAAGCTCCAAGAGTTTCTTGTCGGAAGCTAATTATACTACGTTAAAAACTTCGATTTCCGAAGGCGATTATCTTATTATAGGTTTCGGTCATAACGATGAAAAAACCGATATGGGTTTCTACACCAATGCTAATTTAGCGACAACGGATAATTCCACTACTCAGGGTTCGTCGTTTAAGTATACGCTTTACGAAAATTACATAAAGCTTGCACAAGAAGCAAAGGCAACGCCTATCCTTTGCACACCTATCGTCAGACAAAACGCTAAAAACGATTACAGCGGTTCAAGCGCACATATCACGGAAGATAAATCGGTTCTTGGCGTATCATATAAAGGCGGTGATTATCCTAAGGCAATAAGAGAGCTCGCTGCGGAAAAGAACGTTGCCCTCGTGGATTTAACTGAAATCACCAAAACACTGTATTCGGCAGATAACGACGGTGCGCTTAAATATCACGCTTACAGAACTTATAAACTTGATACGGACGGCGTTACTAAAATTCCTGACAGCGCAGATACCACCCACCTTAACGAACTCGGCGCAAAGATGATTGCATATCAGTTTGCTCAGGCGTTAAAGAATACGGATTGCTCCTTAAAAGCACAGGTTAAGTCGCTTGCAACCACGCCTACGGAAAACGACTTTAACGATAAAGTAAATAATTATTATGAGTTGCCTAAGGCTTCCGCGTTCGACCCCGCAAACGCTTCCTCAATTTGGACGGATATAAATGTTGAGGGGTGGTACGGTACGGTATTTGGAAGTGTCGGCGGTCAGACTAAAATAACTGCTTCGAATTTCGAACTCAGCGGAGCTGACAATGCTTTCAAGGTTTACTGTAAAACAGGTAACGGCAAATTTGCAAGCGCAGAAGAAGGTATGGCTGCAATATTTATGCAGATAGACGCAAGCAAGGATTTCACTGCCGAGGCAACAGCAACCCTGACTGGTACAGGCGATAAACAATCAAGCTTCGGTTTAATGTTGCGCGACGATATTTTTATCGATAAAAACGATGCAAGTATCAAGAGCAACTATATATCGGCAGGTCTTTTAAACGGCGACGCTATATTTATCAGAAAGGACGGTGGGGACAGAGTTCTTTCCGGTGAAAAAGCCGCTATTACGGATAAAGGTGTTTACAAGTTATCAATAGTAAAAGCGGGTGACAATATCACCGTTACGGTTACCACCAACGGCACTACTCATACCAAAACATATACGAGTGCAGACGTTTCGTTAGTTAAGAGCGATTCTCAAAACGTATATCTTTGCTTGTATGCTGTAAGAAACATTAGCGTGGACTTTACAGATGTGAACGTGACAGTCGCTGAGTAATATCCACTTAAACACAATTATAAAATCAAGGGGCGGCAAAACTTTGCCGCCCCTTTTAAAATGCCGTTTAGAAAAATTTAGTAAATTTTGTTGACATTTTCAAATCGGTTTGCTAAAATAGCTCTTGCTCACTGTGTAAAGTGGGTTTTTATGTTGTGTTTCAATTCGCAATATCCTCTCCGTTTAAGGGTAGCGGAAAGGTGATATATTCCACAGACTTATATATAAATAATGTAGGTCGAGTAAAACAAGGAGGAGCAAAGATGCCCACAATCAATCAGCTTATAAAGCACGGCAGGGAAAAGGAAGTTTTTAAGAGCAAGTCGCCCATTTTGGACAACTGCCCTCAAAAACGCGGCGTATGCCTTTCCGTTACGACCACCACGCCCAAGAAGCCTAACTCCGCAATCCGTAAAATTGCAAGGGTAAGACTTACAAACAAGCAGGAAGGTACCGTTTACATTCCCGGCGAAGGTCACAACCTGCAGGAGCACTCGTCCGTTCTTATCAGAGGCGGAAGAGTTAAGGATTTGCCCGGCGTTCGTTATCACATCGTCCGCGGCGCATTGGATACCGCAGGCGTTTCCAAGAGAAGACAGGCGCGTTCACGCTACGGCGCTAAGCGTCCTAAATAAGAAATAATTCTTATTAAATAAATAATGCCGAAAAAAGGCAAGGTTGGATTGATTTCAACCGTTAAGCCTTTTTACGACAAAATTAAAACTCACGGCAAAGATTTTGCTTGCAAAAGATTTGCGTGAACAATTTCCCCTACTTGTTCGGAATATATCTACCCTTTAACACCGATAAAAGTAGGCAGTATTCGTCGGCGCTTAAAAAGCGCGGCGGAGAAGTTATGCTACCGCATTGCGGCAAGTATTAGCTTATTTAAAAACAAAACCCTAAATATCAAAAGGAGGATAACATTATGCCCAGAAGAGGAAACGTCCCCAAGAGAGACGTATTACCCGATCCCGTGTA
>CAZACR010000091.1:0-5211 GCA_964483715.1 uncultured Clostridia bacterium
AGCACGTGCTTGCGGAAGAAATTGCTTCCCGCCTCAACTTCTCTCTTTCCGACGAACTGATTGCGGACGCGGTTGTTAAAAACCTTGCGGGCGCTATCGATTCCGACGAGATTGCGGACTGCGTTGCAAAACGCGTCGGCACGATTTCACCCGAACAGTTCGAAATTACGGTTGACGACGACGGTTGCGATTCGCTCGCAAAATCGGTCGAGAGCAAGCTCGACTACGACGTTATCGCGGCTTCCATATCCGAAAAGCTTTATCCCGCGTTTATGTCGCGCGGTGGCGTGGACGATATCGACACCGAGGAGATTGCCCGTCAGATAAGCGAAAAGATTACAGTAGGCGCAAATATCAACGAGGACGATATCGCGGACAAAGCGGCGGCGGTGCTTTCCAACTACCTGCCTGAAATCGATGTGGACGATATCGCGGACAAAGTCGTTGCTGGCGTAATCAACTCTATGCCCGTGCCCAATGTTGACAGCGACGAAATTTCCACGAAGGTCGTGGACGGCGTTATGCTCGCGCTTTCCGAAACTCCCGTTGTGGACGGCGACGAACTTACCTACAAGGTTACCGAAGGCGTTGTGGCGGCTCTTTCCGAAAATACGGTCGTCGATACCGACGCCATTGCGGACAGAGTTGTGGAAGGCGTTACTTCCTCTATGCCCGACCCTATTGTTGACGAACAGATTATTGCGGACAGAATTATCGACGCCGTTACGGGTGCAATGCCCGAGCCTGCCGCAATCGACGAGGAAGCTCTCGCAGGCAGAATTATCGAAGGCGTTTCCGCGGCTATGCCCGAAACCGCTAAGATTGACGACGATATGCTTTCTATGAAAATCGTTGAAGGCGTTATGTACGCACTTCCCGAAACTCCTATCGTCGATACGGAAATTATTGCATTCAGAGTTACCGAAGACGTCGTTTCCGCACTCACCGATATGCAGTTGACCGACAGCGAAGAAATCGCTAAGACCGTAACAGAAAAGGTCAACGACGATAACGAAGAGCGCTTTGCCAAGGTAGAGGAAGAGCTTGAAGAAATCAAGCGCATACTCGAAAGCGGAGTGGTTGTTGCGAACGAAATTGCGGCTGAGGACGAAATCGCGGTTGCGGACGCCGAACCCGTAGAAGAAGAGCCGCAGCCCGAAGAAATTCTGGTAACGGTAAGCGAGCTTATCGGCGAGGAAGAAGCCGAGCCCGTAGTGGAAGAAGCGCCCGTCGAAGAAGTGGTTGAAGAGGCGAAAGAGGAAGAGCCCGAACCCGTAATAGAAGAAGACGATATTATGGAGGAGCTTGACGAAACTCCTGCCGACGGCGAAATTCTTATCGACGGCGACGATTTGCCCGACGGCGTAGACTTCGCAAACATGATGAAGTACAACCGTTCGTTCATTGCAAGAATTATTCAGGGAACGGACGAACAGAAGAACAACTACGGTCAGGTCAAGACGGCGTTGCTTTCCTATAACAAGGTCAACTCCAACATAGCCTGGGGCGCTGAACGTTTCAATAAGGGCAGAGAAACGATTGCAAGATTTAAGATCCGCGGCAAGACGCTTTGCCTGTACCTTGCGCTGGACCCGAACGAATTCGAAACTTCGGTTTATCACCACGCAGACGTTTCCGACAACAAGTCGATGAGCGGTACGCCGATGATGGTTAAGATTAAATCGCCCCGCGGCGTTAAAAAGGCAATCAGGCTTATCGATATTATGCTTGCCCGTCGCGACGGAGTAAAGCGCCACGTTGCCGAGCGTGATTACGCGGCGATGTATCCTTACGAAACTATCGACGAGTTAATCGACGACGGTCTGGTTAAGGACGTAAGAAAAAATAAGTAAGTAAACACAAAAGATGAAGGGGGTGCTGATTTTTGGCATCCCCGAAATTTTTAGTTAAGAGAATTAAAGGACAATATAGATGAAGAAAGATAACCAAACACAGGCTAACGGAAATCCGCGTAAGAATGGGACTAAACCTGTTCTTTTCGAGGGTAATAATGTTGGAAACGGCAGAAAAGCACCCGTGCGCGCGGCAAATAGTAAGCCTGAAAAAGTGATAAAAAAGCCTTTAAACGGCGGAGAAAGAGCGGCGGACAAAAAAAATAAAAAGCTGCGTTCGGAAAAACCGCAAAAGGAGATGCAGGTAAAAAGCAATAAGAATGCGAAACAGCCGCGTGCGGAAAAACCGCAGACGGTTGTACAAGATAACCGCAATAAGGTCAATAAACAACCCCGCATAAAGCAGAAAGCGCCTAAAAACGCGGTTAAAATCGTGTTTCTCGGCGGCGTCGGCGAAATAGGCAAAAATATGACCGCCATAGAATGCGGCGAAGATATAATAGTTATCGATGCAGGCATAATATTTCCCACCGAGGAAACTCCCGGTATCGATTTGGTCGTTCCCGACATTACTTATCTTGTGGAAAATAAGCGCAAAGTAAAGGGCTTGCTTCTCACTCACGGTCACGAGGACCATATCGGCGGCGTGCCCTATATGCTCAAAGAGGTGGACACAACCGTAATCGGCACTAAGCTTACGCTTGCTTTAGTTGACAATAAACTGCGCGAGCACAGGCTCAATTCCGTCAAACAAAGGGTTGTGAACTGCGGCGAAAGCATTCAGCTGGGCTGCTTTAAAATAGATTTTATAAACGTCAACCACTCTATTGCGGGCGCTGTCGCGCTCTGCATACACACGCCTCAGGGCGTAATTTTCCACAGCGGAGATTTCAAGATAGATTTAACCCCCGTAGCGGGCGACCCCATAGATTTGAAAACGATTGCCGATATAGGAAGCCGCGGCGTTCTTTTGTATATGGGCGAAAGCACGAATATCGAGCGTCCCGGCTTTACTATGAGCGAAACGGTTGTCGGCACTACGCTGGACAGGCTGTTTGCGGAAAACGCTGCTCGCCGCATAATTATAGCTACGTTCGCTTCCAACGTGCACAGACTGCAGCAGATTATAGACCTCGCAATCAAGTATAAGCGTAAGGTCGCGCTCAACGGCAGAAGTATGCTCAACGTCGTGGAGGCGGCGGAAAAGATAGGCGAGATTTCCGTGCCCGACGGCGCACTTATCGATATTACGAAAACCAAAAACTTACGCGACGACGAACTCATTATCGTCTGTACGGGTAGTCAGGGCGAGCCTATGAGCGCGCTCACGCGTATGGCTAACGGCGAAAATCCGCTGATGCAGGTCGGCGCAAACGATACGATTATCATATCGGCCTCACCAATTCCCGGCAACGAGAGGGGCATTTACGGCGTTATAAATAAGCTCTATCATCTCGGTGCGGACGTCGTTTATGAAAGTCTTGAAAAAATTCACGTTTCCGGACACGCGTGTCAGGAAGAGCACAAGATTATGCACACGCTGTTAAAGCCCAAGTTTTTCGTTCCAGTACATGGCGAATACAGACATCTGAAAAAGCATTCGCAGCTCGCACAGAGTCTGGGTATGAGCGAGAGCAATATCTTTATAGCGGACATAGGCAACCGACTGGAAGTCACGCGCGATTATATAAAGAGGCTGGAGGACGTGCCCTCGGGTTCGCGCCTTATCGACGGCGAGGGCATAGAGGACGAGCGCGCTTCGGTCGTTATGCAGGACAGGCGCCAGCTTGCGGAAGAGGGTTTGTTCATCGTATCCGTTGCGGTTTCGGGCGGCGAGGTTATAGGCGAGCCTGCTATCAATTCGCGCGGATTTGTGTTTGATTTCCACCGCGATTACAACAAGGAAATGCGCGAGGTTCTGGACAGGGCTATTCAGGGCTACGATTTATCCGTCGGCAATGTGGACGAGCTTAAACGCGCAATAAAAAAGGCGCTAAAGAACTACCTTATGAAAAAGACGAAGCAGTCGCCTATGATTGTTCCGGTTATAGTTGAGCTTTAATATTATGGGAAACAACAATTTTACTTACGCGCACAACGATACTTCCGTGCCAGAACGTGCGAGCAGAACGGCGGCGCTGAATAAGCTCAAAGTGAGCGAAAAAGCGGCGGTTTTAAGGGCGGCGGCGCAGGAAAAGGAAGTGCCCGTCGCTTCCGACGAAACTCTTAACTTTATACTGACTTTGGCGCGTGCAAAAAACGCGAAGAGCATTCTGGAAGTGGGGTGCGCTGTGGGCTTAACCTCGCTTGCGCTTATGGAAGATTTGCCCGACGCTTGCATTACCGCTGTCGAGCGCGACGAAAGCTTTTATAACAGCGCAAAAGCAAATTTGGAAGATTACGCTTCAAGGTGCGATTTACGGCTTGGCGAAGCGGCGGAAGTTATTCGCACTCTGCCCGGCGAACAGTACGATTTTATATTTTTAGATTGCGCGAAAGTGCAGTACATAAAGCTTCTGCCCGAGCTTAAAAGGGTGCTTAAAAAGGGCGGCATACTGCTTGCGGACGACGTGCTTTTATACGGCTGGGTCAACGGCGAAGAGCCCGTGCCCAAAAAGCGGAAAATGCTCGTCGAGCATATCCGCGAATACATAAACGCCGTAACAGAAGACAGCGAATTGTCTACCGCAATACTCGATATCGGCGACGGAATCGCAATGAGTGTAAAAAGGAATTAACAAATGAAAGTGGAATTATTAGCGCCTGCGGGCAACTTAAGCAAACTCAAAACTGCGTTCTATTTCGGCGCGGACGCGGCATATATAGGGGGCAAGAGTTTTTCGCTCCGATCTTTTGCGGATAATTTCGACGCGGAAGAGTTGAAAGCTGCGGTGCAATTCGCGCACGCTCTGAACAAAAAAGTTTACGTTACCGCCAACATATTCGCCCGCAATTACGACTTGGGCGAAATGGAGGAGTATTTTAAACTGTTATATTCCCTCGGCGTTGACGCGGCAATAATTTCCGACAGCGGAGTGTTTTACGCGGCTAGAAAAGCCGCTCCGAAATTGCCAGTACATATTTCCACTCAGGCGAATTTAACCAACAAATACGCGGTTAAATTCTGGCACGAACAGGGCGCAAGCCGCGCAATACTCGCGCGCGAGCTCTCGCTTAAAGAGATTTCAGAAATTCATTCCTTCGTGCCCGAAATTGAATTGGAAGCGTTCGTGCACGGCGCAATGTGCATTTCATATTCGGGCAGGTGTCTTTTATCCGATTATCTTAGCGGCAGACCCTCAAACCGCGGCGAGTGCGTGCAGGCGTGCAGGTGGAATTATACCGTTAAAAAGCACGA
>CAZACR010000092.1:0-5192 GCA_964483715.1 uncultured Clostridia bacterium
TCTGCTTTGCCATCGAATAACCGGGCGCGGCCTTCGCTCCGAAAATATAAGTTTTAGGCTGCATCTTCATATCGGGATTTTCAATCAAATCCAAATAGGTATCGATTATATTCAGAACGTTTAATAGCTGTCTTTTGTACTCGTGCAATCTCTTGGCCTGAGTGTCGAACAACGAGTCGGGATTGATAACAAACCCCTGCTTCTTATTTGCGTACTCAACGAACTGCTTTTTCTTTATTGCCTTAATCTCTTCAAGACGCTTTAATACAGTCTTATCATTCTCAAACTGCTTAAACAATGCAAGCTGTGAACTGTCGTGAATAAATCCGTCGCCTATGCAATCGCATAACAACTGCGTAAGTTCGGGGTTTGCCTGACACAACCAGCGCCTGTAAGCAATACCGTTAGTAACGTTTGTGAATTTTTCAGGAGAAAATTCATAGAAATCTTTAAATATGGATTGCTTGATAATTTCACTGTGAAGCGCAGCAACGCCGTTTACGCTGTGACCGCCGTACACGCTGAGGTTAGCCATCTTGATTCTGTCGTGTTCGATAATGGACATTCTGGAAATTTTGGCCCATTCACCGGGATAGCTGTTCCATAATTCTTCGCAAAGTCTTCTGTTAATTTCCTGTATTATCGAGTGAATTCTGGGTACAGTCCGTTTAACTAAATCTTCCGACCAGGTTTCCAATGCCTCTGCCAATACGGTATGGTTGGTATAAGCGCATGTTGCCGTAGTTATAGCCCACGCTTCTTCCCACGTATAATAGTATTCGTCTACCAGAATACGCATCAATTCGGGAATAGCCATTGCGGGGTGCGTATCATTCAAGTGAATTGCTGCAAGCTTAGGCAAATCTTTTAAATTGCCGTATCTGTGCCTGTGGTCGTCCACAATATTCTGCAACGATGCCGAACAAAGGAAATATTGCTGTTTAAGTCTTAACGACTTGCCGTTCATATGATTATCTGAAGGATACAGAACTTTCGTAAGAACGTCTGCGTCGTTATCTTCGGACATTGCCTGGTAATAATCGCCCTGCGAGAACAATTTCATATTGAAATCCTGCACGGGCTTTGCCTTCCACAGTCTTAAAACGGAAACTGCCTCGCTGTCTTTACCAGATATCATCATATCGTAAGCGACCGCTTCGATATCCTTAGTATCCGTGTACGTGATTTGCATTCCGTTGTCAATCCACTGCTCTTCAACTTTGCCGTTGAAGCGCACAATAAACGACTTATCGCTACGCTGAGTAAGCCAGGTCTCGCCGCCGGGCAACCAAACGTCGGGCAATTCAATCTGCCAGCCGTCCACTATTTTTTGTTTAAATAATCCGTATTCGTATCTTAACGAATAGCCCATTGCAGGGTAATTACCGGTAGCTAAGGCGTCCATAAAGCACGCCGCAAGTCTACCGAGACCGCCATTACCTAAACCGGCATCAGGCTCGAATTCATAAAGTTCATCAAGCGATACCCCGTAAGAAGATATTGCTTTTGAAAAGGCTTCCGTTGCGTTCAGATTAAATAAACTGTTTTTAAGTGAACGCCCCAAAAGGAATTCCATGCATAGATAATAAACTCTTTTCGCGCGTTTTGCCTTACACTTCTTCTGGAACTGCTGTCTTTTTTGAAGTAAGATATCTCTTACGCTCATGACAACAGCCTTATAAAGCTGTTCTTTGGAAGCTTCTACGGGTGTAATTCCGTAGTACCTTGCAAGTTTACCCTTTACAAGGCTTTGTACTTCCTTTTCGGTAATAACCGTATTACTCATTTTGTTCTCCTGTATAATAAATTAAAATTATTTAAGCATATCCAAATAAAGATCTTCGTAATCCTTAGCAGATTTGCGCCAGCTGAAATCGCTCTTTGCGGCTCTGTATCTAAGTTTTGACCACTCTTCTTTATTTTTATAATCATTTACCGCTTGCCTGATTACGTACAACATATCGTGAGCATTGTAATTGCTGAACGTATAACCATTTTCAAGAGGTTTGATGCTGTCGAATAAACCGCCCGTTTCCCTTACTATGGGCACTGTTGCATAGCGGCAGGCAATCATCTGGGAAAGTCCGCAAGGTTCCGATTTGGACGGCATAAGGAATATATCCGAACCCGAATAAATCTTCCTTGAAAGGTCACCGTTGAACACTATATTCGCGCTGACCTTATCGGGATATCTTCTCGCTAAATCGCGGAAGAACGATTCGTATTGATAATCGCCCGTACCGAGTATTACAAGCTGAATATCGTCCTGCAACGCTTCTTCTATAACGTTTGTAACCAAATCAAGTCCCTTATGCGAAACCAAACGTGAAATCATCGAAATGATAGGCGTATTGGGCTTTACGGGAAGATTGAGCATCTTCTGAAGCTCGCTCTTACACTTCGCCTTACCGCTCAAATCGTCGGGAGTAAAGTTTGCAAACAGGTGAGAATCCAATTCACAATTGTATCCCGTATCGTCTATACCGTTTAAAATACCGCGAAGCTTGAACTGATTGTTTCTGATGATAGGGTCAAGTCCGTGAGCATAATACGGGTCTTTAATTTCCTCCGCATACTTAGGGCTGACAGTTGAAAATCTTTCGCAAACTTCGATTGCGCCCTTCATAAGGTTGATAGAATTATTGTATTCTACAAGATATTGGTACTTACCGTAAATATCGAACAACGAGGACAAAATATCCAGAGAATATTGCCCCTGATATTCTATGTTATGTATCGTAAAAAGTGCACGGATAAACTGATATTCTTCTCTGAAACAGTAATTTGTTTTAAGATAAATTGCCGCAAGCGCTGCCTGCCAGTCGTGGCAATGCATTACCTCGGGGTAGAAGTTTAAGAACGGCATAATTTCAAGAACCGCTCTTGAGAAAAATGCATATCTCTCTCCGTCGTCAAAATAGCCGTAACAGCCGGGACGTTTGAAATAGAATTCGTTATCAATAAAGTAGTAGATAACCCCGTCCTTTTCATACGAAAATACGCCGCAATACTGATTTCTCCAAGCGAGATGCACGTACAGATTTCCGAGATAAGTAAACTTCTCCCTATATTCTTTTTTGATATCGGAATAGAGCGGAATTACCACCCTCACGTCGAACTTACCCGTTGCGGCAAGCGCTGTCGAAAGCGAGCCAATAACTTCGGCAAGTCCGCCGGTTTGTATGAACGGCGTAGCTTCCGAAGCAACAAACAATATCTTTTTCTTAGCCTGCGGAGCTTCAACCGCCTTCTTTGCGGTAGCCTTAGGCGCAGTTTGTTTCTTTTCAGTCGGTTTCTTCTCCGCAGTTTTTGCGGCGGTTTTTTTAGTAGTTGTTGCAGCCATTTTTCCCCTCTTATCCTTTAAATTATATTTTTGAGCCTTTATTGATGAAATAAGGCTTCTGCTCGCAACCGGCAAGAGTTCTGCCGTCGCCGATTGAACTGTCTTTATCGCTTACAACGTAAGCAAGATTACAGTTTTCGCCGATAGCATTTTCACTCATAATGACGCAGTTTTTAAGAACCGAGCCCTTACCTACTTTAACGTTGCGGAAAAGTATGCAGTTTTCTACGGTACCCTCGATTACACAACCGTCGTGAATAAGCGAGTTACTTACCTTTGCGGTATCTGCAAATTTTGCGGGAGGTGCGTCGTTTACTTTGGTGTAAACGTCTCTGTCGCCGAAAATTTCCGCGCGTACGTTTTTATCAAGCAAATCCATATTCGCTTTGAAATATGATTGCAGTGAATCTATATTGCCGTAATAAGCGTCAAGCTTGTAACCGTATACTCTGCCTGCTTTTACGGAAGGCATCAGCAAATCTTTGGAGAAGCTTGTATACCCCCTGGATATTGCAGTTTGCAAAGCCCCGAGCAGGAACGAAGTACGCGCAACGAATACGTTAATATAATATTTTTGTACGCCTTTACCCTGTATATTTACGTCGATTGAATTGATTTTGTTGTCTTTATCCGTTTCGAACATCATATATTCGCGGTTTTCGCCGCATTCGTGTTCATGATAAACCAACGTAAAATCTGCATTGTCAGCAACGTGCTTATCGATAACTTTACTGTAATCGAGTTTATAAACTGCGTCGCTGTCCGCGATTACTACAAAATCTTCCTTACATTTTTTCAAAAATGCCATAGCGCCTTTTAACGCTTCAAGTCTGCTCCTGTAAAGCACTTCGCTTTCGTCGCTGTAAGGAGTCAGAAGAATAAGTCCGCCTTCCTTTCTTGCCAAATCCCATTCTTTGCCGGAACCGAGATGGTCCATCAAAGACTGATAGTTGCTCTTTGTAATCATACCTACCGTCGTTATGCCGGAATTTACCATATTAGAAAGAGCGAAATCCACAAGACGGTATCTGCCGCCGTAAGGTATTGAACCCTTGGACCTGACTTTTGTGAGCTCAGGTACGTGTTCGTCGTTTATACTTGAAAAAATAACGCCTACAGATGACTTCATTTTCTTTTCCCCCTTATAAGCTCTTGTCTACAATTTCGCCTGCGGCAATTTTACCGTTAGCGCTTACGCTTACGCCTCTGCCGAGCACGGTAATGCCGTTGGTCTTACCTTCGACTTTGCAAGCGGTTTCTTTTACGTCGCCTACCACTGCTTTTTCGCCTATGGTTACTTCTTCGTCTATAATCGAGTAATTAACCTTAGCGCCGGCTTTAACGACGATATTGCCCATAAGCACGCTGTCTTTAACTTCCGCGCCCTTTTCAACGACGCAGTTAGTGCCGATTACGGAATTGATTACAGTGCCCTCTATTTCGCAGCCGTTTGCAATCATTGAATTGCTTACGCAGCCTTCAACGTATGCGGGAGGCGCTAACGGGCTTCTCGAATGAATAACGTTGTCGCTGTCGCAAAGTTCGAAATTGGGAACCGTGCCAAGCAAATCCATATTTGCTTCCAGAAGCGACGTAATCGTGCCGACGTCTTTCCAATAACCTTCGAACCTGTAAGAGAACATCTTTTCGCCTGCATTGAGCATTGCGGGTAAAACGTTCTTGCCGAAGTCTTTTTCGGAATCGGGGTTCTGCTCGTCCAATTCAAGATATTTGAAGAGCTTGGACGCAGTGAATATGTATATACCCATTGAAGCCAAATCGCTCTTGGGCTGCTTGGGTTTTTCTTCGAATTCGTAAATCGAGCCGTCCGCGTTAGTATTGAGAATAC
>CAZACR010000093.1:0-5180 GCA_964483715.1 uncultured Clostridia bacterium
TAAAATGCGCGTATCCGCCCTTTTCCGCAGCCTCGACATCCCAATCTATTTTCTTAGTTTTCTTCTTTACGATTTTACTGTCTACGTTATAGAACGTTGCCTTACCTTTTTCCAGACGGGCAATTTCCATATCGTCTACGTAATAAATGTCGCGGCAGTACCTTAAAATTGCCGGCACGTCAGAGGCAAGATAAGTTTCGCCGTCGGTTACTCCTACTACGAGAGGGCTGTCCTTTCTGGCAATATAAATTTCATCCTGATAGTCCTCGAACATAACGGCTATAGCATACGAACCGCGGACGCGCAATGTAAAGCTTACCATTGCTTTTACAGGATTTTTCCACTTTTTATAATAGTAATCGATAAGTTTTGTTGCAATTTCGGTATCAGTTTGAGAATAGAAAGTATAGCCCTTATCTACCAGCTTATCTTTCAAGTCGGCGTAATTTTCGATTATACCGTTATGCACAGCCACTATTGAATAATCGTCGTTGTAGTGTGGATGAGCGTTTGTCGTGGAAGGTACGCCGTGGGTTGCCCAACGTGTATGACCAATACCACAAGCACCGTTTAAAGCGTTTCCGCCGTCTAGCATGTCGGAAAGAATATTGAGCTTGCCCTTGGTTTTTACGACCTCGTGCTTACCGTCGTCCTTTTTTACGGCAATACCCGCGGAATCGTAACCGCGGTATTCAAGCTTTGAAAGCCCGTCCAAAAGAATGGGCGCAGCCTGATTTTTTCCCGTATATCCAACTATTCCACACATAGAATCATTATTCTCCGCTTTTAATCTTTCTTTTCGTAACCCTTTGTAATTATAACACCGACGACTTTTTCCGCAAGCTCTCTGCATTCTTCCTGCGTTTCCGCTTCCACCATAACGCGGACAAGCGGCTCCGTGCCGGATTCTCTTACAAGTATTCTTCCGCTGTCGCCCAAACGCATTGCAACTTCCGCAACCGCAGCCTGCACGTCTTTATCAGCCTGAGCAGCTGCCTTATCGGTAACTTTTACGTTTATAAGCACCTGGGGATAATCCTTTACGGGAGCAACCAACTGTGAAAGTTTCGACTTTTTGGCAATCATAACTTCCATAATTTTCAGACTCGTAAGAATACCGTCACCCGTGGTAGCGTATTTGGAAAAAATTATATGTCCTGACTGCTCTCCGCCTAAACGGTTACCGTGAGCGGTCATATATTCGTGAACGTATTTATCGCCTACCGCAGTCTTAGCGTAATCAATGCTTATTTCGTCAAACGCCTTGTAGAGCCCGAAATTAGACATAACCGTAGTAACAACAGTATTATTGACAAGTACTCCGCGTTCTTTCATATAACGGCCGTAAACGTACAGAATTTTATCGCCGTTTACAACTTCGCCGTTTTCGTCGACGCATATACACCTGTCAGCATCTCCGTCGTAAGCAAAGCCTACATCCAGCCCCTTTTCTTTGACGAGCTTACATAACCCCTCGATATGAGTCGAGCCCGCGTTTTCGTTTATGTTAAAGCCGTCGGGCGTATCGTTTATTATAACCGTCGTCGCGCCTAATGCGTCGAAAACCGACTTCGCGATATTCCAGCTTGAACCGTTTGCGCAATCAAGCCCGACCTTAATTCCCCTGAACGAATAAATACCAATGGAGATTAAATAGGCGATATATCTGTTTCTTCCCTCGACGTAGTCTACCGTACGCCCGAGATTTCGGCGCGTTGCAAACTCGACTTTGCCTGACGCGTACTTTCCGTCGATATAGTCTTCAACGAGCGCAATTGTTTGCTCGTCCATTTTTTCACCGTCGCAGTTAAAAAGCTTTATTCCGTTGTCGTAATAGGGATTGTGGCTTGCGGAAATCATTATGCCGCAGTCGAAAGCATCGGTACGCGTGATATATGCTACCGACGGCGTCGTGGTTACGTGCAGTAAATACGCGTCCGCACCCGAAGCCGTAAGTCCCGAAACAAGTCCGTACTCAAACATATATCCCGAACGTCTGGTATCCTTACCGAGAACTATTTTTGCGGGAGTATCTTTGCCCTCGGCAATACGTTTACGGTTGAAATACCAGCCGAGAAACCTTCCTACTTTGTAAGCGTGTTCGACGGTCAGCGTTACGTTCGCCTCGCCTCTGAAACCGTCTGTTCCGAAATATCTGCCCATTTTTTAACCTTTGCGCACAACCGCGCCGCTGCCTTTGTAAATACTGTCCGCAGCCACTACTCCGCGCACGGACGAAAGCGGATAAACGCTCGTATTTCTTCCTATTACCGTACCCGGATTTAGAACACTGTTACAACCTATCTCCACGTAGTCTCCGAGCATTGCTCCGATTTTCTTTAAACCCGTGGGATATTCTTGCTCACCGTGAATAACGATATCCGACTTGTCCGACTTAACGTTCGACGTTATCGAACCCGCACCCATATGCGCTTTGTATCCTAAAATGCTGTCGCCGACGTAGTTGTAGTGCGGAACCTGAACGCCGTCGAAAAGAATAACGTTTTTGAGCTCGGTGGAATTACCGACCACGCAGCCGCAACCGACTAAGGCGCTGCCTCTGATAAAAGCGCAGTGTCTGACTTCGGTATCAGCTCCTATTATTGCGGGAGCGCCGATATACGCGGAAGGCGCAACTTTAGCGCTTTTGTGTACCCATACTTGCGGAGAAACTTCCTTATACTCTTCCCCCAGATTTTTTCCGAGAGATAAGATGAGTTCGCTTATACCTTTTAAAGCTTCCCAAGGCATAGTAAAGCGCCCGAGGTATTCCCCTGCTATAGTATGATATAAATCGTATAAATCAGTTATCTTTACCAAAACCGCACCCTATAAAAGAAAAGTAAAAACAAGATATAATATAAATATATTATATTATACTATTAAACTCTATGCATTGCAAGCATTTTCGACAAATTGCGACAGTGCACCGCCGAAGGACAATTTCAACCGTTGCCCCCATAGTATGCCCCGATTAAGGGTATTTTGACACAAAAAATGCAAAAATAAGCACAAAAATTTTTTCAAAAAATTTACAACTTTAACAAATTATGGAAATAAAAAAAGTGAACCCTATCTTTTGTGGGTTCACTTTTTTTGGAGCAGGCGACGGGAGTCGGACCCGCCGAAATCAGCTTGGGAAGCTGACGCCATACCGATAGGCGACGCCTGCGTCTACCTATATAATACCATAAATAAAATCAATTTCAAAGCGATACGGAATACAATTCAAAAAAATTTTCGTTTATTTCTTGTTGACGAAAAAGTTATTAAAAACAGAAGAAACCGTTTTTCCGAATACGCGGCACATAACCGAAAACACTAAAAATCTTACGGGCGGAAGATAGAAGACCTTTTGCAAAAACCGCATAAACCCGAACTTTGTTTTCATTTTTTTTACAAAGCGTTTGTATATTTTACTCTTGTTTTCCGCAATCGCCTTTGCGCATATTTCGCCGCTGTCCAAGCCGTAACGCAACCCCGAAAGCGTCAACGGGTCGCACGCGCCAACCGCATCACCGACGAAATAAACGTTATCGGAAATTACCGCCTTTCTTTCCCCTATCGGCGTAAACGCAGCTTTTAAACCGTTCACCCCGCAATCAAAACCCATTGATTTCAAAAACTCAGAAAACACTTCGCGGTAATTGACGTTTTTAACGTAAACGTCAGTCAGCCCCACGTTGGTAATACCGCCGTAACTGCTCACCCAGCCGTATCCTCTTTTCGTTATGCCGAAATGAATATCAATCGCCTCGTTTTTGTCGCTTTCGAAAGTCATTTGCATAGCTATATTTTTGCATTTGACCTTCTGATATCTGCTGCCGAATCCAAAAGTTCCGTCCGCAAAAATCAGGTGTTCGTACTCCAAAATACTGCCGTCGGAAAGGGTTATAGCATTACTATTTGCATTATGTTCTGAGACTTTCGTATTCTCGCGCACTTCCACGCCGCTTTCTAAAGCAAGGCGGAAAAAAGCGTAATCGAGTTCCGTTCTGTCTATATTTTTGTTAGTAAATAAAAACTTGTTGATTATCTGAATTTTCTGTTTACGGCGGTAACAAACGTTGAAATCTTTAATTAAAGAATAGCTGCAATTGCCGATATCCAGCCCCAATTTTTCGTATGCAAGTTTGGTTTTGCCGGTTATGTAACCCGCGCAACACTTATAGCGCGGAAAGACAAATCTTTCAACGACTAGTATATCGTCCACTCCCAGCTTTTTTAAATTGAGCGCCGCAGATAATCCCGAAGGTCCCGCGCCGACAATTATAACCTTGTATTTCTTCTTCATATTCTTAAACAATTATATTCGACCAGCAAATAATAGTCAACTAATTGAATATTAAGCGTTTAAAAGCTAAACCGAATGTTCAAAACTTATTCGGAGGAATTATCAATATGAACCCTATTAAAGAAAAAAGCAAAAGCTTGCAAAACAATTTCTTACCCTTAAGAAAAATGTACCCGAAAAGTTACAATAAAGAAACGACGTCCCCCTACGTTAAAACGCGCATAATACTTATGAACGGAACGGAGTTCGAGTCCGCCTGGTTTATGCATCAGTTTGCCCGTCACTGCGACGAGCCCGAAATTCTGCAGGCACTCTCCGTAGTACGCCGTCAGGAACAGCAGCAGCAAAAACGCATAAGCTGTTTAAAGCCTATTAACGAAAGTATTCTGGAAACGACAATCGCGTACGAGCAGCTTGCTATAGATTTAACCGCGGTTCTGGCTAAAAACGAGAAGAACGAAAATAATATTCAGGCGCTTAATTTTGCATTGCTTGAAGATTTTGACCACCTATACAGATATGCAAATCTTTTAAAATTAGATAAAAAAATCGACGCGGACGTACTTGTCGGCAGGTTCACCGAAATTATGCCCGGCAGACCGACAGTCGCGGAACACCGTTATCCTTCCGACGATTTAAAGCCGCATATGATAGCCGACGAAAGCGATTTGTACAGCAAGTTGGTCGCTTCCACCATTACCGCCGCCGAACAGCAGACGATGAACTATTATATGAACATTGCGCAGTGGTATAAAAACGATTTGGGCAGAAAGCTGTATGCGGAAATCGCAATGATCGAAGAAGCGCACGTTACGCAATATGAGAGCCTGAAAGACCCCAATTTAAGCTGGCTCGAACAGTGGGTAATGCACGAATACACCGAATG
>CAZACR010000094.1:0-5109 GCA_964483715.1 uncultured Clostridia bacterium
CTTCCGCTTCTTCCTTGGTTATCTGCGAATGGTAGTGGTAGCTGTCCGTGTAAATTATGTCCGCATTTTTTGCGGCAAAGAAGGGGTCGTCGGTTATCGTAACGCTTCCGTATTGCTCTATCTTTTGCATATGCGGTTTATCGAGAGTGAACTCCGCGGGAGCGGCGAGGCTGACTTCCATACCGCACTTAACCGCACCGGTTATGAGCGAGGTGGCGGCGTTAGTGCCCTTGCCTACGTAAGCAAGCTTAAGCCCTTCTAACTTCTTCTTTTTCTCCCAGATGGTGTAGAGGTCGCTGACCGCCTGCATAGGCACGTAGTCGGCGTTGGTGGAGTTGATGACGGGTATAGGGGACACTTCGGTAAAGTCGTCAAGCTCGCTTTGCGGAATGCCGCGCGTAATCATCGCTCCCACGCCGTAGCGGTAAATGACGTTTACGACGTCCCTGATATTTTCGCCTGCGCGCATATCGTGTTCGCTGTATTGCAAATCGACGATATCGCCTCCGAGCTGGTGAACGCCAATTTCTATTGCCGAACGCGTCCTCAGCGACGTATCGCCGAACAGCAGCGCAACGGTTATTCCGTTTAAAATCGCTGTGCTCTCGTGCGCGGCGAACTTGGCTTTCATCTGCCTTGTCGCGTATAAAAGCTCGAAAATTTCCTCAGTGGAAAAGTCCGCAAGATTGGTCATATGTTTTCTCGTTATCGCGTAACTGGGCGAATAGCGGTTAATATCCATTTGTAAAACTCCTTATGGAAGTATTATATCATTTTTTAATATTTAATTCAAGCCTTTATTATGAGAGAATACGCAGCCGCAGAAATTTTGGCGGTACAGCGCGTATTTTTCGCTGAGCTCTATGCTCCGCAAATATCCGTTCCGCTTTTTAAAATCGGTGGGAAGCCAAGCTACGCCGTACTTATCCGCTAACTCGTAACCCAAAGCGTTTATAACTTTTGCGTTCTTTAACGGGCTTACGGTAAGGGTGGTGGTGAAATAATCATAGCCGTTGCTTAAAGCAAGCTCAGCCGTTTTTCTGAGCCGCAGTTCAAAACAAACCGCACAGCGCTCGCCGCCTTCCTTGCAATCTTCCAACCCTTTTACGGCGGAGTAGAATTCGCTCACTTCGTGGTCGCAGTCTACAAAGTTTGCCCAACCCGTTTCGTTCAAAAGTCGTATAAGCTCGGCTTTGCGCTTTAAATATTCCCCGTCCTCTATATTCGGATTGTAAAATAATACGGTGGTATCGAAACCCTCTTTCAGCCGCTCTAAGCAGGCGGAGGAACAGGGCGCACAGCACGCGTGAAGCAAAAGCTTTGGTTTTTGTCCGCCGCGTTTTTCGCGCTCGCGCTCCATAATTTTACACATTTCCGCATCGTAGTTAGGATTGTTCATATGTCCATTTTACCGCAAAGTCGTAAGATTAGCAACTTTTAAAACGGTAAAAGCCGACCGTTGATCAAATAAAGAGCGAAATTTTTATAAAATTTACAAAAAATGGGTTTTCGGGGTTTGTAAATCGGGGCAATCCGTGTTATTATTGTTATACGGAAAATAACGGAGATTAAAATGGCAAATTTAAAGCTCGATACAGTCAGTAAAATATATCCCTCGGGAGCGCTCGCTCTGTACAAGATAAACTTGGAGCTTCCCGACAGCCAGTTCATAGCGGTAGTCGGCGGAGAGAAGAGCGGCAAAACTACTCTTCTGCGCGTAATCGCAGGGCTTGAAGACGTTACGGAAGGCACGGTTAAAATAGGCGATAAGGACGTGACGGGAGTAGAACCCCGCGAAAGGGATATCGCAATGATTTTCCAGGGCGATACGCTCTATCCCTCGCTCAACGTTTACGATAACCTCGCATACGGATTAAAAATAAGAAAGGCGAATCCCACGCTCATCGAACAGCGTGTAAAAGTCGTTTCGGAAATGCTGGGGCTGACAGAATTGCTTTCCCGCAAGCCCAAAACGCTTACGACCGAACAGAAGCGCAAGGTTGCGTTCGGCAGGGCGATAGTGAGAGAGCCCAAGCTCTATCTACTCGACGACCCGTTTGCAGGCGTTAGCGGAGAGCTTAACTGCAAACTGCGTTCGCTTCTTGTCAACCTGCAGATAAGAATGAAGGGCACGTTTATTTACGCTACGAAGAACGTAAACGAAGCGTTAGCTATGGCGACGCGCGTTCTCGTTTTGCGCGAAGGTATGGTGCAGCAGATTGACACGCCGTCCAATTTATACGACTATCCCGTAAACGCATACGTTGCGTTTTTGATAGGCTCGCCCACCGTCAACTTTATGAACGACGCGAGCGTTATAAAGCAGGGTGACGGCTACGCGGTAAGCGCGAACGGCGTAACTCTTGCTTTACCTGAAAATATAGTTAAGCGTTTTGAAAAAATCGCGGAGTACGCGGATACCGATAAAAAGGTAATAGTCGGTATCCGACCCGAAGATATGGGTTTAGGCGGAGAAGGCATAGATGCGGTGGTATGCGACGCGGAAGAAATCGCGGGAAACAACTACGCTGACTGCGAAGTCGGCAAGCTTTCTTTCGTCGTAAAGGGTAAAGCGGCTAAGGGCGATAAGGTCAAACTGACCGCAGATATGACGCACGCGTTTATCTTCGACGCGACGACCCGCTTAACGCTTTTACAGCGCGACGCAGGCTATAACAACACGGGTTTTGCGGACGCGGATAAACTGCCTTTGGGCTACGACGAGGAGGAGGCAATCAAGAACAAGCTTAAACTCCCCAAGGAAGATAAAAAGAAAAGAAAATAAATAATTTCGTAAGTCGGTTTAAAAAGCGCTCCCGAAAACATAACGGGAGCGGTTTTTATCTGAAATGCAGGTAATAAAAAGGAAAAATTTGGCTATATTAAGATAGTAATTCATATTTAACAGGGAAAGTAATTTGGAAATTATACTCGACGCGTTAAAGGAAACGTTAATCGTATTCCCGTTTATCTTAATAATATATATGCTGATAGAGCTCCTGGAGAACGGCTCGACTTTATCAAAAGGCAGGCGTTCGCTTCAGGGACCGCTTGCGCCCGTAGTAGGCGCGGCGACGGGCATAATTCCGCAGTGCGGTTTTTCCGTTATGGCGGCAAAGCTCTACGACAAAGGTCTTATACGCACGGGTACGATTATTGCGGTGTTCTTAGCAACCAGCGACGAAGCGCTTATAATTCTGCTCGTCAACAGTCCATTAAGCGCAAGCGCGGCTCAATCCATTCTGCCGCTTATCGTGATTAAACTGTTTGTTGCGATAATTGCCGGCTACCTGATTAACCTTATTATACCCGATAAAATTACGGAAACGACGCCGCTCTACACTCCCGAGGGCGAAGCCTATTCATGCGGCAGGGAGCACCACGGCAAATCCGCAGTCAGCCTGTATCTGGTCGAACCTTTGATACATTCGTTAAAGGTTACCGCATATATTCTGATTGTAAACCTTATATTCGGCTATATAATCGCGGAAGTGGGGGAAGAGACGATTGCCGCAGGGCTAATCGGCGGCAAATACTTCCAGCCGTTTATAACCGCGGCGGTCGGGCTTATTCCCAACTGCGCGTCGTCCGCTATTATCACGGAAACGTACGTGCAGGGCGGCATAATGTTCGGCAGCTGCGTTGCGGGTTTATGCACCAACGCGGGGCTGGGACTTGTCGTTTTAATGAAGAACACGAAAAAGATTAAACGCAATATTCTGCTTGTTATAACGCTGTATACGATATCCGTACTTGTCGGTATGCTGACTAATATTATAATGTCGGCGGCGGGAATGTGCTGACGGAAAAATTTTCGATTTTGCTACTGATTTTCTGTTGACTTTTGTCTTAGTCCTTTGGTATAATTTGTTAGCATTCTTTGAAACGGGGAGGTGAAAACAAATGTCGACTATAAGAGTAGGTGAAAACGAATCGGTTGAAAGCGCACTCAGAAGATTTAAGAGAAAGTGCTCGCGCGACGGTATCATCGGCGACCTCAGAAAGAAAGAGTTCTACGAATCCCCCGCGGTGAAAAGACGCAAGAAGAGCGAAGCCGCAAGAAAGAGAAGCAAAAACTGAAATTAATAAAAACTCTGCCTAAGTGAAAACTTCGGTAGAGTTTTTTCTTTATAAAAAAAGTCGTAAAAACGCGCATTTTGTAACATGCACGGCGGTGCATAAAAAGGTAGGGTTATGGATAATTTAAAGTTGGCGGCAAAACAGGCGAAACAAAGACTGAGAACGGACTTCTGGGGTAAATGCAAAAGCGATATATCCGTGACTGCTCAGCAGGCGGAAAAGCGCGGTCAGAATGTTGGTAAGGTCAAGTCCAGTCTGTATTCCAAAGTCAAAAGCGTAATAAAGGGCGAAGTGCCAGACGAATTCTACCTCAGAGTAAAAAGCCTTTTAGATGAGCACGGCGAAGTTTCAGACGCAATCGGGCGGCTTACGGACAAGGCGTATTATTCAACTTTGAACTACGAGGAAAGGCAACGCTACACAATGGAGCTTTCCACGAAATATCTTTCCGCGCTCGAAAAATACAGGCGCGAAAAAGAGAGCGGGATTTAGACGAAGCTATCCCCGACACTAATTGTTCTAAGCGAAAAATTCTTTGATAAACCCAAGGCAAACCTTTTGCTGTGCGTCTTAGCACAGCTTCAAGAACTTCCTCGGATTTCTCTGTGAATTTTTCAGCTTATAACCGCTACGCGTCTTGAATAGAAGATTTTAGCTTTCTGTCGAGGCGAGCGGTTGCAATCGTACAGAGACGTACGACAAAACCGCTCAACAAAGACAGGGGCAAAAAGCTTCCTTCAAGAAAATAGTGATGAGGATAGCTTCGTCTAACCGTTTTTCTTGCTTTATCCCGCCCTTTATGCTATAATAAAAAAGTATGAACGATATACTCGAAAGCTTAAACGAAGAACAGATAAAACCCGTAAAAGACACCCAGGGGCAGGTGCTCGTTCTCGCTGGTGCCGGAAGCGGCAAAACGAGGGTGCTCACCTCGCGTATAGCCTACATATTGCAAAGCGAACTGTGCTCACCGTCCAATATCCTCGCCATAACTTTCACCAACAAAGCGGCAAAGGAAATGCGCGACAG
>CAZACR010000095.1:0-4986 GCA_964483715.1 uncultured Clostridia bacterium
ATCCCAACGCGAAGAAAGAAAACAGCGTCGAGCCCGACGTTTCCGCTTTGCAATCTACGCGCGGCAGAAGCAGAGAAAATATTTTCGACGACGACAGCGGAGACGAAGAGGACAACCTTTTCGGCGAAACGGGTTCGCTTAACGGCGGCAGGCGCGAGGTAAGTGCAAGAGGGCGCTCGGAAGAGGCTATTATGCCCGAAAGAAGCGCTCCCGAACAAAAGCCTCAGCCGCCCGCACGCGTTGAAATATTCGGAAGAACGGGAGAGATGCCGCCCAAGGCGGAAGAGGCAAAGCCTCAGCCTGCGCCCGAAAAACCCAAACACGTTTGGAAGAAATACGTCCGTCCTTCTATGGACCTTTTGGACGATTATCCCGAAAACAGCAATGTAAATACGGGTGAAATAGAAGAAAGCAAGCGTATTATATGCGAAACTTTGGCAAGCTTCCGTATTGCAAGTCAGGTTTCCAACGTGGTCGTCGGTCCGGCTATAACGCGCTACGACGTAATAATCGAAGATAAGACTAACATCAAAAACGCTTTAAAATACAGAGAAGCGATAGCAATGGCGCTTATGAAAGAGAACGTCAATGCATATCTCAACTACTCGAAGGGCGCAATATCCATAGAAGTACCCAATTCCTCGCGTACGGTTGTCGGGCTTAAAACTATGCTTGCAAGCAGTCAGTTCTTAAACAGCAAGCAGAATACTTTGACGTTTGCTCTGGGCAAAAACGTGGAAGGACAAGTTGTCTGCCCCGATATTACAAAGATGCCGCACCTGTTGGTAGCCGGTACGACGGGCAGTGGTAAGAGTATTTGTTTAAGTGCGCTTATTATCAGTTTGCTCTACAAATACGGACCCGAAGAACTGCGTTTCATTCTCGTTGACCCCAAACAGGTTGAATTTATTTCCTACGATAAACTGCCTCATTTGATGATTAACGAAATAATTTACGACGTTGATAAGGCGATTAAGGCGCTCAACTGGGCGATAAAGGAAATGGAAAACCGTTACGCCTTATTCAAGGAAATGACGGAAAAAGGCATTGCGACCAAGAACCTTACGGAATACAATGCGCACTTGCCTGCAGGAGAGGAGAAGCTTCCTAAGATTGTCGTTATACTCGACGAGTTCGGCGACCTGATGCTTCAGGCAAAGAAAGAAATTGAAAGCAGAATTATAAGGCTCGTACAGAAAGCTCGAGCGTGCGGTATTCACCTGATACTTGCAACACAGCGTCCTTCAGTAGATTGTATCACGGGTTTGATTAAGTCCAATTTGCCCACGCGTATAGGCTTTAAGGTAAACTCGTTCGACGACGCAAGATGTATATTCGATATCGGCGGTGCGGAAAAACTTCTCGGTAAAGGTGATTTGTATTTCCGTTCTGCGGAAAATCCCGAGCTTGCCCGCGTGCAGGGTTGCTTTATTGATACCCACGAAGTGCAGAAAGTTACGGACTTTATAAAAGAAAATAACGAAACGTATTTCGACCAGACCGTTTCCGATTTCATAAATACCGTAGAAGAACCTGCGGAAACGGGTGCGGAAGAAGGAGCTGTCGGCGGCAATGCAGAAACGAAAATCGACGATACGTTTATTAAGGCATTGAAGTTCTGTGTGACGAGCAATCAGGCGTCCGTTTCTATGATACAGCGCCGTTTCCCGATAGGTTATATGAAAGCCTGCAAAATTATCGACTGGATGGAAAATATGAATTATATCACCCAGTCCGAAGGTTCCAAGCCCAGAAAAGTTTTGCTTTCCCGCGAAGAATTTATAAGAATTTTCGGGGACGTCGATGATTGATTTTTCACAGAAGAAGTTCGGGTTGATTTCACTCGGCTGCGATAAAAACCGCGTGGACAGCGAAAAGTTACTCGCAATAATCAAGCAAAAGGGCGGCCAGGTATGTAACGATGCGGCGGAAGCCGATATTTTGATTGTAAACACCTGCGCATTTTTAAATCAATCGCGCAAAGAGGCGATAGAAACGGTTTTGGAGTATTCAGCCTATAAAAACGAAAAGCTTGAAAAGTTGGTGGTAACGGGTTGTTTGCCGCAGAAATACATAGGCGAGCTTTTCCCCGCGTTGACGGAAGCCGACGTATTTTTGGGAATTTCCGACTACGACAAAATTTTCGAAGCTTTGGAAGCTTCATATGAGGGCGAAAGGGTTAATTTTGTCGGCAAAGGCGATAATTTATACGTCAGCGACAGGGTGATTACCACGCCCTGCCACTTTGCTTACTTAAAGATTGCCGACGGCTGCAACAATTTCTGCACTTACTGCCTTATACCCAAAATACGCGGCAGATACGTAAGCTTTCCGATGGAGCAGCTTCTGAAAGAGGCGGAGGAGCTCGGCGACGTCGCGGAACTGATTTTAGTTGCTCAGGACGTTTCAAGATACGGAATTGACCTTTACGGAAAAAAATTTCTTGTAAATTTTTTAAAAAAGCTGACAACACTTGTCAACATTAATAGTGTAAGATTACTTTACTGTTATCCCGATATGATAGACGACGAGCTGATTGCCGAGATAAGGGATAACCCTAAAATAATAAAATACCTAGATATTCCCCTGCAGCACAGCGAAAACAGAGTTCTTAAGCTTATGAACAGGCGCGGAAGCAGGGAAGAGTATTTGAATTTAATTGCAAAACTGCGCAGGGAGATACCCGAAATAGCTATCCGTTCCACATTTATCAGCGGTTTTCCCACGGAGACTGAGGAAGAAAGCCTGGCGATGTGCGAATTTTTGGAGCAAGCAAAACTGACTAACTGCGGTTTCTTTGCGTATTCCCGCGAGCCCGATACCCCCGCATATAAGCTTAAAGGGCAAATTTCAAGCATTGAAAAGCGCAAAAGGGTAAAGCGCTTATACGGTGTACAAAAGAGCGTTTCTCGCGGGTTTTTGCAGAGCTTTGTCGGCAAAAAAATCAAAGTGTTGTGCGACGGAATAGATTACGACAAGTCGTGTTTTTTCGGAAGAGCGTATTTCAGCGCACCAGATATAGACGGCAAGGTTTATTTCAATGCGGAAAGCGCCGTTCAAGGCGAATATTACGAAGTTTACGTTACGTCCTGTTCCGATTACGATTTATACGGGCGGACGGAGGATTATTGCGATGAGTGAGTTAAACGAAGAAGAAATAAAAAGCAGCAAGTTTTATAAATTCGTAGCGGGCAAAGGCGTTATGAATTTGCCCAATAAACTCACAATATCGAGAGTGGTTATGATACCGCTTTTCGTGCTGTTTTTCTACCTCAATTTCACGGGTCATTATTTTTGTTCGCTTGCGGTTTTCGCCATTGCGAGCTTTACGGACTTTCTGGACGGATATCTTGCAAGAAAATATAAACTTGTAACCAATCTCGGTAAATTCTTAGACCCCGTTGCCGACAAAGTGCTTGTCGCTTCGGCAATGATAATAATGCTCACGAAGCCTTACTTTTTCACGGCATATCTCGGTGATTGGACGCTGATTTGCGCAGGTTGCTGCGTTGCGGTAATCTTGGCAAGGGAGCTTATCGTAAGCGGTTTTAGAATGGTAGCCGCAGACGCAAGGGTGGTAATCGCCGCGGATAAGGTCGGCAAATTCAAAACCGTTTTCCAGATGTTAAGCCTTATTGTGCTTTTGGTTTTTGCAGGTTTCAAAGAGTTTTTCGGCGGAACGGCGATGCAGGTATTAAATTATATCGGGCTTATCCTGTTTGCGATAGCTACGCTTTTGACCGTCATTTCAGGCACGAATTATCTTATTAAAAACAGACACGTACTAAAACAATGAGTTCAGTTGACAACAATCAGACAAAAAAGCGCAAATGTATTTTGCTTGCGTTTGAAAATAAACGTATAACCGATTTTTCCAGCTTGGAACATATCGCTTCCGAATGCGCGTCGCAAGGCTATTATTTTGATAAAATCAGCCGCGTTGCATTCGATAATTCCGATGAAATCGTGCGAGCAATAAAAGACGGGGCGGCAAATTACGAAAATGTTTTTCTTTCCTATCCGCAGCAAATGGACAAGACGGTAAAGAGTTTTGTTTCTTCTTTGCTTAATTCTCAATTCGACGGATTAGGTCTGCTTACAAGCGGTAACGTCAGCGTTTTTGCTATGTATTCCGATTGCGCGAACCGACTGACTTTTGACGAAATAAAAGAAGCTCTGGACAGAAAATACGGCATTGTTTACGACAGAGCCGTTGTAAGGACTGTTTGCGCGCCTGCAAAACAGCTTGAAAGCGCGGTTGAAAATGCAAAGCGTGTTTTGTATTCCTCGGCGTCTGACGGCTCGGCGTATATCAACGTAGACGAAAGCTACGGCGACTGCCGAATCGAAATCATTTATACAAACACGACTTCCAAAATGGCGGTAGACGGAGCTGTAAGAGAAATCGTCAAAAAGCTTAACGACTACGTTTACGCAATGGAAGACGTTTCGCTTACGGAACAGTTATTCAGGTTATTAAAGTTGCGCCGTATGAAAATTTCCGTGGCGGAATCGTTCACGGGTGGCGGAATATGCAAGCGGTTGGTTGAAGTTGCGGGCATTTCAGAGGTTTTCTACGAAGGTCTTAACACCTATTCCAACCAAGCAAAGCTCGAAAGACTGGGCGTAAAAGAGTCCACGCTTCAACAACACGGCGCAGTATCTGCCGAAACGGCGCGTGAAATGGCGGAAGGACTGTTAAATTCGGGTAATTGCGACGTTGCGGTTGCCACGACGGGTATAGCAGGTCCTAAGTCGGATAATACAAACAAACCCGTCGGATTAGCTTTTATTGCGGTAGGTTCCGTGAACCGCGGAATACTGGTTTACAGATTTAATTTCGAAGGCGACAGGCAAAATATCACTCAAACCGCAATAAACCAGGCACTGTTTCTCGCCTATAAAGAGTTAAAATAATCAGGAGATTTACAATATATGAACGAAGAAAAATTCAAAGCGTTAAACTCAACCATTGCAATGATTGAA
>CAZACR010000096.1:0-4975 GCA_964483715.1 uncultured Clostridia bacterium
CCAAGAAGAACGAGAGAAAGAAGCAGGGTCACAGACAGCCCTACACTATGGTTAAAGTAACGGCTATCGGCGCGGCTGAAGCTAAAAAGCCCCGCGCAAAGAAGGCTACGGCTGCAAAAGAGGCAACCGAAGCTCAGGCGGAGTAACCTTAAGGAGAAGTGAATTATGATATTTATTAAGTTATTCGCTCACAAGAAGGGCGGCGGTTCTACCGATAACGGCAGAGACAGTAATCCCAAAATGCTCGGCGTTAAGCGCTCGGACGGTCAGTTCGTGCTCGCAGGCAACATTTTGGTTAGACAGCGCGGCAGCAAGTTCAAGCCCGGCAACAACGTAGGCATCGGCAAGGACGATACCTTGTTCGCTTTGATTGACGGCACCGTAAGATTTGAAAGAGTCGGCAAGGACGGAAAGCAGGTTTCCATTTATCCCGTTGCCGAATAATCGACAAGAGTAAAGCGAGAGCAATTTTGCCCTCGCTTTTGTTTTTTTATTGATAATAGTATGACTGTAAGAAATATTAAGGAAAGCGACTACCCCGAGCTTGAAAAACTGTTCTGTGCGTACTTTGCAGAGCTGGACTGCGAGGACGACCCCCTCTCCCTCTTTAACGATTGCGTAGTTCCCGATTTGAAAGCTGAGCTGTTAAACGTTGCCGTTGCGGAAAACGGCGAAAAGCTTTGCGGCTTTGTCATTTATCAGATTGACGACGTTATTAACGACTGGTGCTTTTCCGAGGGCAAAGGCGATATCCGCGAAATTTACGTTACACCTAATGCTCGCCGCTTTGGTTTTGGCAAGGCGCTTTTACGCTTTGCCGAAAGCGCTTTAAAAACAGAAGGCGCGACGGAAGTCTATACTCTACCCACAGACGAGAGCGAGAAATTTTTCTTCTCCTGCGGATACGGGGATGTCGGCGAATACTGCGCGGAGCTTGACAGCAAGGTATTTGGCAAAAATTTATAGTCCGCCGATATGGACAAAACGGATATTATATGATATAATACGGCTATGAACAAAATCGTCGCCGTCAGTTTCGCTCAATTCGGAGCTGAAGAAAACTGCAAATATCTGAAAGTTATCGTTTCCGATAGGGACGACGAGCTGTCTATACTTACGGGCGACGGCGAAAGCGCCTTTTCGCACGGACAAATCGCGGTTGTTCCCGCGTTCCTTCCGCACAGCGTAAAGGGCGGTACGCAAAAAACTATTACTGTTTTGATAGAACAGCCCCTCCTACCTTTAAAAAACGTTGCAGTTATTGCGGACGTCGCAAACGGCGGAATACGCTCGGCGGCGGAGCAGGCGGCGGTATTTATAAATGCGGAAAACGGCGCGGGGGTTCTGAACGCGCTGGGCGAGCTTATCGTGAACTATATAGCAATGCAGAGCGCGAAAGCGGAAAAATCGCCAGTGGTTGCAATGCTGCGCGAGGATATAGAAAAGAACGCGCGCGACTGGGCGTATTCCGTGGAAGCGTACATACGCAAGCTGCCGCTCAACTACGACTACGTGCGCAAGCTGTTCAAAAAGGAGACGGGGCTCACCCCTCACGAATACCTGACTTCCGTAAGAATGGAACAGGCGGGAAAAATCCTGCTCTCGGGCGTTAGCAACCGCTATTCCGCGTATACGATAGGACAGATTGCGGAAGCGTGCGGATATGCCGAACCGCTGTACTTTTCCCGCGTATTCAAGAAATACTTCGGCGTTTCGCCGACCGAATATTCCAAAAGAAAAAATTTTTAGGAGTTACCAATGAATTATAAAGTACTTTACAACCCCCTCGCGGGCAACGTGAACGACACCGCTTTCCACGGCGAGCTTTCCAAGGCGCTCGAAGGCGACAGCTTAGAGCTTTACGACATCACCAAAACCGATTACAAACAGTTTTTCGCCGGATTGAAAGAGGGCGAAGGCGTTATTATCGCGGGCGGCGACGGAACGCTCAACCGCTATATCAACGATACGCAAGGAATTGAAATTTCCGCACCCGTCTACTACTACGCGGCGGGCAGCGGCAACGATTTCTGGAAGGATATCGGCAAAGAAACGGGCGACAAGCCCGTCGAACTTGCGCCCTATATCAAGGATTTGCCCACAGTTACCGTGAAAGGCAAGGACTATAAATTCATTAACGGCGTGGGCTTCGGCATAGACGGCTACTGCTGCGAAGTGGGCGACAAGCTGAAAGCCGCGAACAAGAAAGTCAACTACACGGGCATTGCCATCAAGGGGCTGCTATTCCACTACAAACCCGCGAGAGCGGAAGTTACCGTGGACGGAGTTACCAGGACTTATAAAAAGGTCTGGATTGCGCCCGCTATGAACGGAAGACTGTACGGCGGCGGAATGATGCCCACTCCCTCCCAGGACAGAATGAACGAGGAGCGCACGCTTTCCACATGTATTTTCCACAGAAGCGGCAAGCTGAAAACGCTGATGATTTTCCCCTCGCTGTTCAAGGGCGAACATATCAAAAAGGCAAAGTACGTCGAAGTTATGTCGGGCAAGCAGATAACGGTCAAGTTTGCCAAGCCCTGCGCGTTGCAGATTGACGGCGAAACCATTTTAGGCGTTACGGAATACACCGTAAAAAGCGCTAAGTTATAAAAATAAATAAAGATAAAGTTACGGCGGAAGCGATTGCATCGCTTCCGCCGTTTTTGTTTACGCTTTTTTCTTTATGAGTTTTTTGCCCCAAAGCAGGTTTATGGCAACATATACAGCTACCAGCGCCGCGATAGATATAAGAATAACCGCGTACATAACGCCGATATTTACTTCGTTCCCGAAAAAGTACAGGTTGCAGTCAACCGAATCTTTTATGCCCTCTACCACTCCGTCGGGGAAGCCGTTAGCGCTCATTTCCGTGAAAACGCCGCCCATCATATGGTTGCGCACAAGCGACGTGCCGTAAGTGCCGGGCAGGAGCATAAGCGTGTTCCTTAATCCCGCACCGAACTGCGACATAGGCATATACGCACCGCAGATAAATCCGTAGCCTGCGGATATGATTGCACCCACTGCGGAAATCTGCCCCTGCGAGGTAAGAAAAGTGTTGACTATTGCGGAGAGGATTGTGCCGAACAGCGTGAGTATCAGCACGTCCGCAAGCACGAGCACGACGTCTGCAAAGCTCAGATACCAACCGACGCACGCAAGATAGATAAAACAGAGCCCGGTTGCGATTAAACATATTATCAGCGTGCTTGCAACCGTTGCGGCGTAATAGCCGAGGGCGAGCGTGGATTTTTTTACGGGCGACATAAGCAAATCGTCCCTTGCGCCGTTCACCTTATCCGCCACCATTAAAAAGTTTGCGCAGAAAGCAACCGTAACGCACGAAACCGCAATAAGCGAAGAGCACAGCTCGCCGCCTACCAAACCCGAAATTATTTTATCGCTGACCTCGAACCCTTCGGGCAGATTGCCTGCAAAAGTATCGCGGTACACGTTGGCAAGAAAGGTAGCAAACAATACGAGCAATATTACTGGCGTTATCATAGCGCTGAGCACCATGCCCTTATCCTTTAAAAACAGCTTTACGTTGCGCTTAACCAAATGAAAAAAGGTTGTCATTGCATTGCTCCTCCCGCAAGTTCTTTGCCCGTTACCGCCAGAAACACGTCGTCCATATTTCCCTTGGAAATTTCGAAATCGGTGAACACCGACATATTTTCCGCAATCAGCTTTGCCGCGTGCGCTGTGTCAGGCACGCTTATGCGCACACCGTTTACGACCTCCTTGCAGGGATAGCCGAAAGCGGACAGTTCGTTTATATTTTTACCGTAAACGGTGATATAATCGTTCGTGTATTCGTTTTTGAGTTCTAAGGGAGTGCCCTCCGCAACCTTTACGCCGCTATCTAAAATTACCACGTAGTCCGCGTCCGCCGCCTCTTCCATATAGTGAGTTGTGAGGAACACGGTCAACCCCTCTTTTTCTCTGAGGTCGGAAACAACGCGCCACAGCAATTTGCGCGTTTGAGGGTCGAGTCCCGTCGTGGGTTCGTCCAGAACGAGAATTTCGGGTTTGTGGATAAGTGCGCGCGCAATGTCTATGCGCCTGCGCTGACCGCCCGACAGCTTGCCGAGAGTGCGTTTGGAAAGGTCGGCAAAATCGAGCAATTCGGCAAGCTCTTTATATCTTGCCTTAAATGCATCGCCCGTAATGCCATAGAGAGCCGCACGGTTTTGCAGATTGTCGTACACGGTTAAAAATTTATCGAGCACGCTGTTCTGGAACACTACGCCCAGACTGTTTTTTATCTTTGCAGGCGCGCCGTCCGCGTCCGCACCGTTTATAATAACGCTGCCGCTGTCCTTTGCAAGCTTGCCGCACATTATCGAAATAGTCGTGCTCTTGCCCGCACCGTTTACGCCTAAAAACGCGAAAAGCTCACCCTTCTTTACCGAAAAACTCAAATCGCGCACGGCGTGCACTTCTTTAAACGATTTATTCAGATTGCGTATCTCTATTATCTTGTCCGAAGCCATCACCCTCTTCCTCCTTTTCTTTCCTTTCTTTTTTGCGCTTTGTAAGCGCGGAATTGATATTGCCCGCTTCTACGGAAGTTTTTAAATAGGTTATTACAAAAATGCTTGCGTCGACTATAAGCACCGTGATAAAGAATACGAAGTAACCGCCCACGCCGCGCCACATACCGATAAACCAACCCGCGGCGGGCAGGACAATTTCCAAAAGAGCGCCGTGCATTATTATACGGATAAGCGTTTGCTTGGAAGTCAGTTCTTTGCGCGAATAGAAAACGAACAAGGGCGCGTCCGCCAGGAGCGAAAAAATCATAGCTTTCCAGAAAAAGTCGAGTTCCACGCAAGTTTCGCCGGCGGCAAGACACCAGAAAAACGTGGCTATCATAGTCAGGCCGTATATCAACGCGTAGTGGAAGCAAAAAGTTTTTATAATCTGTTTAAAATTCATAACCGCCCCCTTATAACCCCATTATCCTTTT
>CAZACR010000097.1:0-4971 GCA_964483715.1 uncultured Clostridia bacterium
CACGAAAGACGTATGGAAGTTTATATGTACTTCGAAGTACCCGAAGACCAGGCGGTTATACACCTTATGGGCACGCCCCAGGAAACGAGGCATATCATTATGCACAACGAACAGGCTGTAATCTCCCCGTCGTGGTCGATACATACGGGCGTAGGCACTTACAACTACACCTTTATCTGGGGTATGTGCGGCGAGAACCAGGCATACGACGATATGGATAATATCAAGACGCAGGACTTGAAATAAGCCTTTGGGTTATAAGCTACGCAATACGGTGTCGCGTTTGCGTTTGCCCTTGGTCATTTACGCTAAGTAAACTCCCGTCGGGCAATCCGCACGCTCCTTGTCTTGCTTGCGTCTAACCCAAGTCATAATAAATATTAAAATCTAATTAAGAGGGAAAGATTAAAATGGCAGTATTATTATTTAAAGACGTAAACAAAGTTTATCCCAACGGCTACCACGCCGTACACGACTTCAACATGGAAATCAAAGACGGCGAATTTATCTGCCTTGTCGGCGACTCCGGTTGCGGTAAGTCCACGACGCTCCGTATGATAGCGGGTCTCGAAGACATCACTTCGGGCGAGTTCTACATCGACGGCAAGCTCGCAAACAAAATGACTTCGAGGGAGAGGGGAATCGCAATGGTATTCCAGTCCTACGCGCTTTATCCTCACCTTACCGTATACGAAAACCTCGCGTTCGGTCTTATGCTCGAGGGCATCGACGCGGACGTTATCGAAGAAAAAGTTCAGGCAACGGCTAAAATCCTCGGCTTGACCGACTATCTCGAAAGATTCCCCCGTAACCTCTCCGGCGGTCAGTGCCAGCGTGTTGCGGTAGGCCGTGCGCTCATCAGAAAGGTTAATATCTTCCTTATGGACGAACCTTTGTCCAACCTCGACGCAAAGCAGCGTGTTACCATGCGTTCGGAAATCAAGCAGATTCACCGTTCGGTAGGAGCTACGACCATTTACGTAACGCACGACCAGACCGAAGCTATGACGATGTCCGACAGAATAGTCGTTATGAAATCGGGCGGCTACGTTCAGCAGATAGGCACTCCTTACGAGCTGTATTTCTATCCCGCAAACCTTTTCGTTGCAGGATTTATCGGCGAGCCTCCCATGAACTTCCTCAAGGGCAAAATCGAAGGCGGCAATTTCGTAACGGAATCGGGAATTTCCTACGACGTTAAACCCGTAGTTACCGACGTTGCATCTATAGAGGGCAAGCAGGTCGTATTCGCGTTCCGTCCCGAAGCTATCAAGGTTGCGAAAGACGGTAAGGCGGGCAAGGACGAATACCTTGTCGAATCCGACGTTGAACTCACCGAGCTTCTCGGCGACACCACCAACGTATACGCAACCGTAGGCGGCGTAAACGTTATTCTGAAAGTAAATCCTCACGATACTCCCGCAATGGGCGCAAAGTTCGCGTTTACCGTACCTTACAAGGCGGCGTATCTTTTCGATGCGGAGACCGAACAGGTTATTCCTTCGTCGATCGAAAGAAACTAAATTAGAGAAGGACTTCATTTATGGAACTTATAAGTAAAAAATTATTCGCTAAGCCCGAAAGACCTGTAAAGATTATGCAGTTCGGCGAGGGCAACTTCTTACGCGCGTTCGTTGACTGGATTATCCAGAGCCTTAACGATAAAGGCGCAATCAACGCAAACGTTGTTGTGGTTCAGCCCATGCCCTTCGGCAGAGTTAAAGAACTTTCCGAACAGGACGGACTTTACACCCTCCGTTTAGAGGGTATCGACAAGGGTGAAAAGGTCAAGAAAAGCCAGGTTATCGACGTTATCGGCGATTTAATCAACCCCTTCGAGCAATACGAGCACTATCTTTCCTACGGCGAAAGCGAGGATTTACAGATAATAATCTCCAACACGACGGAAGCGGGCATTGCGGTAGACCCCACGGACACCGATTTTACGGTTTGCCCCAAGTCATATCCCGGCAAGCTCCTCGCGCTGCTTAAGAGAAGATACGATTTCTTCAAGGGCGATATGAGCAAAGGTCTTGCGATTATCCCCTGCGAGCTTATCGACAACAACGGCGACGAGCTTTACAGATGCTTGACCGAGCTCGCTAAGATAAACAAGATGGACGATAAGTTCATAAAGTGGATGCAGACGGCAAACCACTTTACGTCCACCTTGGTAGACAGAATCGTTCCCGGATATCCCCGCAACGAAATCGAAGATATCCAGAAAGAAACGGGCTATATCGACAACAATATCGTCAAGGGCGAAATTTTCCACCTTTGGGTATTGAAGAAAGAACCGTTCGTTCAGAATGTTCTTCCCGCGGACAGCACCGGACTGAACGTTATCTTTGCGGACAGCATCAAGCCCTACAAGCAGAGAAAGGTTAAAATCCTCAACGGTTCGCACACGGCAATGGTGCCCGTTGCGTATCTTTGCGGCATAGACACGGTAGGCGAAGCCGTAAACGACGAAATTATCGGCAAGTTCGTACACGATTTCGTATTCGACGAAGTAAATCCCACCATAGATTTGCCTCAGGACCAAATGGTTGCGTTCGCTAACTCGGTTATCGAAAGATATAAGAACCCGTTCATAAGACACGAGCTTATGTCTATCGCGCTCAACTCCACGACCAAGTTCAGAACGCGCCTTCTTCCCACGCTCGAAGATTATATCCGCATCAAGGGAGAACTGCCTCAGCACCTGCTTTTCGCGTTTGCCGCTCTCGTTGAATTCCACAAGGGCAAGAGAGGGGAACAAGCTATCGCGCTTAACGACGACCCCGCATATCTCGAATACTGGGCAAAGCTCTGGGCTGAGTTCGACGGCGACTATACAAAGCTCGCTGAAAAGGCGCTCGGCTGGAAGGAAGCCTGGGAATGCGATATGAATACTCTTCACCCCGATATCACCGCAACCGTTGCAAAGTATTTGCAGGCAATGGATACCAAGGGTATGAACGCTGCGGTTAAGTGCTTTGTCGGCGGCTGCAAGGGTAGCTGTAACTAATCTCCTTTTATAAGCGTCGCATTTCGGCGTTGCGTTTGCGTTTCGGCTCAGTCATTTACCACTAAGTAAACTCCTGTCGCCAAAGCCGCACGCGCCTTGAACTGCTCGCTTCTAAACGGAGTGATGGGTTAAATTATATAAGAGGGCTAAATGGCTAAGAAATCAATTATTATAAATCCGCTCGATAACGTAGCCGTTGCGCTGTGCGATTTGAAAGCAGGCGAAACGGAGCAGGGTGTAAAGCTCGCGCAGGATATCAACAAAGGGCATAAGTTCGCGCTTCGCGCAATAGAAAACGGCGAGAACATTATCAAGTACGGCGTGCCTATAGCGCACGCTACCGAGGATATCTCCGTCGGCAAATGGGTACACACCCACAACGTAAAGACCAACCTTTCGGAAAATTTAGAGTACGAATACAACAAGGTCGACTGCGAACTGCACCCTGCGAAGATGCGCAAGGTCAACGTTTACCCCCGTGCTGACGGCAACGTCGGTATAAGAAACGAAATCTGGGTAATCCCCACAGTAGGCTGCGTAAACGGACAGGCTAAGGAAATCGTGGAAACGTTCAAGGCGGAGTGCGGCGAAGACGGCTTCGACGGCGTTTTCACTTACACTCATCCCTACGGCTGTTCCCAGCTCGGCGACGACCACGAGCGCACAAAGCTCATTTTGCAGAAAATGGTTAAGCACCCCAATGCGGGCGGCGTTCTCGTGCTCGGACTGGGCTGCGAAAACAACCAGATGGACGCGTTTAAACAATCTCTCGGCAAGGTTGACGAAAGCAGGATTAAATTCCTCGTTTGCCAGGAAGTCGAGGACGAAATAGAAGCGGGCGTCGAGCTTTTAAAGCAAATCGCAAAGGTCGTAAAGACGGATAAGAGGGTGGAAAAGGATATATCCTGCCTCAAAGTCGGCTTGAAGTGCGGCGGCAGCGATGGTTTGTCGGGCATTACCGCTAATCCCCTGGTCGGCAGATTTTCCGATTATATCGTTTCGGTAGGCGGTACGTCCGTTCTCTCCGAAGTTCCGGAAATGTTCGGTGCGGAGCAGCAGCTCATGAACCGCTGCAAGGACAGGGCGACTTTCGAAAAGGCGGTTAAGCTTATCAACGACTTCAAGGACTACTTCCGCGCCAACGGTCAGCCTGTAGGCGAAAATCCTTCCCCCGGCAACAAGGCGGGCGGTATTACTACTCTGGAAGACAAATCCTGCGGTTGTACGCAGAAATCGGGCTCGGGTCCCGTTTCGGACGTTGTGTTCGACGACGGTTTCGTGACGCAGAAGGGGCTCAACCTTCTCAACGGGCCGGGCAACGATATGTGCGCGGTAACCAATATCGCGGCGGCAGGCTGTCACCTCGTACTGTTCACCACGGGCAGAGGTACGCCTTTCGGCGGCTTCGTTCCCACGCTCAAAATCGCAACCAATTCCGAGCTCGCTGCAAAGAAGTCTAACTGGATAGATTTTAACGCAGGCGCGGTATTGGAGAGCGACTTCGACACCCAGCTTGAAAAGTTTATCGATTTAATCGTCGATATCGCTAACGGCAAAAAGACGAAAAATGAATTGAATAACACAAAAGAGATTGCTATTTTCAAGACCGGCGTTACTCTTTAATACTATTTCAAAATAATAAACGTAGCAAGCAAAACCGCGCTTTTGCGCAGCGCGACCCAATTTGCGAATACTTTCGCCTCAGTAGGTGAATTTTTGCAATTTCTGATAATTGAGGGCTACGAAAAATATTGCAAAAAGAGGGCAACGCCCTAAAATTCGTCGGATTTATCTTTTGCGCAAGAAAGAGAAATCGACGAGAAAGGAGTTTTCATGAAAAAATTTATGGATAAAGACTTTCTGCTCGAAACGGATACTGCCAAAAAGCTGTACCACGACCATGCGGAAAAGATGCCTATTATAGACTATCACTGCCACCTTCAGCCCAAGGAAATTTACGA
>CAZACR010000098.1:0-4853 GCA_964483715.1 uncultured Clostridia bacterium
TGCATAATCAGTCCTTGTTGTCGAACATATTTATCTGCTGTAACTGTCTTTCGGTAATTTTATAGCCCAGATGCTCGTATCCGCCGCGGAGTATTACCCTGCCGCGAGGCGTGCGCGCGATAAAGCCGAGCTGTAATAAATAAGGTTCGTAAACGTCCTCTATAGTGCCTGCGTCCTCGTTTATCGTCGCGGCGAGCGTTTCCAAGCCTACGGGCTTTCCGTCGAACTTTTCTATCATTGCGCGGAGCAGATTTCTGTCTATTTCGTCCAATCCGAGAGCGTCTATTTCCATACGCGAGAGCGCGAACTTAGCGTCCTTTAACGTGACGCTTTCACTTCCGTTTACCGTGGCGAAATCTCGCACCCTTTTGAGCAGTCTGTTGGCAATTCTGGGAGTTCCGCGCGAACGCGTGGATATTTCTCTTGCCGCGTCGCTGTCTATGGATATATTGAGCGTTTTAGCGCTCCTTACGACGATTTCTTCGAGCTCCGCGGGGGTATACATTTCCAGACGGCAGACTATACCGAATCTGTCGCGCAAGGGGTTTGCTATCATACCCGCTTTTGTGGTTGCGCCGATAAGCGTAAACTTCTTTAAAGAAAAGCGGATATTGCGCGCGCTCGGACCTTTGCCCACTATGATATCGAGCGCGTAGTCTTCCATAGCCGAATACAGAATTTCTTCAACGCTGTGGTTGAGGCGGTGAATTTCGTCAATAAACAGCACGTCGCCGTCGTTTAAGTTTGTAAGTATCGCCGCCAAGTCGCCGCTGCGCTCTATCGCGGGTGCGCTCGTCATTTTGAGCTGGCCTTCCATTTCGTTGGCGATTATATGCGCGAGCGTGGTTTTACCAAGACCGGGAGCGCCGTACAAGAGAACGTGCTCGAGGGCTTCGCCTCTCTTTTTCGCCGCGCTCATATACACGGTCAAATTTTCTTTAACCTTGGACTGACCGACGTAGCCTTCCAGCGTTTTGGGGCGCAGAACGTTTTCTTCCGCGTCGTATTCGCCGCGAGTGCTCTGCACTAACCTCTCTTCTTCGCCGCCGTAATCTTCTTCGTCAAAAAACATAATCTACCTTTACATTGATTTCAATGAAACCATTATAATCTCTTCTATAGTGTTTGCGCCGTTCGCCTTTGCTTTGGCAACCGCCTTTTCGGACTCCGCACGCGTAAAGCCCAGGGATATGAGCGCGACAACCGCGTCCTCGTCCTCGCGCGAGGGGGAAACGAAAGGCACGCCGTCCGTACCCTTAGCCGAACCGCCGACGGGTGCGGAAACTCTGTCGCGGAGCTCGACGATAATTTTTTCGGCAGTCTTTTTGCCCAGCCCCTTAACGCCCGAAAGCGCTTTGATATCGCCCGTGGCAACGGCAATCGCCACGTCGTTTACACTCATTTGCGAGAGCACGGAAATGCCCACTTTAGGACCTACGCCCGACACGGAAATAAGCTTTAAAAACATTGCCTTTTCCTGCATGGACGAGAAGCCGTAAAGCTGGACGCCGTTTACTTCGCTGACCTGCAGATACGTATAAATTTCGCACTCCTGCCCGACTGCCATTTTTGAAAACGCCGAAGCCGAACAGTACGCTTCGTAACCCACTCCGCCGACCACTATTATCGCACTGTCCGCGGAAATATCCAATACTTTACCTTTCAAATATCCTATCATTTTCAACACCTTAAATTCTTTTATTTTATGCCGTATAATTTACCGAAGCGCGAAGTGTGCGCGTGGCACAGTGCAACCGCGAGAGCGTCCGCCGCGTCGTCGGGGCGTGGAATTTTCTGCAAGTGCAGAAGGGAAGTAACGACGTGCATCATCTGCACCTTATCCGCCCTGCCGTAGCCCGTGAGCGCCTGCTTTATTTCGTTGGGCGTATATTCGAAAAGCTTTCCGCAGTACTTGATTGCCGATAATAGAATTACTCCCCTTGCGTGGGCTACCTGTATGCCCGTGGTTACGTTCTTTGAAAAGAACAGCTCCTCCACGGAAATTTCTTCGGGTTTGTATTTAGCGTAAATTCTGTTCAACCCCTCTTCCAGCATCGCAAGCCGCACGGGAAAAGTTTCGGTCTGCGGAGTTTTCACTACGCCGTAATCCACGGCTACAGTATCGCCGTTTGGCTTTTTATCTATCACGCCGAACCCCATAGTGCCGAAGCCAGGGTCAATTCCTAAAATTATCATCTCTATATTATTGTAAAGCAAATGCGCAAATAAGTCAATTTAAAAAGACGAATTTTCAAAAGCCGTTTAAACAGTTGCCAATCCGTTAAAATTATTATATAATTCAGTCATAAAAACGCAAAAGGAATACTTTTTATGAAATTATGGGAAGGACGCTTCGACGCGCCCACGGCAAAAAACGCCGACCTTTTTAACGACTCACTGCCCTTCGACAAACAGCTTTGGGCTGTGGATATCACCGCTTCGCTCGCACACGCGGCAATGCTCGGCTGCTGTAACATAATCACCGCGGAAGAGGCGAAAACAATCTGCGACGGATTGCAGTCAATTGCCGACGATATACAAAACGGCAAGCTTGAAATTGCGGGTGCGGAAGACATTCACTCTTTTGTTGAAAACGAGCTTGTTTCGCGCATAGGCGACACGGGCAAGAAACTGCACACCGCACGCAGCCGCAACGACCAGGTTGCAACCGATTTCAGACTGTACGTGCGCGGTTCGTTCGATTGCCTCGAAGAAAGCTTGAAAAACGTTATCGAGGCGCTTGTAGAAAAGGCAACTCAAGGTTTGAAGCTTATTATGCCGGGGTATACGCATTTGCGCAAAGCCCAGCCCATGTGCGCGGGGCACTTCTTCAACGCGTATGCTGAAATGTTCTTGCGCGATTTGGACAGGGTTGCGGCGAGCCGCGAAAGAGCCAACGTTATGCCGCTCGGCAGCGGAGCTTTGGCAGGCACTTCCTACCCCATTGACAGAAACATAACCTGCGAGCTTCTTGGTTTCGACAGTCCCTGCGCAAACTCGCTCGACGGCGTTTCCGACAGAGATTTCGTTGCGGAATATCTGTTCGACGCATCGCTTATAATGGCGCACCTTTCCCGCCTTTGCGAGGACATAATTTTATATACTACCGAGGAGTTCGGGTACTTCGAGATTGCGGACGAATACTCCACCGGTTCTTCCATAATGCCGCAGAAGAAAAACCCCGATATCCCCGAGCTTATGCGCGGAAAAACGGGCAGAGTATACGGGCATTTATTCGCACTGCTTACGACAATAAAGGCTATTCCGCTTGCCTATAACAAGGATTTGCAGGAGGACAAAGAAGGCTTCTTCGACGCGGAAAAACAGGTTGTAAACTGCCTTGATATTATGGCGGAAATGCTTGGCGCTATCACGCTGAACGCAAAGAGAATGGCTAAGGCTGCGGAAAGCGAATTCTGCTGTGCAACCGACGTTGCGGACTACCTTGCGAAAAAGGGCGTACCCTTCCGCACCGCCCACTCAGTCACGGGCAAAATAGTGCGCTGGTGCATTGAAAACAATACGAATTTACAGAAAATGAGTTTTGCCGACTATTCGCAGTTTGCGCCCGAGTTCGGCGAGGACATTGTGAAAGTTGTAAAAGGCAAAGCGTGCGCAGACGCGCGTACGAGCTTCGGCGGAGCTTCCTCCGCTTCCGTTAAGGAAAACATAAAGTCGATTAAAAAGCGCTTGAAAAATTATTGATAAATAAACGAAAGCCGCCGACGGAAAATTCCGTCGGCGGTTGTTTTTTAAAGGAGGTCGTATTGCTTAGCCAACGCTTTGAATGCGGGCAAGCTTCTTTCAATCATATCGGTTGCAACGCAGTAGGAAATACGCGCGTACCCTTCCACTCCGAACGAATCGGAAGGCACTATCAGCAGTTCGTATTGTCTGGCTTTTTCCGCGAACGCGGCGGCTGACTGCTCGGGCGATTGCACGAACAGATAGAACGCACCCTCGGGCTTAATCACCTTGAAGCCGTACTCCGTCAACGCGGTGTAAAGTATATCGCGGTTACGTTTATATATGGATATATCCGCAGTAATATCCCCTATTTTTGCAACCAAATGCTGAAAAAGCGCGGGGGCGCAAACATAGCCGAGAGCCCTACCCGCACCGCACACGGCGGCGTAGACGTCGGAAAAGGCAGGCATTGCGTTATTAACCGCTATATAGCCTATCCTCTCGCCCGCAAGCGAAAGGCTTTTCGAGTACGAATAGCACACGATACTGTTTTCGTAACTATTCATAACGAACGGCACACAAACGCTTTTATCGAATACGAGTTCGCGGTAAGGCTCGTCCGAAATAAGATAAATCGAGCTGCCCGTCTTATGTCCGTATTCCGTAAGCGTTGAAGCGAGCTTATCTATAATTTCTTTCGGGTAAACAACGCCGCTGGGATTGTTGGGCGAATTGATTATTACCGCCTTGGTTTTTGGCGTTAAAGCACATTCAAGCGCACATATATCGGGCTGAAATGTGTTTTTATCGCACGGAAGCGCGATAAGCTTTCCGCCAGCATGATTTACGAAAACCGAATATTCGGGAAAGAACGGCGCAAAGGTTATGACCTCGTCACCCTCGTTTAAAAGCGCGTTCAGCGTTATGCACAGCGAAGCCGCAGCGCCGCAGGTCATATACAGACAGTCTGCGTTCAGGTTAGTAGAATACTTTGCGTTCAAACCGTCGGCTATCGTCTTGCGCACGCCGTAATCGCCCTGCGCGGAAGTGTAGCCGTGCAACGTTGTCGGGTCGGTATTTTCGATTAAATTTATAAGCTCTTTTTTAACCTTTTCGGGCGGCGGCGCGGACGGATTGCCGAGGGAAAAATCGTAAACGTTTTCCTC
>CAZACR010000099.1:0-4814 GCA_964483715.1 uncultured Clostridia bacterium
ATTTGGGTTGACTTTAATATTTTGGTATGATAGAATAATAAAGTAATATAAAAGCCGAAATCTTTTATCCTGCGGACAAAAGAAATATGTGCAGAAGTACATTTCTGCACATATCAAATATCTATCCGTAATATAAAGATAGCGCTTTAAATAAACAGGAGGAATTATGAACAAATTAACCAAATTACTGTCCGTATTTGTTATTGCGGGTGCAATGGCCGGCGCAGGTGCGCTTGCAGGTTGCGGACACAAGCACGTTTATGAATACGTGCCCGACGGTGCCAGCGGACATCATCAGGAGTGCAAAGACGGCGACGATACGAAGGATATCGTAGATCATAACTACGGCGACGACAACGTTTGCGACGATTGCGGTTATGTTAACGAGGTATCCGAAACTGTAGCTGTAACGGGCGTAACGCTTGACAAGACTACGGCAAGCTTAGCCGTTGGCGGTACGGAAACGTTGACTCCGACTGTAGCTCCCTCGGACGCAACCAACAAGAACGTAACCTGGACTTCCAGCGATCCTGCTGTTGCGACCGTAGCAAACGGCGTTGTAACGGCGGTAGCGGCAGGTACGGCAACGATTACCGTAACTACGGCAGACGGAAGCAAAACCGCAGAATGTGCCGTAACGGTAACCGATGCTACTCCTACGTATAAGGACGTAACGTTTGAATTGAACGTTTCCGACAAATTCGAATCGACTAAAACCGATACCGACAGAAAAGTCAGCATTTTCGCTGTAGGCGCTAACACGGAAGTTCGTAACAGAACGAAGAACGGCGTATTTGAAAATAAAGAAGGCGGCGCTCAGGTTTCCGAAGCTGCGTATACAAAATCGATTAAGCTCGGCGGCACAGGTGACGCGTTCATAATCAACGCTCCCGCGGCAGGCACGCTTGTAATACATATTCAGAACGGTTCGAGCGGTACGACGACGGTTCAAACTGTTGTCCTTAACAAGCCCGACGGCACAACCCAGAATATCGAATACCAGGCAACCGACGGCAGCCCCGTACGTGAGGTGGAAATCGAGTTGGCTGAAGCAGGCGAGTATAAAATTACCCGTACGGGCGGCACTTCCGATATTTATTATGCGAAGTTCAGCTGTACCGTTCAGGATACTCCTCTGGAATCAATCGAAGTTGTTGCGGCAGGAACGGTTGATTACTACGTAGGTCAGACTTATTCTTCCGCAGGTTTGGAATTGAACAAAGTGTTCTCGATAACCCAGCGTACCGAACCCCTCGAAGTAACAGACGTTACTGTCGACGATTCCAAGGTTGATATGACCAAAGCTGGCGTATATCCCGTTGAGGTTAAGTACACCGAAGAAGGAAAGGATTATAAGACGAGCTTTAACGTTACGGTTTATGCCGTTGAATCTTTGAGAATCGGCACTAACGCGATTAAAGACGGTATAAAGAATTCCTACAACGGCATTTACGTAAACCAGGCGCTTCGTCAGTTGTATTTCAACGGCGATACGTTCAGCACCGACGGTATGACGGTTATCCTCAGCGGTAAAGTAACCGTAGACGGTGCGGATAAGACGAGAGAATTCCGCCTTGCGGCAGGTGCGTTCACGCTTACCGGCAATTCGACGGCAACCTCCGGCAAGACCGAAGTTACCGTAACTTTGAACGGTACGGAAACAAACGTTAAATTCACCGTATACGTAATCGACAAAATCGAAGCTTTAAAGACGGCTGACAGCGTAAACGTAAACGTTGACGGTGCTTTGGCTGAAGACAAAATCGGTACTCTTTCCGACGACGCAACCGCAGCATACCAGTTCAAGACCATTCAGCAGGCTGTTGACTTCCTTGAAAACTGCGGTATTAAAGACGACGCAGCTAAGACCATGACGATTGCTGCAGGCACGTATAAGGAAAAGGTTGAAATCAACATTCCCAACCTCACCGTTATCGGCGCAGGTATAGGCGAAACCGGTTACACCATGATAGAATGGGATAGCTTGTTCGGCGAAACGGACGAAAGCGGCTTCGTTCATACTACGGATTCGACCTCTACGTTCAACGTAAGAGAAAAAGCGGTCGGCTTCACTATGAAGAACGTAATCGTTTCCAACGCTTACAACTCGCTTGCATACTTCGATCAGGTTAAGGGCGAAAAATTCCCTGAACACCGTGCTCTTGCAATGCTCATTCAGGCAGACCAGGTTGTAATCGACAGCTGCAAGTTCCTCGGCTATCAGGATACTATCGAGTTCTTCACCGGCAGACAAATCGTTACCAATTCTTATATAAGCGGTACGACCGACTTCATTTTCGGTACGAACAATACCACTTACTTCAATAAGTGCACCATTACATCTATCGCTGTTGCAGACAGTGCTTCGCACGGCGGTTACATTACAGCATTCAAGGGCAATAACGGCACCGGCACGAAGATTACTTACGGCGCTATATTCGACGATTGCGACTTCGTATGCGAAGAAGGCGTAACTATCGCCGGTCAACCCCTTAAAGACAAGGACGGCAATCCTGTATACGAAGAGGACGGCGTAACGCCGAAGTTAACAGTCGGTTTGACTGCACTCGGCAGACCTTGGGGACAGGACGCTGCGGTTATGTATATGAACTGCCGCCTCGGCAGCCACATTTCGAAGGTTGCTGCAACCGGTGCATCCAGAGACGAAAGATACGTATCTATGAGCGGTAACGTTGCAGATAAGGCACAGTACACGGAATACAACAACACCGGCGACGGCGCTATAACAGCAAGCCAGACGGGTGTTACGGTTCTTACCGACGCTGCAGCTGCTGCATTGTATAACGACTTCTACACCATTTTCGCAATGACGAACGGTCAGATTACTTACAAGAACCCTTGGGCAGGCACGAACGAGAAAGTATCGCTTACCGTAAAGGTTGGTACCGACGATATCTACGCAGGCGAAGTTTACAAGAACATTAAGCTTACCGCGGCTATCGCAGAAGACTGGTTCACGGTTGAAGGCAAAGTTCTTTCCGGCTTGTTTACTGACGAAGCTTGTGAAACCGCATTCGACTATGCAACCGCACTTTCCGCTACGACCGTGCTTTATGCAACGTTCGAAGACGCTGATCCTACGGTAAAAGCTTACGTTAAGTATGTTTATGACCAGAACGCGGATGCTCCCGTAAAATACGGCAAAATCCAATTCAGCGGCATGGCTAAAAATAACGATTGGCTTAGGTTTGATGCAGAGTCCGAAATTACTTTCAAAGCAGTTAAGGGTTCAGTAGTTACTATGACCACTTATGATGCGGCGGCGTTCACGATTAACGGAACGGAAGTAGTTCCCGTAGAAAAAGTTGCTACTTACACGGTAACTGCCGACGGCGACGTTTCTATCAAACGCGCTTCCGGTACTGCTTATATCAAGACGCTTGAAATCTATGTTCCCGTAACTGAAACGACCACAATCGACCTTACCGCTTGTGATACTCAATTCCAGGGCAATGCGGGCGTTTGGAACGGCTTAATGATTGACGCAACAACAGGTAAGTTTGCTCTTAACGGCTCAAAAGACTGGATACAATTCAATACCGGTACGGTTATTAAGCTGTATGTTGCAGAAGGCTCAACCGTAACGTTTACCGAGTATAATAACGCAGGTTCGATTACGGCAACGGTAGAAGGCAATCTTGCGACTATTACCGCAACGGGCAATACTTATATCAAGAACATAACGGTTACTTGCACTGTACAGGCAAACGTTCTTGCAGCATTCACCGCGAAATCCGATGATATAGCTGACGCGACGTTTACTGCAGATGCGCCTACTAACTGGGATGCAAAAGGTATAATCAAGCTTTATTCCGCTAGTGATAAGCAGTGGTCATCCGACGGCAATGCTAAAAAGTATACGGACGTAGACGGTAATCAGATTACTTCCGTAAAGAGATTAAAGCCTAACGGCGCTTCTCCTTATATCCAGATTGATTTGACCGGATACACCGGTGAATACACGCTTACTATGGCTTACGCTGCAAGCGGTAGTTCTGAAAGAACAATCAATGTAACGGCAGAAGGTGCAAGCACTCCCGTATTCACAAAGACGACTACGGCAAGTGATTTCGTTGCGGCTGAAACAGTAACGTTAGAAGGCGGTAAAGTTTACAAGATTACTTGGACTAACGGCTATAACTTCTACGGTTTAAGCATTGCTCCCAAGGCATAATCAAAAACTAACAACAAGACAGGGCGCACATTTGTGCGCCTTGTTTTTGTTTTAATAAAATTAGTTGGAAGAATTTTCTTTTTGATATTGCAATTTGTGCGGAGATATATTATAATAAAGGCAAGTATGGCGGTTTGCCGCCAAAGTAAAAAAATAGGGGAATAATTTATGAAAAATGTAATCGTAGGACAGTCGGGAGGACCTACTTCCGTAATCAACGCAAGCCTTTTGGGCGTATTCAAAACCGCTAAGGACAGGGGCGCTGACATCGTATACGGAATGGTTCACGGCATTAAAGGTCTTTTGGATAAAGACGTAGTTGATTTATCCAAGCAGATTAAGAACGATTTGGATATGGACCTTTTAAAGCGCACGCCGTCGTCCTTCCTCGGCTCGTGCCGCTACAAGCTGCCCGCAATCGCAGGTAACGAAAAGGTATACGACCAGATTTTCGCAACGCTGAAAGAACTCGACATTTATGCGTTCTTCTATATCGGCGGCAACGATTCAATGGACACGATAGACAAGCTTTCGCAGTACGGCAAGAAGATAGGCAGCGATATTCGCTTTATGGGTTGCCCCAAGACGATTGACAACGACCTTGCAATCACCGACCACA
>CAZACR010000100.1:0-4797 GCA_964483715.1 uncultured Clostridia bacterium
CACCGCTCTACAATCAGCTTTTAGCGCAACTTAAAGAAGCTTCGGAAGAAAAATATGCGGAGTTTCATAAACGGCTTTTAAACGACGAAAACATAAACGTTCTCGGCGTCCGAGTTCCTACTTTAAAGAAATTAGCCGTGCAGTACGTCAAGTACATACCCGAAATTTTCGATATACCCGACGTATATTACGAGATAACGTTCGTCAAGCTTCAGGCGGTTGCTTTGCTCAAGTACGACGATTTTATCAAGTATGTCGACAAATGCGTTTCGTTGATAGACAACTGGGCAACCTGCGACAGCTTTGCTCCCGCTTGCATAGAGAAAAACAAGGCAGATTTCTATAAACACGTATGCCGTTTCCTTGCGAGGGGCAGCGAATTTTATCAGCGTTTCGCACTGACCACGCTTTTGCATTACTACGTGGAAGAGGAGTGGCTCGACTCGATATACAACTGTATATCAAACCACGCGAACACCGATTATTATTACGTACATATGGCGGCGGCGTGGCTTATCGCGGAAATACTCGTAAAGTTTTACGACCGCGGCGTGGAGTTTTTAAAGCAAAACACTTTGGACGTAAAAACGCATAATAAAGCAATTCAGAAAGCGTGCGAAAGCTACCGCCTCACGAATGAACAAAAAGACTTTTTAAAAGGCTTAAAGAGATAAAATATGGAAATCGTTAAACAACTGACCGAAGAATTTCAACTCAAACCCGACCACGCGGAAAACGTGGTAAAGCTTCTGGACGAGGGCAACACCATACCCTTTATCGCGCGTTACCGCAAGGAAATGACGGGCGCTATCGACGACCAGATTTTACGCCGTTTTGCGGACAGGTACGAATATCTGCAAAACCTCGAAAAGCGCAAACAGGAAGTCGCAGCCGCCATAACCGAGCAGGGTAAAATGACGGACGAAATCACCGCAGCTATCGCAAACTGCACTACGATGACGGAAATAGAGGACGTTTACCGCCCGTTCAAGCAAAAGAAAAAGACTCGCGCATCCGTCGCAATCGAAAAGGGTTTACAGCCGCTTGCGGAGTTTATTCTCGCACAGCAGGGCGACCCTTATGCGGAAGCGGAAAAGTACATAGACGAGGAAAAAGGCGTGCTCACGGCTGAGGACGCTTTGCAGGGTGCAAAGGACGTAATTGCGGAAATCGTTTCCGATAACGCCGAACTGAGAAAGAAACTGCGTGCTCTGTACGAAAACCACGGTGAAATTCAGGTTAAGCTTGTAAAGGACGACGGCAAGGGCACTTACGATATGTACGCCGATTACGCCGAGCTTATTCCCGAAATCAAAAACCACAGAATACTGGCTATCAACCGCGGCGAAAAGGACGAATGTCTTAAAGTCAAAATTGCGTTCGACCCCGATATGGCTAAGCGCGTCTGCGCGGCAAAATACGTAAAGAGCAAGGGCGACTGCGCCAAGCTTATAAACGAAGCGGTCAGCGACGGTTACGACAGACTTATTCAGCCCTCGGTTGAGAGGGAAGTCCGCGCCGTGCTCACGGATAAAGCAGGGGAAGCGGCGATAAGAATGTTCGAAGTGAACCTGCGTCCGCTCCTTTTGCAGCCTCCCGTAAAAGGCAAAGTGACCTTAGGTCTTGACCCCGGTTACAGAACGGGCTGTAAAGTCGCGGTAGTGGACGAAACGGGCAAAGTTCTCGCAACAAGCGTAATCTATCCCGTGCCGCCTCACAACAAAATCGAAGAAAGCAAACGCATTATAAAGGAATTAATCGCAAAGCACAACGTTGACGTTATCTCGATAGGCAACGGCACAGCGGGCAAGGAAACGGAAATTTTCGTCGCCGAGCTTTTAAAGGAAGTAGACAGAGAGGTTGCGTACGCGGTCGTAAACGAAGCCGGTGCTTCCGTGTATTCGGCAAGCCCTCTCGCGGTGGAAGAATTCCCCGATTATGATTTGACCTTGCGTTCCGCAATTTCCATTGCGCGCCGTCTGCAGGACCCTCTTGCGGAGCTTATAAAGATTGACCCCAAGTCAATAGGCGTAGGACAGTATCAGCACGATATGGATAAAAAGCGTCTGGACGCGGTGCTCGGCGGTGTTTTGGAAGACTGTGTAAACAGCGTCGGCGTTGACCTCAATACCGCAAGCGCGTATCTTTTGCGCTACGTCGCGGGGCTCAATTCTGGCGTTGCGAAAAATATAGTTGCATTCCGCGAAGAAAACGGAAAGTTCAAGGAAAGAAAACAGCTTTTGAAAGTGCCCAAGCTCGGCGCAAAGGCTTACGAGCAGTGCGCGGGCTTCCTGCGTATTACCGACGGGAAAAACATATTCGACAACACCGCAGTTCACCCCGAAAGCTATGCGAACGCGGAAAAGCTCCTCTCGCTTTTCGGATACACTGCGGAGGACGTAAAGGGCGGAAATCTTCAAGCTCTGCCTCAGAAAGTAAAGGAATACGGCGAAGATAAAGCGGCGGAATACTGCGGCTTGGATAAAGCGACTATGAACGATATCGTTACCGAGCTTATAAAACCGGGTCGCGATATCCGCGATTCGCTTCCCCAGCCCGTTTTGCGCAAGGATATAATGAGCATAGAGGATTTATCCGTCGGTATGATAGTGGAAGGTTCGGTTCGCAACGTAATCGACTTCGGCGCGTTTATAGATATCGGTGTTCACCAGGACGGTCTGGTTCACGTTTCGGAAATAACGGACAGATATATCAAGCACCCGTCGGACGTTTTAAAGGTCGGTCAGCACGTCAAAGCCGTTATAATAAGCCTCGATAAGAAAAAACAGCGCATAGGTCTTTCGATAAAGCAGGTCAAAAAACAGGCAAATTAGCACTTGACAAAATTTTACCTTTAAAGTAAAATTAAAGCATATCAATTAGGAGATAAAAATTATGTTGGAAGAAATAGCAAAAATACTTTCGGAACAACTCGGCGTTGCTTCATCTAAAATCACTTTGGACAGCAGAATAGTAGACGACCTCGGCGCGGATTCTTTGGACGTTGTAGAGCTTTTAATGCAGCTCGAAGACACTACGGGCAAGACCATTCCCGACGACAAGGTTGCGGAAATCAAAACTGTAGGCGACCTCGTAAAAATTCTCGAAACGCTTTAATAAGACAGATAACTTAATGAAAAAGTCGGAAGATGCTTCCGACTTTTTTTGTTGTTCAGTCCGCACCCCGTAGACTTTTTGCATACTATGTAATAAACGGAATTTTACGGGAGATAACAATTGTGGATTGGTTTTTAAATGCGGACGGTTGGGTGCAGGCATTGCTTGCAACCACGTTCACCTGGGCTTTGACGGCGCTCGGTGCGTCGTTCGTTTTCTTCTATAAAAAAGTAGGCAAAACGGCGTTTTGCTTTATGATGTCGGGCGCGGCGGGCATAATGCTCGCGTCGTCTTTTTTTTCGCTTCTTATGCCGGCGTTGGAGCAGGGAGGCGAATTTTCTTATCTCGTTCTGACGATAGGTTTTATTTGCGGCGGCTTTCTGATAATAGTAACAGACTTGCTTATCAATGCGTTAAGCCGCAAAACGGAGGTCAAAAACCGCTCTTGCGCGGTAATGTGCGTTGCCGTAACCGTACATAACGTGCCCGAAGGGCTTGCGGTAGGCGTTGCGTTCGGCGCACTTGCGCAGGGCAGCGGCGTGGGGGCGGTTGCGGCTATAATGCTCGCCGTAGGTATAGGGATACAGAATTTTCCCGAAGGTATGTGCGTTGCGTTTCCGCTGCGCGCAAACGGATATTCACGAACGAAGAGCTTTTTAATAGGTCAGCTTTCGGGCGTGGTTGAAATTTTTGCGGGCGTTATCGGCGCGGTGGCGGTAACGGCGGTAAGCGGTATGTTGCCGTTCGCCCTGTCTTTTTCGGCAGGCGCTATGGTCGCCGTGGTGTGCTCGGAGTTAATTCCCGAAAGCTTTGCAAGCGATAAACTCAAAGCAACGATAGGCGTAATTCTGGGTTTTTCGCTTATGATGATTTTAGATATTGCTTTCGGTTGAATAATTTTGCCCGAGCTTCCGCAAGATATTTGTATGAGTAATCAGGAAGCAAAGAGCAAGCAGACGCGTCCATCCGCGGTGGTAATAGGCGGTAGCTCGGGCATAGGCTACGAAACCTGCGTCCGCCTTGTCAACCGCGGTTGGACGGTTACCAATATTTCACGCACTCCGTGCAACAACGCTAAGGTCAACAATATCTGCGCGGACGTTACGACGGGTACTGAAGCTTACGGCGCGCTTTCTTCCGCGGCGGAAAGACACGGACTTAACGCTATGATTTACTGTGCGGGTTATTCAATGGCAGCCCCGATAGAGTATGCGAAGGAAAGCGATTACAAATACCTTTTCGAAGTCAACTTTTTCGGCGCTTTGAAAGCCGTGCAGACGGCAATTCCGTTTATGAAAAAGCGCGGCGGAAAAATCGTACTTGTCGGCTCTCTCGGCGGCGACGTTCCCATTCCTTACGATAGTTTTTATTCCTGCTCCAAGGCGGCTTTGGAAATGCTCGCAAGGGAGGCAAACGCAGAACTCAACTCATACGGAATAACCGTTACGGCAATCCTTCCGGGCGGCACGGCGACAAATTTCACTTACAAGCGTAAAGTTTATACCGAGGACGAAAACAAAAATTACGCAAAATCGGTCAACAGGGCCGTTGCCGCGCTTGCAAATATGGAGCAGAGCGGTATGAAGCCTTCACGCGTGGCGGAAGATATCTATAAAACTTTAATATCGGACAAGCCGCCTATAATCCGCACCTGCGGCGCAAAGAATAACGTTATGCGGT
>CAZACR010000101.1:0-4770 GCA_964483715.1 uncultured Clostridia bacterium
GGGGAAGTCGTGCCCCTTGGCTATCATCTGCGTTCCGACAAGTATATCCGCGGAGTGCTCGCCGAACTGCTTTAAAATTTTGTAATGTCCGTCCTTGCCCGAAACGGTGTCGTTGTCCATTCTTATGATATTTGCTTTAGGGAACAGCTCTTTGAGCTCGGACACAACCCTCTGCGTGCCCGTGCCGCTGTATCTGAGGTGTCTGCCGCCGCACTCGGGACAGACGGAAAGCATTCTGTACTTTGCGCCGCAATAGTGGCACTTTAAACAGTTCTCTTCGCTGTGATAGGTGAGGCTGACGTCGCAGCTTTCGCACCGCGCCACGTATCCGCAGTCCGCGCAGATAACCGTCTGCGAATATCCCCTGCGGTTTAAAAATATTATCGCCTGATTGCCCGAGGAGAGCGTCTCGTCAAGCTCCTCTCTAAGCGCTCGCGAGAATATCGAAGGGTTTCCGCGGCGCACCTCTTTGCGCATATCCGAGATAATAATTTCGGGCATAGGTTTTCCGTTTATTCTTTCGGTTAAAGTGATAAGCCCGTACTCGCCTTCCGTCGCTTTTATAAAGCTTTCCACCGAAGGCGTGGCGCTGCCCAAAACGAGCTTGCAACCGTTATATTCCGCGCGCATCTGGGCTATATCCGCCGTGGAATAGCGCGGCGCGGTTTCCGAACGGTAGGAAGAATCGTGTTCTTCGTCTATTATAATTACGCCTATATTTTTAAGCGGAGCGAACACTGCCGAGCGCGCGCCGATTGCTATTTTCGCCTCGCCCGAACGCAGTCTCCACCATTCGTCGAATTTCTCGCCTGCGGAAAGTCCGCTATGTAAAATCGCCGCCTCGCCGCCGAACCTTGTCCGAAGCTGGGAAAGCATTTGCGGAGTAAGTGAAATTTCGGGGACGAGGAATATCGCAGTACGGCCCTTTTTGAGCTGGTCGGCGATAAGGTTTAGATAAATTTCCGTCTTACCGCTGCCCGTTACGCCGTGAATTAGCTGTACGCACTTATCCGATTGCTCTATATACTCAACCGCGTTTTGCTGTGCGGTAGTTAAAATTTTCGCACCGCTTTCCGAGTTTTCCATTGCCGGCGCGCGGTTGCGTTTTACCTTGTAAACCTCCGCAATACCCTTTTCTACAAGCGCGTTTACAGCACTTCGACCGCAAATATCCGCAAGATAAGAAAGTTCTTTGTCGCCCGAAAGCAGTTCGTTTACAGCTTGTACCTGCTTTTTTGCGGAAGGCTTTACCGCCGTGGTATCGCCGACTAATTTTACGTATTTGGTAAACACCTCGTTCACTTTGCCGAGGCGCATTTCAGTCGGCAGAAACAGCCGGAGCGACAAAGCTTTGGGTACGCGGTAGCGCTTGGCTATGCCTTCCATAAGCGCGAAGCATTCGGGCACTAACGCGGGCAGTTCGTCGTACAATTCGGTTATCGGTTTGATTTTGGACACGTCGAAACGGGAGGTTTCCGCAACGCCTATCACGAACCCCTCCACAACCCTTCCGCCGAAGGGCACTTTTACCCTGCACCCCACCTGTGTTTCGGGCGGACAGGAATATTCGAATACTTTGTCCACCTGACTGTGGGCTATATCGACGATAACCTGACAAAACATAAATAACAGTAATTCAGCCTCCGTGGCACGGAGGCTGAACACACCAATCCTTAATCTTTTACTGACTTAATTTTCCCGTCTTCTATCTCCTCGCACGCAAGCGCAATCTCCTTGAGCTTGCCGGGATTTTCGTTCACGTTCGAAACGCTGTTCTGCTCTATGAGCTGACGCGCGCGCTTAGCCACGACTACGCAGAGTTCGTAGCGGGAAGCGGGCTGACCGTCGTGGTTTAACTTGTCAATCAAAGTATCAACTGCGGGTTCGTTTATCATTTCCTGTCTCCTTGTTCCAATATTTGTACGACTTGCTCAACCGCATCGTCAAGGTTGTCGTTTATTACCGTGTAATCGTATAACGGAGATTTAGCAAGCTCGTAGTCGGCGCGCGCCATGCGCTTTGCTATCTCCGCTTCGTCCTCCGAACCTCTGCCGTGCAAGCGCTCGCACAGCGTCTGCATATCGGGCGGAGCTATCATAACGAGTATTGCCTCATTATAAGATTTTTTAACGTTGAGCGCTCCGTTAACGTCTATTTCCAGAATGACGTCGCCCTCTTTCAGCTTCTCCTCCACGAAAAAGCGCGGAGTTCCGTAGTAGTTCGAAAAATGTTCAGAATACTCTAAAAATTCGTTTTCGGCTATCATTTTTTCAAACTTTTCATGGGTAATGAAAAAATAGCTTACTCCGTTCTTTTCGCCCGCTCTCGGTTCGCGCGTCGTGCAGGAAACGCTCAGCGCGCAGTTTGCCCTCTCTTCAAGCAGTCTTTCGACTATTCTGCCTTTACCGACGCCGGAAGGGCCGGAAAGCACCAACAATTTTCCCTTATTCAACGTTTTGTACCTGTTCCCTTATCTTTTCTATTTCGTTCTTCATTTCCAGTCCGAGCTTAGTTATCTTTATATCGTTGGACTTGGAACATATCGTATTCGTTTCGCGGTTGAATTCCTGAACGAGGAAGTCGAGCTTTCTTCCGACTAACGTTTCGCCGCAGATTTCTCTGAACTGCGCGACGTGGGAATGCAGACGGGTGAGCTCCTCGTCTATATTCGATTTATCCGTAAATACGGCGATTTCGGTAAGCAGTCTGCCTTCGTCGTAATTCACGCCTTCGAGAGCGGTGCGCACCTTTTCCGTCAGCCTTACTTTATAATCCTGCGCAACGAGAGGCGCTCTCTCCTCCACGCCCGCAACCAGCTTTTCGACCTTTGCCACGCGTGAAAGCATGTCCTCTTCAAGCTTTTTGCCCTCGCGCTCGCGCATTACGTTAAGGTTGTCCAACGCGGCGGACAGGGCGCATTTAAGCGCTTCGATAAGCTGTTCGTCCGCGCCGACCGCTTCTTCCTGTTTCAAAACGTCGGACTGGCGCATAAGCGCGGTAATAGAAAAATCGTCCTTTACTTCGGGAAACATACCCTTCAACTGCTCCGCGGCGGAAACATAGGCCTTTGCCGCAGCTTCGTCCAGATAAAAACTCTTTGCTTTTTCACGCTTGTCCGAAAAGGATACGAAAACGTCGGCGTGTCCGCGCGTGAGTTTGCCGCGCACAAGCGAACGGATAACTTCTTCGTAAGCGAGGAAAATTTTGGGGCATTTGACCGAAACGTCGAGATAGCGGTTGTTCACCGTTTTAATCTCCGCGGTGAGCTCTATCCCCTCCGCTTTGTATTCGCCTCTGCCGTAACCCGTCATACTGAACATAAGTAAATTCCGCTCCGAACGATATTTTTGCTTTTATAGTATACTATAAATGTTTATAAAAGACAAGCCCGTTTTGCAGATTTTATCAACTATTTAAGCGCGTTTTATTCAGAAATCGGTTTGCTCCTCCGCGAACAGACCTTTTCTGCGCGTAGTTACCACCCGATAGCAGTTTTTTGGAGAAACGTCGAACATGGTAAATTTCTGGTTTGAGCACGCCAGCGCTCCGTCAATGCCCGCAAGATAGGCGGTTTTTTCGGCGCACAGTACCACGGGCGCACCGTAGAGATATGCGTACGAGCGTATTAAAAGGGGCGGAATATTGTCTAACACGCTGTTCGTATGCACGACTACGATGTTGCATCCGCAGATTGAAAACGTTTTGAAATTGTCGGGGAAAAACAAATCGCTGTCAATGCACACTCCGACGTTGTAACCCTTCAGCTTATAAACCCCCAGCCCCGCGCCGCTTTTGTAATCCTCTCCGTCCACAACGTTGAGCATATCGCTTATTCCCAGAAGCCGTCCGTTTTCGGCAACCGCCACCGACTTGCGTCTCATTCCGCGTGAAAGCGTCTCGCAGCCGCAGAGCACGGCGCATTTGTTCACGCCCGAGAGGCGCGCCATTTCCTCGAACTTTTCGCTTTTGCCCGAAAGTTCGCTTTCGTAATCCACCTCGCCGAGCGCGGTAAACGGGTACAACGCGATATCGCAGGAGGGCAAACGGCAGGATGAATTAACACGGCTATCCATACATAAGCAAATCTTCATACTCTACATCGTATTTAAAATCGCGGGAAAAGGTTACGGAAAACCGTTCTAATGCGGCGGCAAGTCACATAATTTAAGGATATGAAAAAGACGACTGCATTATTGGCGGCTACCGCCCTCACACTATCTCTTATACCGCTGACAGCCTGCAACAAAACGCAGGAAAAGAACCGTTCCAAATACGCGATAAACGCGACGTATGACGAGGCGAACAAGACCTTGAACGGCGTTGTCGACTTTACGTACTACAACTGCACGGGCAACGAAATAAGCGACCTTGCCTTTAACCTTTGGGGCAACGCCTACCGCAAAGGCGCGACCTATGCGCCCGTTACGGAAGCGGACGCAGCCAAGGCTTACTACGCCGGCAAATCCTACGGCGGCGAAAGCGTCGAAAAGGTTGAAAACTGCAATGCCTGGGAAGTTGGCGGCGACGACGAAAACATACTAAAAATAACGCTGAACGAACCCGTTTATCCAGACCAGACGGTAAACGTCAAAATTTCCTATACACTCGCGCTTGCCGATATAAACCACCGCACGGGCGTAACGCAGAAGACAGTAAATCTGGGCAACTTCTACCCCGTGCTCTGCGCGTATTCGACGGACGGATGGGCGCAGAAGCCCTACTATGCATGCGGCGACCCGTTCGTTGCCGACTGCGTCGATTACGACGTAA
>CAZACR010000102.1:0-4758 GCA_964483715.1 uncultured Clostridia bacterium
CGCTTCTTCAATATCAAAAACCTCGGCGACATCGAAAACGCCGATTTGAACCACCATATACAGCAGGCTTTGAAGGCGCACGAGCTGTTCGCCCGCGACGAGGACTATATCGTAACTCAGGACGGCGAAATTATGATAGTCGACGAGTTTACGGGCCGTCTTATGGTCGGCAGAAGGTATTCCGACGGCTTGCATCAGGCGATAGAAGCTAAGGAACACGTAAAGGTAAGAGAGGAAAACAAGACTCACGCAACCGTTACGTTCCAGAATTATTTCAGACTTTACAACAAGCTTTCGGGTATGACCGGTACTGCTAAGACGGAAGAGGACGAATTCAGAACGATTTATTCGCTCGACGTCGTAGTTATCCCCACGAACAAACCCATACAGAGAATCGACGAACCCGATATGATTTTCGCAACCGTCGAGAGCAAGAAAAAGGCAATCGTCGAGGAAGTTGCAAAGCGTCACGAAGTCGGTCAGCCCGTGCTTATCGGCACGGTTACTGTAGACAAGTCGGAGGAAATTTCACGTTTGCTCCGCAGAAACGGTATCAAGCACAATATCTTAAACGCAAAGAACCACGAGCGCGAAGCGGAAATAGTCGCTCAGGCAGGTCGCTTTGGTGCGGTTACAATCGCTACCAATATGGCAGGTCGTGGTACGGATATTCTGCTCGGCGGCAATGCCGAGTACCTCGCTAAAAAGCGCATGCGCGAAGAGGGTTACGACCACGATATGATAGAGGTTGCTATCTCTTACGCGGACAGGGAATTCACCGAAGAGGAACAGACCGCAAGAAAGCGCTACGCTGAGCTTTACGATATGTATAAAGCGGAAACGGACGCGGAAAAGGAAAAGGTTATAGAAGCCGGCGGTTTGTGCATACTCGGTACCGAAAGGCACGAATCCCGCCGTATCGACAACCAGCTCCGCGGCCGTGCCGGTCGTCAGGGCGACGTCGGTGCTTCCGTATTCTTCATATCCCTCGAAGACGATTTGGCTAAGCGTTTCGGCGGCGAGAGATTGAAGAGCGTTTATACCACTCTTATGGACGAGGACGACTGTCTGCAGTCCAGAATGCTTTCGCACTCCATAGAGAACGCGCAGAAAGCGATTGAAGGTCGCAACTTCGGTATGCGTAAACATACACTGCAATACGACGAGGTTATGAACGAACAGCGTAAGCTCATCTATTCCGAACGCCTCAACGTTTTGCGCGGCGGCGACGTTCACGACCAGATTTTAAAGTATATTCCCGAGTATATCGCAAAAGTTGTAAACGAAACGGTCAATACCGACGCGATGCCCGAACAGTGGGACGAGGCGGCTTTGAACGAAGCGCTCCGTCAAAGGGTTTATCCCGACGAGTGCGAGTACGAAATAACAAAAGAAAAGCTCGAAAAGTGGGACTACGATTATGCAATCGAAAAGCTCACCAAGGAAGTTACGAAAGCTTACGAACAGAAGATTGAAAACATAACGCAGGAAACGGGCGGTCAGGTTGATTACCACCAGATAGAACGCAACGAACTGCTGCGTGCGGTAGACAGAAACTGGATAGACCATATCGACGCGATGGACCAGCTGAGAAAGGGTATCGGCTTGCGCGGTTACGCACAGCAAGACCCCGTAATTGCCTACAAGCAGGAAGGTCACGAAATGTTCGAGGAGATGATTGACCGTATTCAGACCGTCACCATTTCCCGTTTGTTAAAGGGCAGGATAGTGCGTATACCCGCAGGCGCTCAGGGGCGGACTATGCCTCAGCCCGCACCTCAACCCAAGCCCCAGCCTGCACCTGTGCCTCAGGCGCCCGTCAACGTTATGAACAACCCCGCCGCGGCGGCAGTTACAGCACCCAAGCCCGTGGACGAGAAGGGCAACTTCGTGCCCGAGGGTACGCAAATCCACCGCCCTAAAAATTAACTTCTTTTTGAACTGCTTGCTTCTAAGCAGAGGGGCTTACCCGAACGAATAAGGTTTTATTTATGTTTAAAGCAGACGATTACAGATTAAGGCTCAAAGCCCTTTCAGATACGCTTGCGGAAGCGAAATACGCCCTCGATATAGACAATCTGGGCGGCAAGCTGGAAGAGCTTAAAGTCGAGCAGGAGAAGCCCGAAGTGTGGCAGGATTTGGAGAAGTCCAAACACATTGGCAGGGAGATATCCTCGATTGAAAACAAAATAGCGTCTTTTAAGAAGGGTGAAACGGCTATTGCCGAGGCAATGACTTTTATCGATTTGATAGAAGAAGCCGACGATGAAAGCTTAATTCCCGAACTCGAAGGAATGATTGTTTCCGCCGAAGACGATATAGAGCAAATGCGCATACGCGCCCTCTTAAAAGGCAAGTACGACGCAAACAACGCAATGCTCAATCTGCACTCGGGTGCGGGCGGTACGGAAGCCTGCGACTGGACGCAGATGCTGTACAGAATGTATCAGCGATATTGCGAACAGGTAGGCTTTAAGGTGACCGAGCTCGATATGGAAAATGGCGACGAAGCCGGTATTAAGTCGGTATCCTTCCGCGTAGAGGGCGAAAACGCATACGGGTTTTTAAAGGCGGAAAAGGGCGTGCACAGGCTTGTGCGCATTTCCCCTTTCGATTCCAACAAGCGCCGCCACACGTCGTTCGCGTCTTTGGAAGTTATGCCCGAAGTTGACGACGAGGGCGAAGTTGAAATCCGCGACGAGGATATAAGAATAGACGTATACCGTTCGTCGGGCGCAGGCGGTCAGAAGGTCAACAAGACCGAAACCGCGATAAGAATTACGCACTTCCCCACGGGAATAGTCGTAACCTGCCAGAACGAACGCAGTCAGCTTCAGAATAAGGAAATGGCGTTCCAGTATCTGCGTGCAAAGCTCATTGAGCGGCAGATAGCCGACAGAGAAGCCGCGGACGCGGAAATCAAAGGCGAAATCAAAAAGATAGAATGGGGCAGCCAGATACGCTCGTACGTGTTCTGCCCGTACACGCTTGTCAAGGACCACCGCACGGGTTATGAGAATACCAACGTTCAGGCGGTAATGGACGGCGATATTCAGGGTTTCATAATAGACTATCTTAAAAAGACGGTTTAATCAGGGGGTGACATTATGTCAAAACGCTCATCAAATTATAAATCATCCGCAGCGGAATTCGGCAGGCGGCTCACCGCTCTTTACAAAATTAAAATTTTCCCGAGAATGGGAAAAGAATTTGCCGAGGAGCTTTTCAAAGCGGGTATAGAGGCAGGCGCTAAAATCAGAGCGCTGAGCAGTATCAGCGACGCGGGCAATAAAATCAGAGTAGCTACGGACGCGATAGTTATGCTCAATCAGACCGCGTTTGCTGCGCAGGTTATGGTGGACGGATGTTTCTACACCGCGGAGCAGATAGCGCCCGTAAACGCCTACATAGAAAAGCTTATCGACGCGCTCAGCGGATTGATAGCGTCGGTAAAGGTGAGGCAGTCGGGCGAGGACAGACCCAGAAAGCCGCGCAACCAGCGCATAATCGTAGAACAGAAACCCGTAGTCAGACGCAGGGTTATAGTCAATTCCGCCGAGGATATCCCCGACGAACCGTCGTATACCAACGGCGAGCAGACGAGTATGCCCTTGGATATTCCTGCTTCCGAAGACGTTCCTGTATCCGACACGGATACGGGCGACTACGACCCCGACGGTTTCAGCGCACCTTATAAAAAATAATTTTGAATTATGCGGCAGCGAGGTTATTTCGCTGCCGCATATATGCACATATGTACAATTTATCTAATTACAAAATCAAAACAGAACCTATAATTTTAGGCATAGAATCGAGTTGCGACGAAACGGCTTGCGCGATAATAAAAGGGCGGAAAATACTCGCGGACGAAATTATTTCTTCCGCGCAGGAACAGTCCAAGTACGGCGGAGTTGTGCCGGAGATTGCAAGCAGGGCGCATACGGACGCGATAGACGAGGTAGTAAAACGCGCCCTTTCTTCCGCAGGCATTTCAAGCAAACAGGTGGACGCGGTTGCCGTAACCTACGGCGCGGGGCTGCTAGGCGCATTGCTTGTAGGGCTGTCGTTTGCCAAATCCTTCGCGTATTCTCTCGGCGTTCCGCTTATCGCGGTAAACCATATTCGCGGACATATGGCGGCGGCGTACCTCGACGCACCCCAACTCAAACCGCCGTTTATCACTTTGCTTGCAAGCGGCGGACACACCGCGATTCTGCACACAAAAAGCTTTACCCAAGCGAACGTGCTCGGCGGCACTTGCGACGACGCTGCGGGCGAAGCTTTCGACAAAGTCGCAAGGGTGCTTTCGCTTCCCTATCCGGGCGGACCTAACGTTCAGAAAACCGCGGAAGGCGGAAGGGCAAACATAGCTTTTCCCTCGGCTTTGGTCAGGCACGGAGACGGTATGACTTTTTCGTACAGCGGCTTAAAGACGGCGGTTATAAACTACTGCCATACCGCCGAACAGAAAGGCATTAAAATAAACCGTGCGGACGTGGCGGCTTCTTTCCAGAAAGCGGCGATAGACCCGCTCGTTGCAAAGACGGTGGAGTGCGCGTTGAAGCTTAACGTAAACACGGTAACGGCAGGCGGCGGCGTGGTTGCAAACGACTATTTAAGAACAAGCTTGAAATGCGAGTGCGAGAAAGCCGGCTTAAAACTTATTCTGCCTGCCAAGCGCTATTGCACGGACAATGCGGCAATGATAGCTTCCGAAGGGTTGAATAAATACCTTGCAGGCGACTTTGCACCGCTTTC
>CAZACR010000103.1:0-4755 GCA_964483715.1 uncultured Clostridia bacterium
TTAAGTTTTTTAAGCATACCTATGTTGCCGTAAGCGTGATTTTCGGCGTTTTCTCTAATGCAGCAAGTATTGAAGACAACGACGTCCGCCTCTTCCATTTTTGAGCAGCTTTCATAACCGAGCTCGGAAAGCAATCCTGCTATTTTTTCCGATTCGTGAACGTTCATCTGGCAACCGTAGGTTACAATGTGGAAATATTTTTTCATACTATCCAATTATAACTTTTTTTAAGTATTTTTTCAATTGATTTGCAATAAAATATTTGATTTTAAAGATACTAATTCCGATGAATAAAGCGCTAAAAATCTCACTTGCAATTCTTTTATCGCTGGTTGCGGTATTTTTGACCTGCGTAGCAGCGTATTTTGCCATTACTACAGGAACCAAATTACAACCGCAAAAGCTTGTCGATTACGGAAAATCCGTCGCAATTTACGACGACGAAGGCAACAAAATCGAAAACACTTCACTTACGAATAAGCGTAAAAGCGTATTATTGCGCGATTTGAACGAGGATACCGTAAACGCCTTTATCGCCTCTGAAGACAGAACCTTTTACAAGCATAACGGCTTGAATTATAAGCGAATGCTCAAGGCGTTATTCAAAAACGTAACTTCGTTTTCGTTTAAAGAAGGCGCCTCCACAATCAGTCAGCAGCTCATTAAAAACACCCATCTTTCGGGCGATAAAACCATATCGCGCAAACTTAAGGAAATTAAACTTACAAAACAGTTAGAACGGAAATATTCCAAAGACGAAATACTGGAAATGTATCTGAACACTATTTACTTCGGGCACAACTGCTACGGCTTGCAAAGCGCGGCGAATTTTTATTTCGGTAAAAACGCGGAAGATTTACAGCTTGAAGAAAGCGCAACAATCGTCGGGCTCTTGACTTCGCCGAACAATTTTTCGCCGTTTAAAAATCCCGAAAAGTGCTTAAACCGCAGAAATATCGTTTTGAAAAATATGTTTGACTGCAATTTTATTGATAAAAGCACTTACGAAAGCGCAAAAAACAGTCCGTTAAATGCCGAAAAATCCGAAACTAAAAGCAAGTATGCAAGCTATTATTCCGCTATTTTCGATGAAATCGAGGAAATCGACGAGATAGAAAGCGGAGATTTAAGCGAATACAAAATTGAAACGTATTTAAATCAGGATTTACAAGCCCACCTCGAAAAAATGACATTCGACTGTGACGAAAGCGTTGTAATCAGAAACAATAACGGCGGAATTTCCGCTTTCCGCTCTTCTATCGGTCAGGCGAAAAGACAAATCGGCTCTACAGCAAAGCCAATTTTCGTATACGCTCCTGCAATAAACGAAAAAAAGTTGAACATTTATACAAAAATCTGCGACGAACCGATAAATTACGGCGGTTATACCCCCGAAAATTTCGATAAAAAATATCACGGCAAAGTTACCGTGAGTGAATGCATTAAACAAAGTTTAAACGTTCCGGCAGTTAAAGCGCTTAATACCCTAGGCATAGAAACCGCGGAAAAATACGCACAAAAAATGGGCGTAAATCTTGAAAAAGAAGATAAAAACCTATCGCTTGCTCTCGGCGGTATGACCCACGGACTGAGTTTAAAACAGCTTTGCGACTGCTATTCCACCTTTCAAAACGACGGAAATTACACACAATCGCATTTCATTAAGAGGATTTCAGACAGTAAAAATAAAATCGTATACTCCGCAAACGACAAAACTACGAAAGTATTTTCGGAAGGCACGTGTTCGCTTATAAACGACGTGTTATGTCAAACGGCAAAAAGCGGAACGGCAAAAAAGCTGAAAAATCTGGACTTCGACGTCGCCTGCAAAACAGGAACCTGCGGTGATGCCGACGGCAACACGGACGCTTATTCCGTAAGCTACACCTCCGACTACTGCATAGGCGTATGGCTGGGGGACAAAGACAATAAGAAATTGCAAGTTTACGGAGGAAACCAATGCTGCGAAAGCGCTTTGGATATTTTAAATTTTATATACGCCGATAAAAAACCTTCCCCGCATGAAAAAGCAAACGGAACAACTACAGTGGAAATCGACCGCGAAGAATACGAAAACAACGACAAATGTATTTTAGTAGACCCTCATTCGCCGAAGCTTAATAAATTACAAGTTAAATGTTTGTCTGACAACCAGCCGCAAGAGGTTAGTACGCGGTTTAGTTCACCTGCTATACAAAATCCACAAATATTGGTCAATAAAGACAGTATTTGCATACAATTATGTCAGGCAAAGTACTACTCATATATTGTAAATCGTACTTCAAACGGTAAAAACGAGGAAATTTATAACGGTAAATGGAAAGAAAGTATAACCGACTCGCCAGAAAGAGGTAATTACGTTTACACCGTTATCCCCTACTACGACGACGGTAAAACTATTTATAGTGGTCAACCCGTAACCCTGCCGCAAGTTAATTTTAATCCTTCAAGTGATAATAATAAAATTCCCGACATTGCTTATAAGGACTGGTTTAATCAATAAAAAATAAAAACTGAACTTATTTTCAGCTCAGTTTTTTGTTGTTAAATCTTTACTTCTTCCAAGGAAGCGAGCGCTTCGTTTATCAGGCCTTCCACGTCCAGCTTTGCCTCTTCCTCCAAAACGTCTTTAATTTTGGGATGGATAACAGGATGCTTCGGTAAAAATACTGTACAGCAATCTTCATACGGCTGAATTGATATTTCGTACGCGCCCATAACTCTGCTTCGCGCAATAATTTCGTTCTTGTCAAATCCGCAAAGCGGACGCAAAATCGGTAATTGCTCGATTACGCTTCCGGAAGAAGTCATACCTTCTATTGTCTGACTTGCAACTTGACCGAGACTTTCGCCCGTAATCAGGCACTGAGCACCGCACTTTTTTGCAACTCTTTCCGCAATCCGCATCATAAATCTGCGTAAAATGGTTACCATATAATCGCCGTTACACTTTTTATGAATTTCTTCCTGAATATGCGTAACTTTTACAATATTAAGCACGGTTCCGCCCGTGTACTCTGATAAAACTTTTGCAAGATTTTCTACTTTTTCACGCGCCTGCATATTGGTATACGGATAACTGTGAAAATGAATACACTCGATTTTCATTCCGCGCTTTGCCATCATATGCCCTGCGACGGGACTGTCTATACCGCCGGAAATAAGCAACATTCCCTTGCCTGCCGTACTTACGGGCATACCGCCAGCGCCTTTAATAAGCTCGTTGAACACTAAAGTTGTGCCGTTTTCACGTACGTCAATACCTATTATAAACTCGGGGTTGTGTATATCAACTTTAAGATTTTTGTTGTTATCAAGTAATCTTCCGCCGATTTCAGCACTGATTTGCATCGAATTAAGCGGAAATTTCTTATCCGCCCTGTGGCTTTCCACTTTAAACGTGCCGTTTGAAGCACAGACTTGCTGTGCGGCGGCGTAAATTTCGCCCATAGCACTGTTTACTTTAAGCGCCACGCTCAGCGTATGAATGCCAAACACTTTTGAAAGACGGAACACGATTTCATCCGCACAATCCGCTTCAAAGCCTTCGATTAAATATCTTCCGCTTTGTTTTCTTACAATATGCTTTAAGCCTTTCAGAGCTTTTTCCATATTGTCAACTAAAATTTTTTCGAAAAAGCCGCGGTTGCCGCCCTTTAAATGTATTTCACAATATCTTACTATAATTACTTTTTCCATCTCAAGCCATTATTTCCCGTCTGTTTTTAACCGTCGAATTAAGTATTTCCGCCGCTTTTCTTATCTCTTCTTCGGTATTATCTACTCCGAAGCTTATCCTTAAAATACCGTCGGCAATTTCCTCGCCTATACCGCAGGCAAGAATTACTCGCGAGTATCTCTTTTTTTCATTTGAAGAACACGCCGAACCCGTACCGATAATCAACCCCTTGTCGTTGACTTCGTGTAGAATCGTTTCGCCTCGAACGCCGTAAGCACCGACCGTCAAAATATACGGCGAAGAATTTTCTCCGCTTATTATACTAAACAACGATTTATCTAACAAGTTTCGCATCAAACCGTTGAGCGATTTAACCTTGTTATAATTTTCGGTCAAATTTTTGTAGCGCTTTTCCGCGGCGTATTCCATAAATTTAATGCCAAACACGTTTTCCGTGCCGCTTCTGAGACCGTTTTCCTGACCGCCGCCGTAAATATAAGGCTTTATTACGAGCGACTTTCTCTTAATAAGAGCTCCGATGCCCTTTAACGCGCCTATCTTGTGCGCGGAAATGCTGTATAAATCGATTTCTTTGCCGAGCTTAAACGGTATTTTCCCGAATGCCTGAACGCCGTCCGAGTGAAACAAAGTGCGGTTGTTTTTTGCCTTTACAAGCTTTGCAATTGTGTTTATGTCGTTTATCGCACCAGTTTCGTTATTGACGTGAATTACCGATACCAAAGAAGTATTTTCGTCTATCAAACCGAGTAAATTATCAGTATTTACGCTTCCGTCGGCATTTAATTGCGCGAAACGAACTTCTAAACCGCGCTCTTTAAGCGCGTTTACGGTTGAAAAAATTGCAGAGTGTTCGCCGAGAGTTGTTACAACGTTGCCGCGTTTACCGCCGCAAAATACCGCCTGATTGTCTGCTTCGGTACCGCAGGAAGTAAAAATTAAGTCGTATTCCCTTTCGTTTGCAATATAACTCAGCAAATTAGCTCGGGTTTCATTTAATTGCTTATGCAAATTATAACCTTCCGCGTATAGCGCGGAAGGATTATAAAATACTTCGT
>CAZACR010000104.1:0-4720 GCA_964483715.1 uncultured Clostridia bacterium
AAAACTTCCGTTTCGTCCGTAAACAACGCCTGTCTGTTTATCATTCCTGCATTTTACCCGTTTAATGTATTTACCTTGCAATTATACCACGCAAATCCGTTAAAGTCAATACTCATTTAAGCCCGCTTTAATCTTAAAAGATTAAATTTCCGCCGCAGTTGTTGACATAATTTATCCGTTGTGATAGTATTGAAAAGGCTTCGCGTTTGCCGCGGAGACAAGCAAAACTTTAAAGGACTTTTTCTTATGCAATCTGATGATATGAGGGAAACAACCGAAGGAACAGGCGAAGAAAAAAACGCGCCCGACGCCTGCGGAGAACAGCCTGCGGCGGAGCCGACTGTTCCTGTCAAAACAAAAAAGCCCAAAGAAAAAAAAAGCGTATGGCAACACATTCAGTACTGGATATTGCTCAACGTAGGCACGTTATGCGTTGCCACGGGCGTATATTTTTTCAAAGCGCCCAACCATTTCGCAACGGGCGGCGTAAGCGGTATATCCATAATACTTGCGGACTATATACCGTTAAATCAATCCACGCTGGTTATGATAATCAACGTTGCGCTGTTGCTCATAGGATTGATATTTCTCGGCAAAGGCGTAATTTTCAAATCGCTGTACTGCTCCCTCGTCTACTCGGCGGAGAATATGCTTTTGGAATATCTTTTACCGTTGAACGGACCGCTGACAAACCAGCCGTTTATGGAGCTTGTTTACGCAATGCTTTTAACGGGTATAGGCAGTGCGATTATGTTCAACTGCAAAGCTTCTTCGGGCGGCACGGACATCATAGCGCTGATACTTAAAAAGTACACTAAGCTCGATACGGGCAAAGCCTTGCTTGTAACCGACTTCGCGATAGCTTGCTGCGCATTCCTATTCGGCACACAGGCAGGTTTGTATTCGCTTTTGGGTCTGTTCGCAAAGGCGTTCATAGTAGACGGCGTAATCGAAAACATAGGCAAGACCAAATATATTACAATCATAACTTCCGCACCCGAACTTGTAAGCGACTACATACTCAACGTGATGAAACGCGACTACACAAGTTACAAAGCCACGGGCGGATACACCGGCAACGAAAAGACGGTTATGATAACCGTATGCAAACGAATGGAAGCCTTAAAGCTTAAAACCAAGGTTAAGGACGTAGACAAAACCGCATTCGTAATTATCACAGACGCAAACGAAATACTCGGTAAAGGTTTCCGAGAAAGTTAAAAATTTGCGCCTTAACCGCCGCATATATACGTACCAACGCATAAAAAGAGCCGACGCGCTTAGCACGTCGGCTCTCTTTTTATTCAACCTTAAAGGTTTTGTTTATTTAGTTTTTCCACTCCAGCTCGATAGCGCCGATATAGGTTACGTTATCGCCTACCGTACCCGTGTGCTGTAAGCAGAAGCCGCCGTCGGTGTTTGCGGTAATAGTCGCGCTAAGCGAAACTTTTTCCGCATAGCCCTTGTCTATAGCGGTCTGAGGCTGAGGCTTCGTAGTTTCCGCAGTTGCCTTCAAGGTCGTGCCTTCCGTCCATACCTTTATGGTACATTCGGTGAGATAGCACGAAGATTCGATAGATTCGGAAATGAGTTTAGCCGTTCCCGCATTGTACTCGATAAGCGCAAACTTGCAGGAGTCGCCGCTCGAGCGGTAAATTCTGAGTCCGTAACCGGTAAGATTAGTAGTATCATACTTAATCATTATATCCATATACTGGTTGGACGAACCGAAGCCCTGCGAAGCCGTTTTACCGGGAGCAACTTTTATAGTCGCGCTCATATCGCCGAAGCTTTCACCCTTTGCGGTATACATAAGGCGCGCGCCGCGCTGAGTCTGATAAAGACCGGTGTAATCGAGTACGCCGTTCTTCGCGCCTGTGCCGTAAGCCCATGCGTTAACGTTTGCCGTACCGTTCCAATTCTGCTTTGTCGTGCTGTCTACAGCATCTGCGCCGTAAGGAATCCAGCCAGTATCAACGTCTGCGGGTTTGTAACCGTCAACCGTCCAGAAGCCCTGGATAGCCTGCGTCTGCGCCGCCGTCGAGAACGAGTCTATATCGACCGTAAGCTTATTGCTCTTTTCTATACCGGAGGCAGTAACCGCAGCCGAAGAAACAACTTCTACGGGCGTACCGTAATTCGAACGGATATGCTTGCTTTCTACTTTAACTTTAAGGAATTTACCCACGTAAGCGTCCGTAAGTTTGATAGACTTCAAAGGCATATTGCCTCTTCCTACGGCTACTTCAATGGGATTGGTTCCTTCGGCGTCGTCGCATACGTACCAGCTTATTCTGGACATATCCGCCCTCGTACCGAGGTCAAGAACGTAATCAACCGTTGCCGAACCGTTAGCCGCCTGTGAAATCGTAGGCTGCGTAGTAAACGCGGGAGCCGCAATAACGGAAGGTTTAACGGTAAGCTCTACAGCCGCTTCGTGTCCCATAGCCGATGTGCAGTTTACCACGACATTTAAAGTTTCGTCCTGATTGTTTAATTCTTCTTTAAGAGTTACCGTGCACTTGCCGTCCGATTCCTTTGTGAGCGTAACGTATTTTTCGTATTCGCTGTTTTCCAAAGACCAGGTCACGTCGGACGTGTACTGGGTATTCTGAGGTCCTGTTAACTTATAGCTGAGAACTGCCGTATCCGAAGCGGTATTTCCGTATTCCAAAGTACGCTTATCCGCACTGACGGATATATTCGTCGCAACGTCCGTAGCTCCCAACGCCGTAACCTTTTCTTTCTGTCCGAGAGGGTCCCAATCGTCAGTTCCTCTTAACAGGTTGTAAACGTTATATATAGTTTTGCCGTCGGTATCCGTAAGCTTATAAGCTTTCAGAAGTTCCGTACCCGTGATATCGACGCCGGTATCGGGGCGCTTTCCGCCAGTATCCATTTTAATGGGCTGACCGTTACGGGTAACGTTGGAATAATAGCTCCTGAACGTCGAGCCGTTTACGTCGGACCAGCCGATATTTACGGGAACCGTATAATCGTCGGTATATTCGCAGTCAACGAGCGTGTAAGGACCCGACATCTTAGAAAGATACTGGGTAACGGTATCGCCCGTGTTGATGTGGCATATCTTCATCTTGCAGCCGAGAAGCGTTACGCCCGAAGAGCCGCCCCAAGGCTTGGAGCTGTAGAATTCGAAGTCACAGCCCACGTAAACCGCTTTAGACGAACCGTTGAGCGAGTCGTCGGTGGATTCGAGATGACAGTTCACATAAAGCGCACGCTTGCTGTTGTTGAAGGGCATCATATTGAGCCTGCTTACAAAGCGCACGTTTTCCGCATACAGCTTGTCGCCGTTATACGAAGCTATCTGTCCCTGCGTAACGTTGTTTGTTCTCTTAGCTCTGTTCAGCGAAGGATTTAAAGGATATTCCAAGTCAACGTTGCAGTAATCGCCGAACGTAAGGTTTTTAAGATTAAGTCCGTCGCCGGTGATATTGAACATAGTCCAGTTGCCGCCGACATAACCTTCATCGTGACCGTAGTTACCGGCGATAACAACGTTTCTCGCATCGTCCGTTAGACCCGTAATATGCAGGTTCTGACAGGATTTAACGATACCGAATGCGTCCTTAGTTTCGGTAGAATCGGGATTGTGAATCCAGTAAACGTACGGTGCGATATACATATTCATAGGCTCGGCTTCCGTACCGTCCACAAGGTGGTCCATAGCCTGTTTGAAAGAATTGTAAACGTTTTCGAAGCCTTCGATTTCCTCGTCGGAAAGTCTGCCGTCAACGTAAATTGCTTTTTCGTTAATTTCCACCGTCTTTTCGTCGCCGTCATAGCCGTAGGTGAACGACTTGCCGTCTTTTGCAAGAGTTACGGGGAACTGCTTTACTTCTTCCTGCTTCTCAAACTTTGCATATAAGCCCATATCAGCAGATATAGAAGTGTCAAAATTGAATTCCGTCTTATAGTCGTTTGCAGAGTACCAGCCCTTGAACTCGTAGCCGTCTTTGGTCGGCGTCCAAGCATATGCCTTGCCGTTAGCGTATACGGTCTGCGACATAAGCTTTTCGTCTTCGTAACCGTAATACGTTACGGAATACTTGACGGGTTCGCTTTGTTTTGTTCCGAATTTAGCATAAATGCTTACATTGGAATTTATAGCCGTAGAGAAGTCGTAAGGAACGGTCATACCCGAAGTCGTGTACCAGTCAACGAACTCGTATCCGTCCTTACTGGGCGACCAGTCGTACGCTTTGCCGTTAGGCGATACCGACTGTTCCAACAGCACCGTAGTGCCGTCGCTGTCGTAATAGGTTACGGTATACTTGTCCGTACCCCCTCCTGTGGTATTTCCGCCGGTACAGCCTGCAAGCATAGGTATGCACGTAGCGAGAGCAACGGCGGAACATAATAGTTTTTTCTTCTTCATTTATTTTTCCCCTTTTATTTTTTGACGATGCCGCCTCGGGTGAAGAATTGCCCTCGGACGGTTGCCAAACGCTTGAAATATTTTTCCGCAGACATTTAAAATTTTTGTTTCCTGTTGCTCTGCAACAGGAAACCCGCATGCGGGTCAAATTTCGACGCGTTTCGACATATCGCCTGTCTTCATACTAACAGACGTTTTTCATACTGTCAATACGAATTTTAAATATTCTTTGTGAAATTTATTCACTTTTTGTGAAATAATTACTTCCAAATTCTGGAAATTGTTAAAAAATGTAAAAAGCGGCGCTCCCCAAGGAGCGCC
>CAZACR010000105.1:0-4717 GCA_964483715.1 uncultured Clostridia bacterium
AAGTTCGAGAGCGGAGTTCACCGCGTTCAGCGCGTGCCCGAAACGGAATCGCAGGGCAGAGTGCACACCTCCACCGCGACGGTTGCGGTACTTCCCGAAGCGGAGGACGTAGACGTGGAAATACGCGACGAGGACGTGCGCGTGGACGTTTACCGTTCGTCGGGCGCGGGCGGTCAGAAGGTCAATAAAACGGAAACCGCAATAAGGCTTACGCACATTCCCACGGGTATAGTGGTAACCTGTCAGGACGAGCGCAGCCAGCTTAAAAACAAGGACAAGGCGTATAAGGTACTGCGTTCCAGGCTTTACGATTATTACAGCGGAATAAACCGCAGTGAGCAGGACGCTCACCGCAAATCGCTCGTCGGCAGGGGCGACAGGTCGGAGCGTATCCGCACCTATAACTTCCCCCAGGGCAGAGTGACCGACCACCGCATAGGGCTTTCGCTGTACTCGCTCGACAGCTTTATTATGGGTGATATAGAAGAGATGACGGAAGCGCTTGCAGTTGCCGAGCGCGAGCGGCTTCTCGCAGGAGACGGCGAGTAATCCGCTATTGACAATTAACCTGAAAGTTGTATAATGGTATTATGAAACACAATCAGTCTGCGGAAGATTATTTAGAGACAATATTATTGCTGTCACAGCAGTTGGAATACGTGCATCAGGTGGAGGTGGCGCGCAAAATGGGCGTGTCGCAACCAGCCGTGCAAAAGGCGTTAAAACTTCTCGAAAGCAAGGGATATATTCAGTGGGACGGCTTGCACATCCGCCTTACTTCCGGGGGCAAAACCTATGCGGAAGAGGTGTACTGCAAGCACTGCGTTATCCGCAGGTTTTTGGAGCTTCACGGCGTGAACACCGCGGACGCGGATATGGACGCTTGCGAAATGGAACACGGCATATCGCAGGCGACAATGGATATGATGCGCGAATACGTGAAAAACAACGACAATTAAAAAGCGTCAGCCGAATATCGGCTGACGCTTTTATTTATATCAATAAATCTTTATCGAGAAGAATTTTGTCCTTGCGCACTTTATCCCACAAAAAGCACTCTGTAAGTTCGGTAAGGGAGGCGGAGCGGTTGCTCTCTATAAGCCCTGCCGAATAAGCGAGAAAACCCAGCACGCGTTCGCGCGGATAAGACTGCACAAGCCGTGCGGCGCTGTCGCCCTCGCTCTTGCTCAGCTTGCGCCCCGTACCGTCGCAAACAAGCGGAATATGGTAATAATCGGGGACACTGTAGCCCAAAAGCCGCATAAGCCAAATCTGGCGCGGAGTACTAAAAAGTAAATCGTTTCCGCGCACGACTTCCGTAACGCCGCTTTCGCCGTCGTCTACGGCAACGGCAAACTGATATGCGTACACCCCGTCGCTGCGCCTTAAAATAAAATCTCCGCAACCGTCTTTCAGGTTCTGCGACGTTTCTCCTGCAATTTTATCTACGAATGATATCTCTTCGTCGGGCACTTCCACGCGGTAGCAGGGCTTACGCGCCGCGCTTTTTTGCTTTATCTGCTCATCCGTCAGATTGCGGCACGCACCCGAATAAATAACGCCCCCGTCGCTTAAACGCGGCGCTTCCGCTGCATGCAACTGCGCGCGAGTGCAAAAACAGGGATATACCCGAACTTTTTTATTCAGTTCTTGCTCTATATTGCGGTACACGCTTTCGCGTTCGCTCTGCCAAAGGGGAGGTTCGTCGCCGTTTAATCCGAGCTTGTCCAGCGTGTCGAGAATTTTTTCAGCGCTGCTTCGCGGACATCTGTCCGCGTCCAAATCTTCTATGCGTACCAAAAATTTTCCACCGACACTTTTTACGGACAGGTAAGCAAGCAACGCGCATAAAAGATTGCCCGCGTGCATTTCGCCGCTCGGCGTGGGTGCAAACCGCCCCGTCGGGATTTTTTCATTTTCTCCGTTCATTACGGTTTAAGTTTAACACGAGTGTAACTCTCTGTCAAATTATCCCGACTGATTTTCAACCTCGTAAATGTTGGTTATAAGTCCGTTCTGCTTTTCCACGGCAAAGTATTTTATCTGAAAAAGATTGCGGGAGCGCGGATAGATAAGCCCTGCCGCGCATTTTTCGGGAGCGCGGATATCGGGGTGCGCGGAGTAAAATTTTTCGGGAGGAATACTCACGTCCACAAATTCGCCAAGAAAGGAAGTCAAATCGTTCGCGCGCGGTTTAAGCTCTTCGCAAAGGTATTTCGTGCAGTCGGCGCGCGTGAGTACGCTTTCGAAAAAGGCAAAGTGTAAAACCTCGTCGTCGGGCTTTTTCGTTTCCTCGGTTCGGCTTTCCACAAGCTTCATTTCGTTGCCGTCGTAGGAAAATGCGCAATGCGCCCTGCAGCCTGCGCAGGTGGAAAACGCAACCGTAATTTCAAGTCGCTGACCGACTTTCCAGCTTTCGCAGGGGTTGTAGAATACCCGTTTTCCGCTTTCAGATATCACGGTTAAGCACTTTTCGCCTTCAACGATAAGTACGGGCAGCCCGCCTATCGCGCTTTCGGTAAGAGTAGCGTTTGCAAACTCGCGGGAGAGCGAAAAACTTTCCGTCGTCTTGCCCTCTACGATGAGGCAGGGAGTTCCGCCGTTTATAATCAGAGTGGCGAGACCGCCCGAAAACCGCGTCTGGGCTATAACTTTTATTCCGTCGTCCTTTTGCCTGTAGCGCGTAAGGCTGATAACCGCGTCGCCGTCCGTAAGGTACACGTCGGCAAATTCGGGCGGATTAGCAAAAAAATCGCGGTTGATAAAAAAATTGAGCGGCTCGGCGTCTGCGTCGGGCACGACCTCTACGAGAACGTCCGCGCTTTCGTCCATATCGAAAAACCGCTCGAAGCTGTCAATTATTCCGGCATAAATTCCGTCCAGCTTCAGCCCCGCCGTCCGCGACGAAATAAAATAAATTCTCATATTGTTATTAAATGTATTAAAAAAATTTTTTATGTCAATAACAGTGTAGCAAATAAATTTTATAATTCAGGAGGCGGTTATGAATAAGATTAACGGCTACACCAAGGACGAAGCGGAAAGTTTGGTTAAATACGTATGCGACGGCAGAGGTCAGGGCAAGAGCTTGACGAGAATTTTCGAGGAGTACGCCGCGCGTTCGGGCAGAGCTAAGGGCAGCGTGCGCAATTATTACTACGCGCTGCTTCGCAGTACGGACAACGAGGAAGTCAGAAAAATCCTCGCGGGTACGGACTTGAAGGCGGAGGACGTTCAGCCGTTTACCGAGGAGGAAACGGATAAAATTCTGCGTGCAATCCTGGCTCAGAAGAGCAAGGGCATTTCCGTACGCAAGGCGGTTTTAAACCTTTCACGCGGCGACGATAAGCTTATGCTGCGCTATCAGAACAAGTACCGCAACGTTATGGCTAAGCAGCCCGAAAGGATTGAAAGGCTTATGAAAGAATGCGGTTACAGCGTATCCGACGAGGGGCGCAAGGCTATCGAGGACAGAATTAACGTTCTCTACGACGAACTCGCAAACAGCTTAAAGGAAGAGAACAAACGCCTTTCCGCAGTGATAAAAAGGCTAACGGACGAAAATTTCCTTCTTAAACTTCAAGTAAAAAATTTACAGTCATAAGTTTTTTATATACTCTCATACTGTTAGCAGAGGGGCGCATCAAAGCCCCGAGGGGAGTTATATGGAAAAGTTTATCTTAGGTCTTGCCATTGGTATGGCAGGCGGCGCTCTTTTAGTTGCCAATAACTGCAAGCTGAGAAACCTCGTCAAGAAAAATCAGGAAGATTTAATGGCGAAGGCGGAACAGTATATCGACCAGAAGCTCGGCGAAAGCGGTATGGGCGGCGAGAGCGGCTCTTCCGACGACGAATAATTTTTTCCGTCGGTCAAAAAAAACGGCGCGGCAAGTTTTTCTTGCCGCGCCGTTTTCTCTTTTATAGCTAAATATTATTGTAAAAAATTTTGTGCCGTGATATAATATAGGGGCAAATCGAGATTAAAGGAGTGTTTTGTGGAAAGATACGTTGCTTTCGATATAGGCGATAAGCGCATAGGCGTCGCGGTTTCCGACCCGTTCAACACGTATGCTTTGCCGTCGTTCACGTACTTCCGCAAAAATCTGCAAACCGACTTGAAGGCGCTTGCCGATATCGTCAAAGAAAAGGGCGCAACGGCGGTTATATGCGGTCTGCCCGTAAATTTCGACGGTAGCGAGGCGCTGCAAACCAGAAAGACCGAGCGGTTTTTAACCGAGTTTAAAGCCGTATGCCCCGTGCCCGTTATTCTTGAGGACGAGCGGTTCACGACCACTATGGCGCACGAGGTGCTCATTTCCGAAGGTATGCGCAGGGAAAAGCGCAAAAACTACGTGGACGCCTTAGCTGCGGCTAACATTTTAGACGGATATCTTTCCAGATTAAACAATAAAAAATAAATAATGAGGTGAATTATGGCAGACGAAAAGGACTTGAACGAAACCGAAGAAGAGGAACTTATAGAGCTTATCGACGATAACGGCAACGTTATCAAATTCAGACTGTTGGACGTAACGGAATACAAAGGTGAGAAGTACGCGCTACTGCTTGCCGCCGAACCCAACGACGCTATCGCGGACGACGAGGTCGCTATTTTCCGCTATAAGGAAGAGGAGCAGATGTTAGAGCCTATCGAGGACGAAAATCTTTTGGAAGAGGTTTTCGAATTCTATCAGAACGAAGATATCGAAGACGAAGA
>CAZACR010000106.1:0-4669 GCA_964483715.1 uncultured Clostridia bacterium
GAAATCGCCTTGAAGCCGTCGCGGAACAGCTCTTCCACGCCGAACGCCTTGCCGATTGTTACGTTGAATTTAATCTTTATGCCGAGGCGGAGCATAATCGCCTTGTATCTGTCAACGATTGACTTGGGCAGTCTGAATTCGGGTATGCCGTAACGCAGTACGCCGCCGATATCGTTTTTGCTCTCAAATACGGTTACGTCGTAACCCAGCTGAGCCATGGTTATCGAAATGGTAATGCCCGCAGGACCTGCGCCTATTACGGCTACCTTAATGCCGTTGCTCTCGCCCTTGGTCAGCACTAAGCTGTCCAAATATCTTTCTGAAATAAAGTTTTCAATCGTGGAAACTTCAACGGGTTCGCCCTTAATGCCGCGCACGCAGTGACCCTGGCACTGGTTGCCGTGGTTGCAAACAATCGAGCAAACGACGGAAAGGGGGTTGTTGTCGAACAGCATTCTGCCCGCTTCTTCGATATCGCCCTTTAAAAAGGTCTGGATAAAGTCGGGAATGGGAGTGTTGATAGGACAACCCGTTCTGCACAGCGGTTTTTTACAGTTGAGGCAGCGCTTTGCCTCCGCAATTACGTTATGAGCCATAAATTCTCCTTATAATGCTGCTTTGATTTTCTCTATCATTTCCGCGTACTCGTCGTCGGAAAGGAAGGTCTTTTGCGGATTCATCTGGAAAATTCCGCCCCATTCGTCGCCGCCCTTGTATTTGGGGCAGAGGTGCATATGCAGATGACAGCCCGTATCGCCGTACATACCGTAGTTGAGCTTGTCGGGCTTGAACACCGCGTGAATGGCTTTCGCGGCACGGTTTACGTCGGCAAAGAACTTGTTTCTCTCTTCGTCGGAAATATTGACGATTTCACTTACGTGGTCTTTGTACGCTACTATGCATCTGCCGGGTTTGGACTGCTCTTTGAACAGAATAAGCGAAGAAACTTCCAAATCGCAGATATAAATTCCGAATTTTTCAAGCAGCTCGCCGCGCATGCAGTAGCCGCAGTTGCAATCTTTCATAATTTTCCCCCATAAAAATAATATTACGGCTATATTTTACCACGCAATAGTTCACTTTTCAATACCCGTTTGAAAAAATTTAGCTAATTGTTTATAAACCTGTATCGAAAAACCGCGAAAATTCACACATAAAACAAAGTAAACGGCTGAGTATTATAGAATAAAGATAAAATGCGCTTGACGCGGGCAAGGTAAGGTGGTACTATTTTGCTGTACACGGTCAGTGCGTGTATAATTTGGTTCAAACCAAAAGGGAGATTATTATGAAAAAATTACACAAGATTATCATGGGCTTAACCGCTACAGTAATGGCGTTTTCCATGACGGCGATGACGGCTTGCGTTGACGGCAGTACTGACGCAAACGTTAATAAGGTAATAGAAGCTTCCCGTAATCAGTCGGTTAAGGCAATGGGTATCGAAGCTACTATCAACACGAATAGCAAAACGACATCTTACACTTGCGATGATAAGGGTGTTATGCTTGAGGGCGAAACGAAAAAAGAAGCTTCTTTCAGCAACTCTTCTACAGTTACGGAAAAGGTTAATTTTGCAAATTTTGCAATGGATATGATTGTGCACGGCTCGTCCGTATCACAAGAATATTACAACTACAATTTCATGCGCGACGGGGCTTCGTATTACACAAACAGTGTGCAAGAGATAACCGATTTTTCCAATGTTACGCTCACATTATCCCAAAATAATATGCTCGGACAGTTGGATGCGCTTCTCGCTCAGATGCCCGAAGGCGGCGCGTCTGCAGACACGCTTTCCGTAATCTCGATTATAAATCTTGCGAAAATTTACGACGGAGTAACTTTTGCGGATAAAAAGCTCACCGTTAATTTCAATAAGGTTGCGTATAAGCTTTACAGTGAAGTTCTCGAAGTTATAGAAAATCTCGACGATAACACCACGGTTGGTGATATAATCGGCGCAGCTCCCGTTAAAAATCTTATAGACTCTCTCACTTACGGAACAGACGCGAAGGAAGTTTTTGACGAATTGGTTAAAATGCTTGAAAGCGCAAGCTCTGCGGCAGCGGGCGAAGCGAGCCAAGGTTCGATGGTAGAAGCGATTCTTGCCGCACTTCCACAGCCCACCGAAGGCGAAAGCGTTTACGCATATCTTGTAAGACTTCTCGGTTCCGGCGAACTTAAAATGCTGTTTGCTCAGATGACGGGTGCGAATTTGACTAAGCCCGTTTCCGAATTAACTTTAGCCGAGATACTTCCTTTATTCGGTATCCAGCAAGCACCTACTATGGACGAAATCAAAGCTATGGTTAAGGGTGTGCTCGATCAGTACGTAGCAGTTACCGAAGACAAGGTTACTGTAACGATAGGCAAAGACAAAACCACCGAGGTCAGCGCAGTGGAATTGGTATTTAACGTAGGCGACGATTATTCCGTTTCATCCGTAACCGTAAACGCGGAAGTCGTAGTTAGTTATACCCAAATATCGCCCACCGGCTATTCCTCGTATGTTAGAACAGATAGCGAGTATAAAATGTCCTTAACGGCTAACGTTGAATTGGCAAAGACCGAATATACGCTTACGGACATCAGCAAGGCTAAAATCGAAAATTCCTAAGCACAAGTAGGAAACTTTAATAAATATATTAGCGCCCCGCGGCATTTACCGCGGGGCGCTTTATTATAATAAATATGAAAAAGAAGTGAAAATATATTGCAATTTTTTATATAATATGGTAATATTTTTTCACAATGCGATATTATTGTCGCAAATAAATTCACAAGGGGTAAAATATGGTTATAGAATTGCTCTTAATCATAGTAGGCGCGGCAGTAATCTTAGCTTGCGCTTGCGCGGCTCTCAACTATTTCACCACGAAAAAGTTGAAAGAGGGTACCGAAAGAATGCAGGAAATTGCGGCGGCAATCCGCGTCGGCGCGAATGCGTTCATCAGGTACGAATACAAAATCGTTGCGATTATCGGTTCGATTGTTGCCGTTATACTCGCGGTATTCGTAAGCTGGCAGACGGCGATAGCGTTCGTAATCGGCGCGCTTGTTTCTGCGGCGGCAGGCTTCGTGGGTATGAAAATAGCTACGTACGCTAACGTACGAGTTACAAATGCGGCAAACGAAACGCGCGACATCGGCAAGACTTTAAAGGTCGCTTTCAAGGGCGGCTCGGTTATGGGTATCTGCGTTGCGGCTTTCGCTCTGTGCGGCGCGCTCGTAGTATATCTTATCTTCGGTCTGGGTTTGCACCAGATTGACGATATAATCGGCAAGACGACTCCTATATGGACGAACTGGACGGGACTCGACGCAGGATTTACAATGACCCTTTCGGGTTACGCTCTCGGCTGCTCGATAATCGCGCTCTTCAACCGCGTAGGCGGCGGTATTTACACCAAGGCTGCGGATATGGGTGCTGACCTCGTAGGCAAGACGGAAGCGCACATTCCCGAAGACGACCCCCGCAACCCCGCAACTATCGCAGATAACGTCGGCGATAACGTAGGCGACGTTGCAGGTTTGGGGAGCGACCTTCTGGAATCATTCGTAGGCGCAATGCTTTCGGGCGTAATTCTTTCAGGCGAGATGTGTGCAAAGCACATTATTTCGAGCGAAACGGTAATGCGCACGATGCTGCTCTTCCCTATGGTTTTTGCAGGTTGCGGTTTGCTCGGCTGTCTTATAGGTATTTTCTATTTGTTGTTAAGACCTCTCGGTCCCAAGACAAACGTACATATGCAATTGAACATAGCCACGTGGATATCCGCAGGTATTTCCATTGTTTCCTGCTTCCTGTTAAGCTTCTTTATGTTTAAAGGCAATGATTTTAACGACGCCGTATTCAAGATGATCGGCTTTAAAATCGGCAACATTTCGCCTTGGGTAGCGGCGCTTCTCGGAATTATCGCAGGTATAGTTATCGGTATGATTTCCGAATATTACACCTCTTACGACCACAAGCCCACAAAGGGCATTGCTAAGTCTTCCAGAGAGGGTGCTGCGCTCACCATTACGGAAGGTATGGCGACGGGCATGATAAGCTGTATGCTTCCCGTAATCGTTCTCGGCGTTGCAATCGTAGGCTCTTACATGGTTTGCGGTATGTACGGTATATCCATTGCTGCAATCGGTATGCTTTCGTTCGTTGCGGCAACCGTTTCGGTTGATACGTACGGACCTATCTCCGACAACGCGGGCGGCATTGCGGAAATGAGTTTCCTCGACCCCGAAGTTCGTGAAATTACAGACCAGCTCGACGCTGTAGGCAACACCACGGCGGCAATCGGCAAGGGCTTTGCAATCGGTTCCGCATCGTTTGCAACCATCTCGCTGCTTTGCTCTTATCTGTTCGCGTTCAACGTAATATCATTAGACAGTATATTCGAAATGGAAAAATGGGTATCGCAGTTGATGCTCAACGTAATGAACCCCCTGACGCTTGCAGGCGCAATAGTAGGCGCGGCAATTCCGTTTATGTTCTCGGGTATGCTTATCCAGGCGGTTGCGAAAGCCGCAAGGCATATGGTTGAAGAAGTGCGCAGGCAGTTCAGAGATATCCCCGGTATCCTCGAAGGCGAAGCTAAGCCCGACTACAAGACATGCATAGAGATTTCTTCCAAGGGCTCTATCAAGGAAATGCGTATTCCCTGCCTTA
>CAZACR010000107.1:0-4664 GCA_964483715.1 uncultured Clostridia bacterium
GACTTAAAATACTTTGATTTTGAGATTTTTTATATTATAATGAATTATACCACATCGAACGAAAAAAACAAAGGATTTAGGTTAAATTATGGCAGATACTTCAAACCTTGACTTTATTTATAAGCCCATAAAAGAAAAAATGCGCGAATCTATCAGTCATATTCCCTTTTTGACCTATATAGATAAGCTCGTTCCCGTCGAGATAGACGGCAGATGCATAGTGCTTGAAACGCTTACGGAAAACTTTGCGCAGTCGATTATGAACTCGCTTGCGGACAAAATGCGCGAAGCTATTATCCGCGCAGACGTCGGCGTGTCCGATTTCCGCCTTGTGGTTAAGGGCAACCGCGACTATTCCTACGCTACGCCAGAAGATGAGCATTACGTTCCCAACAACTTAAATAAGAAATTCACTTTCGACACGTTCGTTGCAGGCAACAACCAGTTCGTCGTAGAAGCGGCGAAAGACGTGGCGAGCGACCCCGCGGGCATTTACAACCCCCTTTTCATCTACGGAGGCACGGGTCTCGGCAAAACGCACTTAATTCAGGCTATCGCGAACAAAATTCTCGCCGATAAGCCGCAATATAAAGTAATATATGCGACCTGCGAACAGTTTGTCAACGAAATAATCGACACGATGTTCACGGCAAAAGGTCCCGACGCGCGCGAACGCGGGAATAAACTCAGACAGCATTACCGCAGCGCCGACGTGCTGATTATCGACGATATCCAGTTTATCGCAAACAAGAAAGCCGTACAGGAAGAATTCTTCCACACGTTCAACGAACTCGTTTCGAGGGGCAAGCAGATAGTTATTACTTCCGACCAGCCTCCGCGCGATTTGACTGCTCTTGAAGAGCGTCTGCGCACTCGTTTCTCGGGCGGACTGGTATTCGATATAATGCCACCCAACCTTGAAACGAAAATCGCCATTCTGAAACAGAAGGCGTTCGAAAAAAAATGTATCGTTCCCGAAGACGTGCTCTTGTTCCTCGCACAGAACAGCGGCGACGACGTGAGAACGCTTGAAGGCAGACTTACCAAAGTTGTGTTTGCGAGCAAGCTTCACGAACAGCCCATAACCGTCAGCCTTGCGCGGAACGCTTTGCACGAAGCCGTTTCCGAAAGCGAATCGGAAGAGATTACGCCCGCATCGATTATAAGCGCGGTTACGGGTTTTTACAAAGTCACCAAGCACGAGCTTATAGGCAAGTGCAAGAAAAAGGAACTCGTTCTGCCCCGTCAGGTTTGCTGCTATCTTATGTGCGAACTGCTCTCCCTCCCCCTTATGTCGATAGGCAAAGAGCTGGGCGACAGAAATCACACGACCATTCTCTACTCGCGCAATAAGGTGGAAGAGATGATGAATGTCAGCGACAAACTCGCGAACGATATAGACGACATTAAGAACATAATTTTAAAGAAATAACACGTTAACCGCTGCATATTACGGAGTTAACTCACAAAATAACACAAACGCGCCCGTGAAATCCGGGCGCAAACTTTTTGATATGAAAGAATTTTTATTGGGAAATTTCGACGTGGTGGTTATAGGTGCGGGGCACGCAGGCTGTGAAGCGGCGCTCGCTTCCGCGAGGACGGGACTTACCACCGCTATACTCACGCTCAATTTAGACAGCATTGCGTTTATGGCTTGCAACCCCTCGATTGGCGGCACAGCCAAAGGACATCTTGTCCGCGAGATAGACGCGCTCGGCGGAGAAATGGGCGTAAATGCTGACGCTACCGCATTGCAGATAAAAATGCTCAACGTCGGCAAGGGTGCGGCGGTTCAGTCCTTGCGCTGTCAGTCGGACAAGCGCGCCTACCACGCGCGTATGAAGAGCGTTCTCGAGCGCACCGAAAATCTGCGCATAATTCAGGGCGAAGCGGCGGAAGTCGTTGTCGAAAACGGTGAGGTTAAAGCTGTTAAAACGACTTACGGCGGAGTACTCAACTGCCGCGCCGCAGTGCTCGCCACGGGCGTATATTTAAACGCGCGCACAATCACGGGCGACGTGGTTGCTTCCAGCGGACCGAACGGCTTTGCCCCCGCCAACGCACTGACGGCAAACCTTATCGATTTAGGCTATACCGTGCGCAGATTTAAGACTGGCACACCCGCCAGAGTGGACTTCCGCACGCTCGATTTAAGCAAATTAACCCCGCAATATGGCGAGGATAACGTGGGACCGTTCTCTTTTATATCCGAAAATCCACCCGAAAACAAAATGCCGTGCTACCTCGGTTACACCAACGCAAAGACGCACGAAATAATACTTTCCAACCTCGACCGTTCGCCGCTTTATAACGGCACGATTGAGTCGACGGGACCGCGCTACTGCCCCTCTATCGAAACCAAAGTCGTGCGCTTTGCTGACAAGGAACGGCATCAGATTTTTATAGAACCCGAAGGCGAAAACACGCTTGAGGCGTACGTGCAGGGTATGTCCTCCTCTATGCCGCACGAAGTGCAGATTGAAATGTACCGCTCGGTGGAGGGTTTGGAGCACGCGGATTTTATGCGCTTTGCCTACGCTATCGAATACGACTGCATAGACACGCTCGATTTGTACCCTACGCTAGAATTCAAAAAGGTCAGCGGTCTGTACTCGGCAGGACAGATAAACGGCACGTCGGGTTATGAAGAAGCCGCGGCTCAAGGGCTTATGGCAGGACTTAACGCAAGCTTGAAGCTGCGCGGACTGCCACCTCTCGTGCTCGGCAGAGACGAAGCGTACATCGGCGTGCTTATTGACGACCTTGTAACCAAAGGCACGGAAGAGCCGTACAGAATGATGACTTCGCGCGCGGAATACAGAATAGAACTAAGGCAGGACAATGCCGATTTCCGATTGACCCAAAAGGGTTACGACTGCGGACTTGTTACCGACGAAAGATACGCTAAATTTTTGCATAGAAAGAACGAATACGAGCAAGCCGTTACGTTTATGCGCACGACTTCTTTCACCCCCGACAAGACGGAAAAACTGCTTGCCGCACACGGTTACGAAAGGGCTGCCGGCGGTCTTACCTTTTCCGATTTGATTAAGCGCGGAATACCGCTTGTCGAAATAGCAGCCGAACTGGGCGAGCTTGAATTTAACCGAAGCGCAGTCGAATCCGCGGAAATATTTTTGCGGTACGAGGGTTATTTAAAGAAGAACGCCGATTTGATAGAGCGTGCTAAAAAGCTTGAAGATAAGCTTTTACCCGACGACTGCGACTACGAACAGATACAGGGTTTGCGCCTTGAAGCGCGTGAAAAGCTGAACAAAGTCAAACCCCGTTCCTTAGGTCAGGCCAGCCGCATTTCGGGCGTTAACCCCGCGGATATAGCCGTTTTAATGGTCTGGCTGAGTATTTCTTAAAAATCATCAAGATAATTTTTTATAATCCGTGCCCCAATCGCTCATTGCGTCGAGAACGGGTTTTAAGGTTTTGCCGAGCGTGGATAAAGAATACTCCACGCGGGGCGGAACTTCCGCAAACACCTCTCTTTCAATAATTCCGTCCTCTTCCAAAGCGCGGAGATTATCGGTCAATACTTTCTTGCTTATCGCCGGTATGGATTTTATAAAATCACCGAACCTCTGCTTCCCCTTATAAACTAAGTTGCGTATTATCAGCAACTTCCACTTATTGCCTATCAGTTGCACGGTCGTAGCAACGGGACATTCGGGCAATTCTTCTCTCGTCAGCATAACGTTTACTCCCTTTTCAGATTTTTTTAATTATAGCAAATTGCGCATATAAAGTCAATGGTTCAAAAAAGAAACTAAGTTACAAATCTATAACCTGATAATAGAAAAGTAACTTTATTGTAATGCCCTTCCGTTTTTGTTACAGTGTAGCTGACAAAAATCACAGGAGGTTGTATTATGAGTAATTACAACAAAATCAGTATCAAAGACGAACCGCGCACGGAACTTCACGACGCATTGAACCTGACGGGTGCGGAAATCAGCATTAACGCTTTGCCCGCAGGCGCGAGCGTACCCTTCGTTCATTCGCACAAACAGAACGAAGAAATTTACGTAATTTTGGAAGGTAAAGGCTATGCAGTTATCGACGGCGAAAAAACCGCGTTGACTGCGGGCGACTTCGTACGCATCAGCCCCGCCGCCAAGAGGCAGTTTTTCGCTTCCGGCGACACCGCTATCAAATATATTTGTATACAGGTAAAGGAAAATTCACTCGAAGGTTATACGATGACCGACGCTGTGGTATAACAAAGGTGATGTTTGAACACAACGTTTAAATACCTTTGCAAGCAAGCTTTTTTGCTTGTATTATAACGTTACATGGTTTACAAAAACTACGTTTTTGTTTTGCTATCGCAATCTTATTTGCTTAACGCAAATAAGAGCCATACGTTGCACTACGTCGCAAAAATGCCCTTGCAAGCAAGCTTTTTTGCTTGTATTATAGGATAAACATTATGATTATATCTACCGGAATGAGAACGGATATACCCGCGTTCTACTCAAAATGGTTTCTTAACAGAATTCGTGAAGGGTTCGTCTACGTGCGCAACCCTTACTATCCTAATCAGGTTACAAAGTACAGCCTTTCGCCCGACGTAGTGGACTGCATTGCGTTTTGTACCAAAAACCCGATTCCGCTTATTCCGCACCTGGACGAACTGAACGCTTACAGAC
>CAZACR010000108.1:0-4632 GCA_964483715.1 uncultured Clostridia bacterium
AAGAGTTCTATACCGATACGTTTATGGACTACGAACCGCCCATTTTCTGGGTGCACCTCGATATGGATTACCCGTTCAAGTTAAAGGGCATTCTCTATTTCCCCAAGGTTAAGAATAAGGTAGAACTGGAACGCGGAAAAGTCAAGCTTTACTGCAACCAGGTTTTCATTGCCGACAATATAAAAGAAGTAATTCCCGAATTTCTTATGCTCTTAAACGGCGTTATCGATTGCCCCGATATTCCGCTCAACGTATCGCGCAGCTTCCTGCAGAACGACAGACAGGTGCAGAGAATTTCCAAATATATTACTAAAAAGGTTGCGGACAAACTCACTGCGTTGTTTAAAGAAGAACGCAGCAGATATGAAGAGTGCTGGAGCGATTTGGCTAACTTTGTTAAATTCGGCTGTATTAAGGAACACGATTTCTACGATAAAGTTAAGGACATTATTATCTGGAAAGATATCGAAGGCAATTACAAGAGTTTAAATGAATTCCTCGGCAAAACGGAAGAAAATACCACTGAAACCGAAGAAAAGGACAAGAAAGACAGCAAACCCGAAACCGTTTACTATGTTTCAGACGCACAGCAGCAGGCTCAGTACGTTAAAATGTTTAAGGATGCAGGGTTGAACGCGTTGACTTGCGACACGTTTATCGACCCGCATTTCATAAGCTTTGTCGAGTATAAAATTCCCGATAAAGTCAAGTTTATGAGAATAGACGCCGACGTTGCCGGTGCTCTGAAAGGCGAGAGCGGTGCGGAAGACAGCGTTTTAGTTGATATCTTCAAAAACGCTATAAATGACGAACACGTTAAAATCGTTACGCAACAGCTCAAAAACGGCGACGTGCCCGCGATTATCAACGTTGAAGAGTATATGAGAAGATATTCGGAGATGGGTCAATTCTACGGAATGACGGACGACAAGATGGGCTTAACGCTGATAGTCAACACGGCTAACTCTATCGTAGGCAATATCAAGTCGCTCGACGATGAAAAACAGAAATTCGTCGCAAAATATATTTATTCGCTCGCGTTGCTGTCGTTCAAAAAACTGACGCCCGAAGAGCTGAACGATTATATATCGGACACGCTCACGTTGCTCGGTTCTTATACGAAATAACAAGTAAATACAATATAAGAAAATAACCGCTTCGGCGGTTATTTTTTTATGCCCCGTGTTCTACTTTTTCAGCAGGTTTTATAAATTATAATATGACGCTTGGGTTTCTTCCGACGGATATAAGACGGGCGCTGGACAATCTTAATAGCAATTTTTTAAGCGAAATCAGATTGAGGGTAGGACAGCCTGTAATTATTGAATATAACGGAAAGTATTCATTTTTGGGAGCATACGGCGTAACGGAAAGCAAAAGCTCGTCATTGAAGTGCGGCGGATTGAAAGAGGTCCTAAACGCCGCTATGGAAAGAAGCATTTACGCTTATACCGAGCAATTAAAAAACGCGTATATAACGGTAGACGGTGGAATAAGAATAGGTATCGGCGGTGAATACGTAACCGACGGCGGTAAAATTAAAACCGTACATAAACCTACTTCGTTGAATATCCGTATACCGCACGACGCAAAAGGTTGCGCAAGTCAAATCTATTCGGTTTTGACGAAAATAAACCCGCAAGCCACGCTAATTTTTTCGCCTCCCGGTTACGGAAAAACGACCATTTTACGCGATATGGCAAGACAAGCGGGACAAAACCTCGGACATAACGTGCTTGTTTACGATGAAAGATACGAGCTTTCCGCAACCAACGGCGATAGCTTAGGGTTCGATTTGGGTATGAACAGCGACGTGGTTCGCGGTGCGGACAAACTCAGCGGTTTTTATAACGCAATCAGGGTAATGAAGCCCGACGTTTTGATATGCGACGAGCTTTACGGCGATAGCGATTTTACCGCAGTCAAATACGCCGCAGACTGCAAAATAAAAGTTTTTGCTTCAACCCACGTTGCGGATAAAGACAAACTTTCCGTATTACCGTTCGATTGTTTCGTAGAGCTGACGGGAATATGCAAGCAGGCGGTCGTTTATGATAAAGCTTTTAATATTATCGGCAATTGTGATACTGTCGGCGTTGCTGGGAATTATACTGACAAACGATAAAAAGAAAAATATGAAGGTGTTTGCACAGTTTTACGAATTCAACGAAAAGCTATTGCTCGAACTTAAATACGGCAGAAATAAAGTAAAAGAAATAGCATCAGGTTACGAATACGTGCAAGCCGTTCTGGACGGAAACCAAGTATTAAAAGGCGACGAAGAAGAATTTTTGCAAACTTACATATCTAATATAGGTTGCACGGACGCGTATTCTCAGGTGGATTATTTAAACGAAAGGAAACAACTTTTAAAAAAGTATAAAGACGATAGCGAAACCGCGTATAAAAAATACGGGGCGCTATATATAAAAATTGCAATAATGGTTGGCATTCTGGTCGCCGTACTGCTCGCTTGAAAATGGATATAAGTATTTTATTTAAAATTGCCGCAGTGGGCATTATAGTAACAATAATATGTCAAATTCTGAAAAAATCGGACAGAGACGACATAGCGACGGTTGTAAGTTTAGTTGGACTGATAATAGTCCTTACGGTCGTAATCGCAATGATAGGCGACTTGTTTACGCAGATAAAGCAACTGTTTGATATATTCTGATGCAGTTATTCCAGTTATGCGCCGTTGCGGTAATAACCGCCGTTTGCGCTTTTATTTTAAAATCACACAAGTCCGACCTTGTTCCTCTGTGCGTCACGGCGGGAGGTATCCTGATTGCGCTGACCGCTTTCGACTATCTTTCCGAAAGTCTTGACTTTATAAGGAAATTTACGGAACAGACAAATATAGACAAATCCGTAATCAGAATTATTTTCAAAGCGGTGGGGATAGGTTACATTATAGAGCTTACGGCAAGCTCGGTTAAAGATTTGGGGTTCGAGTCTATTGCGGACAAGCTTATTTTATGCGGAAAACTACTGATATTCGTGATGTCCGTACCGATTTTGCAATCGCTGTTCGACGTCATAATAAAGTTAATAAAACTCGCCTGATAAAAATTGCGTTAATTGCGCTGTGCACTATGCTGATATTCGCGCTTCTTAGCGGCTCAGCTACTGCATTTGCGGACGACGAAGCCAACCTCACGGACAACATTACGTCCATTCTCGACGGTTTGGATTTAAGTGAAATACAAGATTATTTAAGCCAATACGGAAACGAATACGTTTTCAGTTTCGGCGAAAGCGCAAGAGAAATCGTAGAGTTCCTCGCTTCGGGAGATTTGGGAATAAACTACACCGACTACGTCAGCAAAATCCTTTCCATCTTATTCAAAGGAGTAGTATCGTTAGTTCCCGCATTTGCGCAAATTGTTGCCATTAGTATTCTGTGTGCGGTTTGCTCTGGGGCGGAAGGCGGAGTGCTGAGCAAAACGACCGCAAAAACTATAAGGTTGGCGTGTCTGTCGTTGATAATACTGATATTGTCGTCTATGCTGGTCAGCATAATCAGTTCCGCTACTCAATGTATTGTAAGAATACGAAAGCAGGTTGAAATAATAACGCCGATTTTAATAACGCTTACCGTGCTTACGGGCGGTTCGGCCTCGGGTGCCGTATTTCAGCCGTCGGCATTATTTTTGAGTAGCGGCGCGATAGAGATTGTGAACGGGTTGATTTTTCCCGCCACAATTGCGGTAATTTTGCTCAATTTTATGTCTAAACTCAATCCGCAGATATCTTTTACGGGCGTTTCCTCGCTGATAAAATCCGTTATGAAATGGGTTATCGGCTTGACCGTTGCGGTATTCGGACTTTTTATAACCGTTCAGAGTTCGGCTTCGTCGCTGTTCAACGGTATATTCTTCAAGGTTACAAAATATCTTGTCGGCAATTCCGTCCCCATAGTCGGCAATTTTTTGTCCGCCGGAGTGGATATGGTGGTAATGGCAGGTTCGATAGTCCGCAGTTCGGTCGGGGTATTGGGAATAATAATGCTGCTTTCGGAAATTATACAGCCAGTTTTGCTTCTTGCCGCTTTTTCCATAATGTTGAAGGTTTGCGGAGCGATTGTGCAGCCGCTCGGAGAAAAAATCAATTATTCGCTTTTTGCCGACCTTTCTAAAGACGTTGAATATCTGATTGCAGGCATACTGACTGTCGCGTTTATGTATTTGCTTGTGGTAATGCTGATAATAAATTCGGCGAATAGTTTTATATGACGGCGTATCTTCTAACCGCCGCAGGCGTGATTTTTCTGACTGTTATAGTCAGCTTTATCATACCGGACGGAAAACTCAATAAAAGCGTGAACTTTATTCTTCGGCTCGTCTGTATCGGCGTGCTGCTGCAACCCGTAACGCAAGTTTTCGATTTTACAAAAACAACGCAAAAGGAGCTCGCCGACTATGAATATATCTGCAATGTGTATTCACAGACGCAATCCGAACAGCTTGAAAACGAACTGCATAGTAACCTTGAAATAGACTGCGAATGTACCGTCGCCGTAACGTTTGAAGACGGCAAAATTTCCGAAAACGGAGTGACGGTTTTTATCGAAGATTGCGATGATGAAAAAGTTGAAATAATATATGAATATTTAAAGGGCTTGGGCTA
>CAZACR010000109.1:0-4562 GCA_964483715.1 uncultured Clostridia bacterium
GTCCGAAGTCGTCGATTGCTATCTTAAAGCCCATCTGCGTAAGCTTGAGTATATTCGAACTTACCTCCGGCACTTTATCGAACATAGCAAACTCTACTATTTCCATGCAGATATTCTTTGCGGGAATTTTGAAACGCTTGTATATCTTGCGGAATTCTTCCGCTAAGTGCGGGTACATAAGCTGTTTAGGCGAAAGATTTATAGTGAATACCAGCTCGCTGTCCTGCGGATTTTCCTTTATATGCTTTGTCTGACAGCGCAAAAGCTCTTCAAACGCCCAGCCGCCTATCCAGTTTATATCGCCCGTCTGCTCCATAATGGGCAGGAATTTATCGGGCGAAAGTATGCCGAGCGTGGGATGACTCCAGCGCACAAGCGATTCATAACCGATTACTTTGTTTGCGTTTATGTCGTAAATAGGCTGATAGAAAAGCGTGAACTGGTGCTCTTTTATCGCTTCTTTTATTTCCTGATACTGCTTGTATTCCTCCGTCTGCATTTCCGCAAGCTCTTCGGAGTAGATTGCAAACTTGTTCAAGCCGCCCTTTTTCGCATTTGCAAGTGCTATCTCCATATTCTGGAGCATAGCAACGGCGTCGGCGCTGAATTCGTTATTGCTCACTATACCCATATTTACGTTTACGATAAGTTTTGCACGGGTAAGCAACGTTATCGTCTTGTTACATTCAGAGATACACACGGTCGCAACGTTGGTCATACCTGTGTTGTCCATATGCTCTTCGATATACAGCGCGATTCTGTCGTCGTCATAATCGCAGATTTTAGAGCCGTGAGGAATTACGCGGATAAGTCTTTCCTTTATCGTTTCCGTGATTTTTTTTGTCTGACGCTCGCCGAGCGAGGTTTTCATATTCGCAATATCGTCAATCTGCAAAAGCATTACGGTAAAATGCGTGTCGTCGCGCGCAATTTCGTATTTATGCTTTAACATTTCCTCGAAACCGATTCTGTCAAGCTGACGGATTTTGTACTTTTCCGCAATCAGTCTGTTTCTGTCCTTCTTAATTCCGAAAAACAGAAATATGCTCGCCGCTATACTGAAAACGACAAACAGTACTATCAATAATATATATACGCCCGTATCAAGGTTAAGCGAATCTTCTGCTTCAAGCAGTGATAATAACATTGCGCTTCCCTCCCTTTTACCTGAATTATATAATATGTTTATGCTTTTTTAGCTTTAGCTTTCTGAGCCGCAACAACTTTCTTATAGTCAAAAGTATCCACTATGGCGAATGCGTCGTCGGGCTTCATCGACTTGCCGATTAACCAACCCTGTATAGTGTCGCATTCCAGATAGTTTAAAATGTCGAATTCCTGCGTGGTTTCCACGCCTTCGCAAATCGTAGTCAGGTTTAAAAGCTTTGCTATGCTCGTAATGAAGCGGATAATTGCCTGGCTTTCTTTGCTTTCCAAAACGTCTTTGACGAATTCTTTATCGATTTTTATTGTGGAAATAGGCAATTTCTTTATGTACAGCAGCGAGGAATACTCCGTTCCGAAGTCGTCCAGATGCACGTCTATGCCGTTCGCCGTAAGTATATCCAGCTTTTTCAGCGTTTCCGTAAAGTTTGTCATTAAGAAACTTTCGGTAATTTCCACACAAATAGAGCCGCGCTTTAAGTCGTACTTTTTATAAAGCCTTAAAAAGTTTTCCGTGAACCCCGCCTGCATCAGCTGAACGGGCGAAACGTTCAGAGAAACGGTTACGTTCTTCCCTTCCAACCGCTTTGCAAACTGCATACCGGTATCGAAAATGAAATCACCAAGCTGAACCATCGCGCCGGTACGTTCCGCGTAGGTTATGAACGAGAACGTATCTACGTTGACGTTCCAGCTCTTTTTTACACGGAAAAGCGCTTCGAAGCCTTCTATGCGCTCCTGCTTAATGTTGTACTGCGGCTGATATTCCATTTCGAATGCGCCTTCGGAAAGCATTTGCTTGATATCGAATTTTATGAAATACTTTGCGTACAGCTTTTTCTGCGATTCGTGGTATACGATATAATCCGAAATTTTTGTGTCGATTGCGCGCTGACGGGCTGCTTCCGCCGCTTTCATTGCATATTCGAAGTTGAGGTTTTCCATCGTCGAATCGCACATGGCAAAACCCGATTTCAGTTCTATCGTGAACAGATTGTCGTCCATAGTTATAGGCGCTGAAATATAACGGTAAATATCTTCTAGATCCGTCATAAGGATATCGAGCTTTTTGCCGTCGGGATACGCTACGCCTATATTTGCAAAATCCAGCTCGAACACATACGTAAACTTGTCGCGTACCTTTTTCACTATGACTTTCTGAATATCCTGCGCCATCTGCTTGCCGAAAAGCGTCTTGATTTGCTCAAGATTGGCTATCGTCATAACGCCGAGCAAGGTGCGCTTGCCTTTTGCCGCAAAGCCTTCGAATACTTTCGAAAGCGACGAGAACGATTCCAAATCGCCCACCATACCGCCGCCCGTCGTCTGTACGAACGCTTCGGCATTGAGCACGTCGTCCGCATAAACGGTTACGTTTTTGTTGCCGATTACGCCGCGGCGCATTGCGATTAGTTTATCTCCGTCCGTTGCCGTAAGTCTGACAAGACTGTAACTGCTTCTGTCAAGCGCCGAAGCGGGCTGCAATTCGGTAATAGAAGCGAAAGTCTTTTTGAAATTGGCGTTCGAGCGTCTTATCGAGCCCGATTTATCCATTACAAGCTTGTATTTGTATTTTCCGTGAACATTGCGGTTGCCGTTCCAGTAAGCGTAGGCAATGAGTGCGGAAACGCTCAACACGCCGGCAACAATGAGCATCGCCGCAACGTTGCCCTTCAATTTATTGATATTTGCGTTTCTCGCAGTGTAATCGGTAAGACCGGCTAAACCGTAATTGCTGTCAGCAAAATAAGAAGGAGCATAAACATAAAGCTTGCCGTCTATCGTAACGGTACTCGTTTTAGTGATTTTTAAGTTATAGCCGCTACTCAAATTGCCCGTTAATAAACCGTCTTCGCCGAGTATTCTGCCGTTCTGCGCCTGGGCGAAAACAATATAGCTGTCGAATTCGCCGCTCTCACTGAGCTCGGTTTTAAGTTGAGCAAGTATCCGGGCGTCATCATCGAGATTGTTGATATTATCACCGAACTTTTCGCTCATAACAGCGGCAAGCTCATCCGCCTTTTTCTGATACGATAAATAATCCTGCTCGTATGTGTGCGCGGCGAACTGGTTAAACACGAAAAAGCCTGTGATAAATTCAATAATTACGATAAGAAACGCAATTAGCGCAACTTTTATCACAGTCGATTTATTAAGTTGTTCGATAAATTTTCTTTTCTTTTTCAATTCGGTTTAACCTTGATTACGCAATTATTATAATACTAATACATAATAATAATAAATCATCATAACGCAAATGTCAAGACACCTTGTAAAAATCGAGGTAAAAAAGAAGCGGCGGAGTTTTAATAATTAAACTCCGCCGCCTCATAAAACTATGAAACACTTACATTAAACCTTCGAGAATAAGTTTATCAGCAACCAACGCGATAAATTCGGAATTTGTCGGTCTTTCACTGCCGATATAAACGCGCACTCCGAATATGGCGTTTATAGCCTCAACCCTGCCTCTGTTCCAGGCAACCTCAATCGCGTGACGGATAGCCCTTTCGACTTTGCTCGCCGTCGTATCGTACTTCTTGCCGATATTGGGATACAGCTCTTTTGTTACGTTATTGATAATCGACGGGTTTTCAATCGTCATCTTTATACCTTCGCGCAAATACTGATAACCTTTTATGTGCGGAGGTATTCCTATCGATATAAATATATTGCTGATTTTTTCATCCAGAGAGCTTACTCTGCGCCTGTCCCTCGACTGAGGAGAAACGAGGTATTCGGGAGACTGCTCTTCAAGCACCTCCTTCATCCTTTCGCAAACCGTAGTCGCCGTTACGGGTTTGACGAAATAATACTTTGCGCCGCGCACTATCGCCTTGCTGACAAGCTTATCGTCGGAGAAATTGGAAATTACGAAGACGCTGCAATTTATTGCGTTTTCCTTAACGTAATTCATTACGCCGAAACCGTCTTCGCCGCTGAGCACGGTATCGACAAGCAACACGTCGGGCTTACACTGGTTTATAAGCGTTATTCCCACGCTTCCGTTAGTGCTTACGCCGCACAGGTTAAAGTCCTTATCGCCTTCGAAAACCGTTTTGAGTTCGTTTAAAAATCCTTCGTTACTTTCCAGAATTACAATTTTTGATGAATTCATACTAATTTCTCCCACAAATTGAATGTGAGAGAATTATAATACACATATTTGTAAATGTAAAGCGTTTTTTGTACAGTAATAAAATAATTCTGTAAAATATTTGTAAATAATTGTCGCCTGCTGTCGATTTCTGTAAATTATTTTGAAATCAAATCCAAATACTCATCGTAGGTTACGTTCTTATCGAACTTTTTCGTACCGTTGATTTCTATTATTCTGTTGGCGACGGTATTCATAAGTTCCTGGTCGTGCGAGGTAAACAGCATACAGCCCTTGAAAT
>CAZACR010000110.1:0-4406 GCA_964483715.1 uncultured Clostridia bacterium
TCTGTGCGCTTTTAAACAACCGCCTTAACAAGATAGACGAAATAACGAAATACGTTATCTATCTGAAAGAAAAGAATATGAAGGTTTTGCCGCCCGATATAAATAAGTCAAAGACGGCTTTCTCGGTTGAGGGCGACGGCGTGCGCTTCGGACTTTCCGCATTGAAAGGCTCCGGACAGGCGGCTATCGACGAGGTTATCAAAGAGAGGACGGAAAACGGCGACTTTGCCGATTTTCAGGATTTCATACTGCGCTGTGCGGGCGTAGTCAACAAGCGTATAATCGAGGGCTTGATTCTGGCAGGAGCATTCGATTCTTTCGGCGTTGCACGTTCCCGTCTTTACGCCGTTTACGATGAATTGTATTCACGTGCGGTTTCTATAAACAAGCAGAAAAGCAGTGCGCAGATGAGCCTTTTCGGTGATTTCATAGCCGAAGAAAAACTTGACGTGGTTTATCCGAACGTGCCCGAATACGATTTAATGGAAAAGCTTTCCAAAGAAAAGCAGGTTCTGGGTGTTTACGTAAGCGGTCATCCGTTTGAAAAATATATGCCGGCTTTCAGAGATTTCAGCTTTAACTGTTCTTATCTTACCGATTTTATGGAAGAGGAAGACGGTTCAAGGGTTTACAACAAAATTTCCGACGGTATGACGGTGGAAATGGGCGGTATAATTTCAGCGATGCGCCGAACAACTACCCGCAGCACGGGCGCGTTTATGGCTTTTGTTACCATAGAAGACATTTACGGCTCGGTTGAGTGCGTGGCGTTCCCCGCAATTTACGAGAGGGTAAAAGCTCTGCTCGAAATGGATAAAATAGTTATTGTCCGCGGCAAAATAGACTTATCGAAGGAAACTGAACCGAGTTTGATACTCGATAACGTTAAAGAATTCGACGCATCGGAGTTCGATAAAAAATCGCAGCCTTCGGGAGTTGCAAAGAAAAGACAGGCGATGCTGTGGCTTAATGCAACGGCACTGTCCGACGCCGATTTCGACGATATGGTAACTATGCTCGGAAATTACGAAGGCCCGACGCCTTGCGCAATAGTGCGCGGCAATCAAAGGTTCAAATTGCCCACTGGCGTGAATTATTGCAGGGGGCTTTTAGCTGAACTCGGGGCATATATTTTCGAGCAGGACATAAAATACGTAGAGTAAAAATATTTTTCAAACTATTTCAAAAAGGGTTGAAATTATATTTTTTATTTGCTATAATAAAATTCGGAATGAATGAAAATGGTTAATGCGCGTTTTTAGGGGGCTTGGCGGTGTTTTACCGCAACGTGCAAATCGGAAAAATTCGGAGGAATTTTTTTATGAAGAGAATAGGGTTGCTTACGAGCGGAGGAGACGCCCCCGGAATGAACGCTTGCATCAGGGCGGTCGTCAGGACTGCTCTGTACTACGGCATTGAAGTTTACGGAATAGAACGCGGTTATCAGGGGCTTATCGACGACGATATGATACCTATGGAAATGCGTTCCGTTTCCGATATAGTTCAGCGCGGCGGCACTAAGCTCAGAACGGCGAGATGCCTTGAAATGCTCACGAAAGAGGGGCAGAAAAAAGCCGTCAAAACGCTTGAAGCGAGAAATATCGAAGGGCTTGTAGTAGTCGGCGGCGACGGCTCTTTCAGAGGCGCTAAATGCCTTTCCGAAGAATACGGCATTCCCACGATAGGTATTCCCGGAACGATTGATAACGACCTCGAATACACCGATTATACGCTCGGTTTCGATACGGCTGTAAATACCTGTATCGACGTTATAAACAAACTGCGCGACACCATGACCTCGCACGAAAGAATTTCGGTAGTTGAAGTTATGGGCAGGCGCTGCGGCGACATCGCGCTCTTTGCGGGTATTGCGAGCGGCGCGGAAATAATCGTCGTGCCCGAAGTTGTTTTCGATTTGGACGATATAGTTATGCGAATAAACCGTTCGCGTGCCAACGGCAAGCACTCTAACATAGTGGTAGTTGCCGAAGGCGTATGTACGGCGGACGAATTTGCAAAGCAGTTGCAGTCAGTTACTACGTACTCGGTGCGTCCTACGACTATCGGGCACATTCAGCGCGGCGGTTCGCCGTCGATGGCGGACAGAATGCTTGCGGCTCAATTCGGAAATAAAGCGGTTCGTCTTCTTAAAGACGGTATCGGCAACCGAGTGGTCGGCATTCGTAAAAACGAAATAATCGATATGGACATTATCGAAGCCGTGAGTATGAAAAAGAAGTTCAATTACGAGCTTTACGAAACGCTTCAAATGATTTCTATGTGATTTAAATTTTCGGGCCGCTTTATTAAAAGCGGCTTATTTTATAAATAATTTTTCAGTTGGTTTTCAGATGATTTTGTGCGTAAGTTTAAACCCTTGTCTTGAAGTTAATATTGAGGTGGATTCTCTTTCCGTCGGTAAAATCAATAAGGTGATTGGAAAAAGAACCTTTCTTACGGGAAAAACTCTCAATGTGGCAATAGGGCTTGCGCGGCTTGGTTGCGGTGCGTTCGCAACCGGCGTAATGTATGAGGACAACGGCAGACTTTTCGAGCAGGAATTGCATAAAGAGGGCGTAACTTACAAGTTCGTTTGGAATAAGGGACGGGTTAAGGAAACTTATAAATTTATCGACAGACGTTCTATGCTTACCGAGGTTGTTGACGAGGCGACTGCGATAAGTGCAGAAAACAGAAAGAATCTTGTAAATCTTGTCGGCGATTTATCCCCGAAATGTAACGCTGTGGTAATATCCGACAGCGTATGCAGCGGCTTTTCCGACGATTATATAGTGGAAGTTTTGAATTCCGTACCGGAAGGCATTTTAAAAATAGTGGACGTTGACGGCGTGAAGCTATTAAATGCGTTAAAGTGCGGGGTTGATTTGGTAAAACCCAATCTCGACGAACTGCAGCGTACGCTGAACGTAAAAATAACCGATAAAGACAGTTTGATTAAAGCGTGCGAAAAGCTGGTTTCGATGGGTGCAAAGCGAGTACTTGTGTCTTTGGGTAAAAGAGGCGCAGTCATTTGCGACGGTAAAGAAAGTTTTTATTGCGTTTCTATGAACGTAGCAATGAACTCGACCGCAGGCGCGGGAGACGCTATGGTGTCCGCGGCGACAATGGCTCTTTCAGACGGGAGACCTCTTTCCGAAATACTGCGCTACGGAGTAGCGGCGGGCACTGCGGCAGTTACTCAACCCGATACATTATCATTCAATAAAGAAAAATTTAGCGAAATATTGGCTACTTTAAACGTTAAAAGCATTTAATATACGTAAAATCAAAAAGGACGGTGTGCCGTATGTGGGATGAAAATAAAGTCTTGGATTTATTAAAGGATATGCCGCAAGTATTATCCGACGAAAATTTGTGCGAAATACAAAAGCTTATCGACGATAATAAATACTGGAACAGTCGTGAATTGAAGATGGATTTGTGCGGTATTTATGCACCGTTTTGTAAAATCTGCGATAAAACCGTTTTAACTCCTTGCGCCGTTGCATACGTGAGAATGAAAATTGCCGAGGGTATGGAACTTAAAATGGAGAGCGTTTCTTCCGAAATAGAGCACCCCGAAGAATTGGTTGTGCAGCCTGTAGTGGAAGAAGTTCCCGTTTTGCCGCCCGTTGTGGAAGAAGTTGTTGACGAAGAAATCGAAGAAGTAGACGAACAACCCGTGGAAAGCAAAAAAATCCGCATAGGTATAGGCTATAAAAAGTTTGAACGCAAATAAAAATATTATAAAAGGCGGGTATTCTACCCGCCTTTTATATTGCATTTAATTAAAACGTGTGCTATAATCAGCAGACATACTAAAAAACAAGAACCCGCAACGAAATGCGGGTTCTAAAAATGGAGCTGCTGAGCGGACTTGAACCGCCGACCTCATCCTTACCAAGGATGTGCTCTACCGACTGAGCCACAGCAGCATTAATTAAATTACTTGAATATTATATTTTAAAACCTATGTAATGTCAATTCATTTTAGGCGATTTTAACCCAAATTTTTGGAGCAAAAATGGAAAGCGACGAACTGAAAAATATAGCAATAAAAACGTCTGTAATTTCAATTATTATGAACGCGGTGCTGACAGTTTTCAAACTGCTTGCAGGTATTTTCAGCGCGTCGTACGCATTGATTTCAGACGCCATACATACGGCTTCAGACGTTTTTTCAACGGTTATTGTAATTATAGGCGTTAAAATTGCGGCCAAAAAAGCAGATAAAAAGCACCCTTTCGGACACGAAAGATTTGAATGCGTTGCCGCTATTTTGCTGGCAGTAGTTCTTTTCGCAACAGGCGGTTGGATAGGATATAGCGGAATTAAGAATATTGCGACAGGCGCGTATAAAGACTTTGTAGTTGATTTAAGCGTAGCGGGAATAATGGCGTTGGTTG
>CAZACR010000111.1:0-4314 GCA_964483715.1 uncultured Clostridia bacterium
TCGGTTAAAAAGGTAACCGAATTCAATGATTTATACCAAAATATCAGCATATTGACAAAGGATACAGAGCGTTATGAAACATGCAAAAGGTTCGTTGAATATATTACAGAGAGCAATTCAGACGTTAATAAAATAGGTTTGTTTGCGAAAAATGCGCAAAAATACGACGATGAACTGAAATTTTTGCAAGATAATTCAGTAGATTACGCCTTAAGCGCACCGTGCGGAGAGAGCTATCTTTCCGAATTGAAAAGCGCGGCGGCAAACAATGACGTAAATAAAATAAAAAACTTGTTAAAGTGATTGATAAAATTTTCTGAAAATGCTATTATATAAGAGCGGTTTAAGCAATTGCATATCAAGCCCCATAAAATGTTGTGAGTGTGTAAAACTATCCGAACTTACAACCTATGGCTTGGGCGGATATATTAAAGAATGTTACTTCCCGAAAACGCCTTATCAGGCAAAATGCATTTATAGTATTTTAAAAGAGCGAGGGGTGGCGGTTGCCATACTCGGAAACGGCTCCGACGTTCTCGCTTCCGACAAAGGGTTTAGCGGTGCGCTCATATGTCTTCGAGATATGAGCGGTATTATAAGGCTTAACAATACGCGGATAGCATGTCTTGCCGGTACTAAGATTTCCGAGATACTCAGATACTGTAAGAAGCATTGTTTAAGCGGAATAGAATATATGTACGGAATACCTGCAAGCATAGGCGGAGCGGCTTTTATGAATGCGGGTATAGGCAAATGCTCTATTTCTCAAAATATTGTTAATGTTGATTATTTTGGCGATTTTTGCGGCAAAATTAGCTCTAAACAGTGCAATTTTGGATATAGGCAAAGTACTATGTGTAACATAAACGGCATAATTTTGGCTGTTACACTGGATTTGTCGCTCTCTTCGCCGCAAGAAATCGAAGAAAAGACAGCATATTATAAAGCAAAACGGGCTCATCTGCCAAAAGGCAGAAGTTGCGGTTGTGTTTTTAAAAACGGCGGGAATTATTCTTCGGGTGAATTGATAGATAAAGCCGGTTTAAAAGGTTTAAGATACGGCGGCGCTTACATATCGCACGAGCATGCGAATTTTATTATTAACGACGGGGGGTGTGCCGACGACGTAAGAAAGCTTATTTCCGTCGTAAAGCGGTGCGTTTTTCACGATTTCGGCGTTGAATTGCAGGAAGAAGTCGTTTACATAGGAGAATTTTAATGATTTTAACTGCTGATTATCATACTCATACGCCTTATTCGCACGGTAAAAATACCGTGTTGGAAAACGCTGTAGCGGCACAAAAGCTCGGTTTAAAAGAAATTGCAATCACCGACCACGGTTTTAACCACTTGTTATTCGGTTTAAAGCGTAAAAGACTGGCCGATTTGCGCGCCGAGATTACCGAAGCGGAAAAGCTTACGGGCGTTAAAGTTCTTATGGGTATGGAGAGCAATCTCATTTCCGTTGACGGCGAAACCGATATGAGAGCCGACGACCTGGACAAGTTTGATATATATCTTTGCGGCATACACGAAGTGCTGAAGTATAAGCGGTTTTCGGACTTTTACAATATAATGGTTGCAAATTATACTGCGTATAAGTTCGGCAAAAAACCTTCCGCAAAAGTTATCGAAAGGACAACCCAAGCTTATATTAACGCTATTAAAAACAATCCCATCGATATTTTAACGCATATAAATTACAAATGCTGTTGCGATTTGGCGGAAGTGGCTTCGGTATGCGCCGAATACGGCACTTATATAGAAATAAACACGAAAAAACGCCACGTTTCGCTTGAAGAGCTCTACGCCATGGCGGAAACGGGAGTGCGGTTCGTAATCGATTCGGATGCGCACTCGGCAGACAGGGTTGGCGATACTAAAATTGCCGAAGAATTGCTTAAAAATTCGTCTTTCCCTATGGATAAAATAGATAATATCGACGGCAGACTGCCGAAATTCCGTTTTGCGGAGTACAAAAGGAATAATCTGAAAAATGCCTAATTTTACGGAAGAAATAAAAAACGAAATAATGCAGATGCGCTTTCCGTCGGAATGCTGTAAAATAGCTTTTCTTTCCGCGTTTATCCGCACGAGCGGCAGTATCGTTTCCCGAGGGGGTAATTACGGTTTTGAAATAATAACCGAAAACGAGCGTATTGCGGAATTTATTCACGACCTTGTAGAAAATAATTTCCATTGTACAATGACGGTGGCGGACGCGACAGTCGATTCCAAAAGCGGTAAGGACAAGCTTACTTTCGAATGTGTGAACGGTAAGTCGGGTGAGTTGCTTGAAAAACTCGGAATTATCAAAATCGAGAGCGACGGAGTTTCTCTTACGTTCGGAATCGACGAAGACTTAATTGAAAGCGACTGCTGCAAAGCGGCTTATTTGAAAGGTGCGTTTCTCGGCGGCGGAAGCTGCACTTTGCCGAACGAGCAAACCTACAGCCGAACGGGATATCACTATGAAATAGTGTTTTCAAATAAAATCACAGCCGGAGAATTCTGCGAGCTGTTGTGCGATTTCGAAATTCTCGCAAGACTCGTATCACGTAAGGACAGCGCCGTTGTATATGTGAAGAGCAAGGAAATCGTTTCGGATTTGCTCGGCGCTATGCAGACTTATAAATGCCTCGAGAAGCTTAACAGGATTGTGGAATTCAAGGATAAAAGCAACAATGATAACCGCATAAGCAACTGTTCTGTATCGAATATCGACAAGGCGGTTACGGCTTCGGTTGCACAGATTAAAGGCATAGAAATAATATCTAAAACAATCGGATTGCAGGCTCTCGACAAAATTTTATTCGACGTGGCGGAGGCTCGTTTGGCCGACCCGAACGCTTCCATGCAGGAGCTTGCAAACAGACTCAATATCAGCAAAAGCTGTATAAATCACAGAATGAGAAAAATTCTCGATATATCGGGACAACTTGCTTAAAAGGATAAAATAATGACGGATTTCGTGCATTTACACCTACATACTGAGTATTCGCTGCTCGACGGTGCGTGTAAAATCGACAACTTGATAAATTATTGCAAAAATAACGGCATAGACACCGTATGTATGACCGACCACGGGAATATGTACGGCACTTTGCATTTTGCCGAAAAAGCGGCCGTTGCAGGTATAAAATACATAATCGGTTGCGAATTTTACATGACCAAAGATATGCACGATAAAACGGGCAATACTGCGGAACATCTGATTTTACTTGCCAAGAACAAAGCGGGGTACAAAAACCTTGTACAGCTCGATTCAATGGCGTTCGTAGACGGCTTTTATTACAAACCGAAAATCGATTACAAGGTGTTGAAAGAGCATTCGGAAGGGGTAATTTGTCTTTCGGCGTGCCTTGCGGGCGGAATTCCCCGTCGCCTTCTTGCAGGGAAATACGAAGAAGCGAAGGAAATGGCTTTATACCTCAAAGAGGTATTCGGTGACGATTTTTACATAGAAATCCAGGACCACGGTTTGGCTGAGGAGCGCAGAGTATTGCCTATGCTCGTCAAACTTGCGAACGAGATAGACGTTCAGCTCGTCGCAACGAACGACGTGCATTATCTTACGAAAGAAGATGCTGTAATGCAGGACGTTCTGATGTGTATTCAGATGAAAAAAACGCTTGACGACACCAAGCGTATGAAGTTTGAAACGCAGGAGTTTTATTTTAAATCGGGCGACGAAATGGCGGCGCTGTTCCCCAACCTGCCGCAGGCAATTTCAAACACCCGCGTTATAGCGGATAAAGTGGTTGAGCCTGCGTTCAATCTCGATAAAAAGGGCTATCCCATAAGAGATATGACATTAATTCCCGGATATAATCCGCCCGACGGCTCGACTCCCGAAGAGTATTTGAGAAAGTTGACTGACGAAGGGCTTATCCGCCGCTACGGAACGGTTACGCAGCGTGAAAGAGAACGTGCCGATTACGAACTCGACGTTATCTGCCGTATGGGTTATGCCGAATATTATCTTATAGTCTGGGACTTTATAAACTGGTCTAAAGAGAACGGTATTCCCGTAGGACCCGGAAGAGGCTCGGGCGTAAGTTCGATAGTTGCTTATTCCATAGGAATAACGGACGTTGAACCGTTGCAATACGACTTGCTTTTCGAGCGTTTTCTCAATCCCGACCGCGTATCCATGCCCGACTTCGATATTGACTTCTGCACGGACAGAAGAGAAGAAACGATAGCGTACGTGCGTGAAAAATACCACCCCGAAAACGTGTGCCAGATAGTAACTTTCGGCACTATGGCGGCAAAGAACGCGATAAAAGACGTCGGCAGAGTTATGCGCGTTCC
>CAZACR010000112.1:0-4286 GCA_964483715.1 uncultured Clostridia bacterium
TGTCGAATTCCCATACGTTTTCCGCATAAGTCTGATTTACCCAATGCCCCGCGCGAAGCACCGTATACGCCGTCGCAAGAAAAACCTGATTATCCTGATTTACCCATTCGAGTTTTGCATACATATCGCCCGTTTTAAAATCTTCGGTCAGAAGCTTGCCTCCGTGCGCGGCGGCAACGCTTTGAAGGTCGGCAATATCTATATCTTCGTCCGCTTTATCGAAATCGTAGAAATAATCGAGACGGTTCGCGTTTTCCTTTTTCCTCAATTCATTACAGTCATCGGCAACCAGATTAAAATCCGCCCACTTTTCCGCACGCAGCTTTTCGTAATTTGCTTTGCCGCCGAAATATGCGAGCAGTTTCGCCTCGTCATTATGCTTATACCAATAAGCGGGAGAATTATCGTCCTTAAAAAGCCGCTTTATCGCGAACTTACCGATTAAAGCTTTGGGAACGATTTTGCCGAGCTTGAAATACCAATATTTTTTGGCAATCTGCGACCAATAACAATTCAAGTCCTCATTCTGATAGCCGAAAAGGTCGTTCAGCTTTTCTCCGTCGTAGAACCAAACGCCGTGGAAATTACGCGTTGCGTTGTAATAGGGTTTAAAGAAGTCCTTCGCGCTTCCGCTTATTATCTTAAACCCGTCGTTCAGCGAATCGTAACCCGTTATGCAGTTTGCCGTTACGCCGCCGATATTGAACACCTTTTTCCAGAAATTATTCCCGAGCCTGCCTTCCTCTTCCGCCCTGAGAATATTAGCCAAAAGCACGCCGCTGTCGTGCGCGGTAACCCATTCGAGCGGAGCGTTGAAGCAGGTGTGGAACATAAGCCCGTCGCTCATATTGTCTTTAAGCATATTGGGGTGAAGCATTGCGGTTTGCCTGAGCACCGCCCAGTTTTTCACGTTGCTTTCCAACACCGCGAATTCGCCCCTCAACTTGGTTGCGGAATAGATGTCGAAAGGACTTACGAGCAGCGGGTCGCCCACCTGCGCCCAAGGGTGAATATGATTGCGGTTGCCGTACAGAGCGACCGTGGAAATATGTATAAGTTTAGGTTGATTTTCCTGTTTTTCGATAGCGCCGATTAAAGCTTTTACACCGAGCTGGTTGCACTCCACCGCCTGCTCGGGGTGCTTATCCGAATGGGGCGGAATGACCGCCGCCAGGTTCAATACGTAATCGACTCCGCAAACGAGTTGCTCGCACGCGCTTTCATCCGCCAAATTTCCGTAAACCACTTGTATTTTGTGTTTAAAGCGCTTATGCTCTTTCAAAATGCTTTTTATGCATTTGTCTTTCGGCAAAACCAAAAGCTTAATCTGCTCAACGCTTGAGATTTTTAAAATTTCGGCAAGAGTTGCCCTGCCCATATTTCCCGTTGCGCCCGTAAGTGCTATTTTCATTTCATATCCTCGTTGTAAAACTCTTAATTATTTTAACATGCGGTTGATTTTTCAACAAGCGATTTGCGACATAATTCGACATAATATTACACGAATTATTTTATATCCGTTATATGGTTGTCAAAAACCGCCTTTTGTATTATAATCTTCGGTGTGGCATAAAATAATTAAAAGCAATTATGCGGAGCTTAAAAGTTGAAAGTAAAAGATTTTTTGGTTAATACCGCAAAAGGCGCGGCGATAGGCGTTGCTATGATAATCCCCGGAGTTTCGGGCGGAACGCTTGCCGTGCTTTTGAAGGTTTACGACAAAATGATAGACAGCATAGGGAACTTGCGCAAACACTTTATGCAAAGCGTAAAGTTCCTCTTCCCCATACTCCTCGGCGCGGTGCTCGCGTTTGCGGCGGCGCTCATTCCCTTGAGAAAAGCGCTTGAATACGCGCCCTTCCCCACTATGCTGTTATTCGCGGGGCTTATGGCGGGCAGCTGCCCCAAGCTGTTTTTAGACGATAAGAAAAACGGATTTAAAAAGACGGATATTATCGCAATACTTGTACCTTTAATTGTGGTAATAGGCATTTGCTTTATCCCCGGTCTTAAGGAAGCCGACCTCTCGTCTTCTATGCCGTGGTATCAGTATATTCTTGTGGCAATTATCGGCGTGGTTGCTTCCTGTGCGCTGGTCGTACCCGGAATAAGCGGAAGTATGCTTTTAATGATTTTCGGCTACTACGAGCCCGTTCTGGGTCTGTTCTCCGCAGTGTTCAAAACTCCGCTGCACGCAATTGCCGTGCTTGCCTGCTTTGCGCTAGGCGTTGTGATAGGTTTTTTCACGATTGCAAAGCTTATGCAAATTCTGCTTAAAAAATTTCCGCGGGTTACGGGCTGGGCGATATTCGGCTTCGTAGTAGGCTCTATACCCGCCGTTATAATCACGTTCTTTAACAAATACGGTGCAGACGCACTCAACGCTTTGCAGATATCTTTGGGCGTAGTTATGTTTATTGTAGGCGCAATCGCGACTTTAGCCATTACCTATTATGCGGATAAACACATATCGGGCGAAAAACATATGGACGAAAACGAAACGACCGCCGAACATATGAATGACGGCGGCGAACAATAAAAACAGACGAGGGGCGGCACATATGTGCCGCCCCTCACTTTTATAACAAAGATTTTTTTATATTGCTGCAACAAGCGGCGATAATTTCAACGCACTCGTTTAAAAGCGTTACGGCTTCTTTATCGAGCGTCTTTTTCTTTATGCCGTCGTTTATTATTACTGCGGCGTAATTAAAGGACGAAAACAGGTTTTTGAGCATAGGCTGCTGCTCTTCGTACGGTTTGGTTGCCGCGACGAAAAAGTCGTACACGCTCTGTATTTCCTGTCCGAGGGTTTTAAACTCCGAAACGTTTCTGCTCTCCGCAATCGCAATGGCACGGGAGCGCACTTTATCCAACAAATCGCACAGCCGTACGTCTTCGAAATCCGCCATAGTAACTCCGTTTAAACTTTGCGGCGGAAAAATGCTTTTCCGCCGCCGCCAAATTTTATTTATTCCTCAACCGTATCGACTTTGCCGTAAGCGGGGTTGATAACGGGGGACATATTCTTGTATTCCTTAACGCCCGTGCCCGCGGGGATAAGCTTACCGATAATAACGTTTTCCTTCAAGCCCATAAGGGGGTCAACCTTGTTCTTGATAGCCGCGTCGGTGAGCACCCTTGCGGTTTCCTGGAAGGACGCCGCGGAAAGGAAGCTTTCGGTAGAGAGCGAAGCCTTGGTAATGCCGAGCAGTACGCGCTTCTGCAAAGCGGGAGCGCCGCCTGCGGCAATGGCTTTCTGGTTCTCTTCCTCAACCGTGAACATATCGACGGTTTCGCCGGGGAGAAGTCCCGTATCGCCCGAGTTTTCAATTTTAACCTTTTTGAGCATCTGGCGGACGATAATTTCAACGTGCTTGTCGTTGATATCAACGCCCTGCGAACGGTATACAGACTGAATCTGTTCGAGGATATAGTCCTGAACGCCCTTTACGCCCTGTACCCTTAAAATATCCTGAGGATATACCGAGCCTGCGTTGAGTACTACGCCGGGGGTAACCGTGTCGCCCGTCTTGACTCTCAGTTCCGCATTGAAAGGAAGCGAATAATCTTTCTTTACTTCGCCAGTTACGGGGTCTTTTACGATAACGTGCTTTAAGTTGTCCGAATCGTCAATCGTAACCTTGCCCGAAACTTCGCAAAGCGTTGCGCAGCCCTTGGGTTTACGCGCTTCGAAAAGCTCTTCTACACGGGGAAGACCCTGTGTAATATCGCCCGTCGCCGCGATACCGCCCGTATGGAAGGTACGCATGGTAAGCTGGGTACCGGGTTCGCCTATGGACTGAGCCGCAATTACGCCGACCGCTTCGCCGGGCATAACGGGCGTGTTCGTCGCCATATTCTTGCCGTAGCACTTTGCGCATACGCCGAAGCGCGAGTTGCAGGTGAATACCGAACGGATACTTACCTGCTCGATACCAGCCGCAATGATGTTCTTTGCTATTTCGTCGGTCACGAACTGGTTCTGAGCGACCAGCACGTTGCCGTCCTTATCCACTACGTCTTCGGAAACGAAACGACCCTGAATTCTGTCTTCGAGACCTTCAATCGTCTCGCCGTTGGAACCAATAATCGCCCTTACAACCATACCGCGGGGCTTTTTGCTGCCTGCCATACAGTCGTCTTCTCTTACGATAACGTCCTGTGAAACGTCTACAAGTCTTCTGGTAAGGTAACCGGAGTCCGCCGTCTTCAACGCCGTATCTGCAAGACCTTTACGACCGCCGTGCGAGGAAATGAAGTATTCGAGAACGGACAAGCCCTGT
>CAZACR010000113.1:0-4228 GCA_964483715.1 uncultured Clostridia bacterium
TAACGAACTCGGGAACGCTGCGCTACCTGCTTAAAGGTAGCGTAGGTCTTTTTGTATGCTCGGTACTCGCAAGCGCTATGTTTACGCTCTTTTCCACGCTTGCGCCGCAGGTCGTTTCGTTTGCTATAAATTTCGTAATAGGCAGCGACAAGCTTCCCGAAAAGTACGACGGGCTGGTCAGTCTTTGCGGCGGACTTGACTATCTTAAAGAAAATATGTGGGTGCCGGCGGTTATAATAGTCGGCATAGCCGTGTTTGCAATGGTGTTCCAATATTTAAGAATGTACGTCAACACTTGCGCCACGCAGAAGTTTATGCGGAGAACGAGAAACAAACTGTTCTCGCACACCCAGCGGCTGCCGCTCAGCTGGCATTCCGACCACCGCACGGGCGATATCATTCAGCGCTGCACTTCGGACGCGGATACGATTTCCAACTTCGTTTCCAATCAGCTTATAAATCTTTTCAGAATAATAATTTTAATCATCTTTTCGCTCACGTTTATGTTCTTAATGAACGTTGAGCTTGCGCTGATTGCCGCAGTATTCATTCCGCTTTTTATAGGCAGCGGCTACGCTTTTCACAAGTACGCGAGAAAGCATTTTTTAAAGTGCGACGAGGAAGAAGGCGTGCTGTCCACTCTGGCGCAGGAAAATTTTACGGGCGTCAGGGTTGTGCGCGCGTTCGGCAAAGAGAAGTACGAGCGCGATAAATTCGAAAAACAGAACGTTTATTATACGGGACTGTGGCTTAAAATACTCGATAAGCTTGCGGTATACTGGACGGCGAACTACTTCGCTTCCGCGGTTCAGGGTATGCTTATGCTCGTCGTGGGAACGGTTTTCTGCGTAAACGGCAAGCTCAACGCGGGCGATCTGGTCGCGTTTATGACCTACAATATAATGCTTATGGGCCCCGTGCGCGAGTTGGGCAGAATTATTTCCAATATGAGCAAAGCGGGCGTTTCCCTTTCACGTATTTCGGAAATACTCAACGCACAAGAGGAAGCATACGGCGAAGCAAAACTGCTTTCGGGCGATATAGAGTTGAAGAACGTGACTTTCGGCTACGAAGAGGATAAACCCGTTTTAAGCGGTATCAACCTTACCGTACCGCAGGGCACGACTCTCGGCATAATAGGCGCTTCGGGCAGCGGCAAGTCCACGCTTGTGCAACTGCTCGTAAAGCTTATGCCCCTTTCGGACGGCGATATTTTAATAGGCGGCAAGAGCTATAAGGATATCTCGCTGTCAACCCTCCGCGCAAATATCGGGCTCATTTTACAGGAAAGCTATATCTACACGCGAACCGTTGGCGAAAATATCGGCATTGCGGCGTACTGCGATACGCAGGAAAAAATAGAGGAAGCGGCGAAATGCGCCTGCGTTCACGATAATATTTCGGGGTTTGCAAACGGTTATGATACCGTGGTGGGCGAACGCGGAGTAACGCTTTCGGGCGGACAGAAACAGCGCGTCGCTATAGCGCGCACGCTTATGCGCGAAACTCCGTACATAATTTTCGACGATTCGCTTTCCGCGGTAGACAGCGAAACGGACGCGGCAATACGCGCTAATCTGAAAGAGGAAAACGCGGGGGCAACGGTTATAATCATTTCCCACAGAATAACCACGGTTATGCACGCGGACAATATTATCGTGCTCGAAGACGGGAAGATAAAGGAAAGCGGAACGCACGCCGAGCTTCTGGAAGAGGACGGACTGTACAAAAAGATATACGACGTGCAGATGTCGCTTCCCGACGAACTCAAAGAACAATTTAAAGCGGAGGCGGACAATGGATAATAAAACACCTTCGCAAAAACTGAAATTTTTCGGACTGGGCAAGCTCGTTCCCTACGTTTCGCGGTACAAGTTGACCTTTTTCTCAATGGTTATAGCGTCGCTGCTTGCCGGCGTCGTCGACTCGGTTACCGCGCTTTTCCAAAGCTATGCAATAGACAACTTTATCGCAGGCAACACGCTGGACGGGTTCACGCCGTTTATTCTCACGTACGTTGCGTTTATCGTGTTTGCGACTTTTACGGGATATATAAGCGACAGGTCGTGCTGTAAGCTGGAAATGGTGCTGCTTCGGGATATGAGGCGCACGGCGTTCAACCATTTGCAAACGCTTTCCGTAGCGTATTTCAATATCAACAGCGTCGGCAAAATTCACGCGCGCGTTATGAGCGATACCTCAAGCATATCGTCCATTCTCGCGTGGGACGTCAAGGACGGCGTGTACAACCTTATTTATTCGGTTGTCGCTATTATAACTATGTTCGTATTGAACCCGCTGCTTGCACTGTGCGTTGCGGTCATAGTGCCCGTGGTTGCGGTCATTTCGGTATACTTCCAGCGCAAGCTCACGCGCCTGAACAGAAAGGTGCGCGAAATCAATTCGGAAATAGTCGGCGACTTCAACGAAGGAATTACGGGCGTTGCCACTTCAAAAACGCTCGCCGTGGAAGAAAAGCTCGATAACGATTTCTTCGCTCGCTCCGAAGAAATGCGCCGTCATTCGAACAAGCTTGGGCATTACAGGTCGCTTTTCATTTCCGTTATAGCATTCTCGGCATCGGTTGCGCTCGCGCTCGTTTTGTGGTACGGCGGAGTAATCACGGCGGAAGGGGTTATTTTAATAGGCACGCTTTCGGTGTTTATGTCGTACGCGCAAGGGCTTATGAACTGCGTTACCTGGGCGGTCAGCGCGTTTGCTGACGTCGTTTCCATTAAGGTTAACGTCGAAAGGTTTACCGCGCTTACGGAAAGCAAAAGCGACGTTGCGGACAGCCCCGAGGTTATAGAAAAATACGGCGACAGCTTTGACGAAAAGCGCGAAAACTGGGAAGAGCTTCACGGCGATATCGAGTTCAAAGACGTCAGCTTTAAATACCCCGACGGCGAGGAGTACGTGCTCGAACATTTCGATTTGAAAGTTCCGCAGGGCACAAACGTGGCAATCGTCGGCGAAACGGGCGCGGGAAAATCCACTCTCGTAAATTTAGTTTGCAGGTTTTTCGAGCCCACCGAAGGTCAGGTGCTTATCGACGGCAGGGACGCGAGGGAGCGCTCGGTACAGTGGCTTCACAGCAATATAGGTTACGTTTTGCAGACGCCGCATTTGTTTTCGGGCACGGTGCGCGAAAATCTGTTGTACGGCAAGCCCGACGCGACAGAAGAGGAGCTGGACGCCGCAGTAAAATGCGTCAATGCGGATAAGGTCATTGCCCGTCTGGATAAAGGCTACGATTCGGTAGTGGGCGAGGGCGGCAACACGCTTTCCACGGGCGAAAAACAGCTTATATCTTTCGCAAGGGCAATACTCGCCGACCCCGCGATATTTGTTTTAGACGAAGCAACTTCCTCGGTAGATACGCTCACCGAACGGCTCATTCAGGAAGCGATTGAAAAGCTTATGACTGGAAGAACGAGCTTTGTCATAGCGCACAGGCTTTCCACCGTACGCTCGGCGGACGTGATTTTGGTCGTGGACGGAGGCAAGATTGTCGAGCGCGGAAATCACGAAGAGCTTTTGAAAAAGCGCGGAGTTTATTACGATTTATATCTGCAGCAATTCCGCGAAGAACAAATTAAAAAGTTATAGAATATAATTATTTATTGTTTGCTAAGCAAAAAATTATGGTCAAAAAAGTTTAAAAATAAAGAAAAATTTTTAAATTTTTGCTTGACATATATTTTTAGGTTTGATATCATATAAAAGCTGTCGGTTAAGACAGCACAGTTTTTCTTATCACAAAGTATGAAAAACGCCCCCGACTTTCGTCGGTAAGCGAAGATTGACAACTGCATAGAGAAGAAAGAAACAAGTACAAAAGGCAATTTTAAAAAGATTGATTTTAAGGTTAATACGAAAAGAAGTAGACTTCAAATTTTAAAGGAAAGAATGCTTCCGAACTGTAGAAGAATAAAATTAGTCGAGTTAAAGTTATAGAATTTTTTTTGTAGGGAAGTAGACGAAAACTCAGAAAATAGCGAAAACATGCTAAGAAGAGGAAAAGAAAAGATCAAGCTACAAAGAGCATTGAGGTGGATGCCTTGGTACATGGCGCCGAAGAAGGACGTGACAAGCTGCGATAAGCTACGGTGAGGAGCAAATATCCTGTGACCCGTAGATTTCCGAATGAGGGAACTCAATACAAGTAATATTGTATTATCCATACCTGAACACATAGGGTATGAGAGGGGAACCCGGGGAACTGAAA
>CAZACR010000114.1:0-4198 GCA_964483715.1 uncultured Clostridia bacterium
CTTCTGGTCCCTAACCAGACGCGCTACCAAACTGCGCTACACCTCAATATCGTTATTTGCTTAAATATTATACTTAATTTAATAACAAAAGCCAAACGATTTAAAGTGCATTTTTAAAATTTTTCAAAAATATTTTATCTTTCTTTATTTTATAAATCTGTTTACAAATTGTGCGCCATATATTATAATAGCAAATATATGTGGGTTTTGGTATTAGAAATTATGCTGATAGGCGTATCTCTTGCGATGGACGCATTTGCGGTATCCATCACAAACGGTATGTGCTACGGCGATTTAAACAAAAGAAAAGGTATAACGATACCTTTGACTTTCGGCATATTTCAGGCGGTGATGCCGCTTGCGGGTTTCTTTTTAGGTACGCTCTTTATCGGATACATAGACGCGTTTGACCATTACGTTGCGTTCGGACTGCTATTGATTATCGGCGGCAAAATGGTGCTTGACGGCATAAAAGAATTGCGCAGTGAAGATAACGAATTCAAGTCGAAAAAATTTTCCTATCCCGAGGTGCTTTTGCAGGGCGTAGCCACGAGTATAGACGCCCTCGCCGTAGGAATAAGTATGCTTTCTATGACGGGCATAACCAATGCCAACGTGTTTATTTTTGTAGGCGTAATAGGAGTAGAAACGTTCTTAATTAGCCTCGGCGGACTGATTATCGGCAAAAAAATCGGCAAGCTGTTCGCAAACAAGGTGTGCATTGCTGAAATTTTAGGTGGACTTGTTCTTATCGCAATAGGTCTGAAAATTCTTATAGAAGGTATTATCGGTTAAGAATTCTCTCGATTTCAATAATAATGTTTTTATTTCCGCACTTGACGCTTGTATTGTCAAGTGCGGATTTTAATTGTTCGTCTGCAATAAGTTCCGCTATGGAGTTTTGCAAGGACTGCGCCGTAAGCTCGCTTTCTTTCAAAACGCGGCAAAGTCCATGGCTCTTAAAATATTCCGCATTTACGATTTGGTCGCCGCGGCTGCCGTTGTCGAGAGGAATAAACAGAGCCGGTATTTTCAGCGCTATCAGTTCGTTGGCAGAGTTCGAGCCGCACCGCGCCACAGCGTAGTCAGCGCAAGCGTAAATCAGCCCCATATCGTCGCAGAACTCTATCTGCCTGTAACCGTCGATTGAGCTATTCACGGCTTTGCCTTTTCCACACAAATGAATTACGTTGTAATTTCTGCAAAGTTTTACAATAATTTGGCGCAATACAGTGTTGATTTTTGCAGAACCGCTGCCGCCGCCGAATACGAGGATAGTAGGACGGTTATCCAACCCTAAATGCTTTTTCGCGGCGGATTTATCCCGTCCGAACAGCATTCTGCGCATCGGCGAACCCGTATAAACTCCGTTTTTAAACGACTTTGCCGTCTGGGGGAAAGTTGTGAGTACGCGCTCGCATTTTCTGGCTATAAGCTTGTTGGCAAGCCCCGGCGTCATATCCGATTCGTGCGTAAGCACGGGAATGCCGAGCGACGAAGCCGCGTAAGCGGCAGGCAGACAAACGTAACCGCCCTTGCAGAACAGCAAGTCGGGGCGGATTTCTTTTAAAATTTCCTTGCATTTGCGATAGCTTTTGATAAGCTTAAACGGTATCCCGAAATTGCAAAGCAGCTTTCCTCTTACAAGTTTAACGCCTTCGAATTGGTAAAACGGAACGCCGAACTGATTACAAATGCTCTTTTCGATAGCGGGAGTACCAAGATACGAAATTTCGTATCTGTCGCGCAAATCTTCGTATAAAGCTATGTTGGGGATAACGTGACCGGCGCTTCCGCCGCCGCAAAATGTAATTTTTTTCATCGGGTTATTATATTTATCAAGTCGGAAATTTATGAAAATCGGGTATACTAAATGAAAATACAAATAAATATACTTATTTTAAGGCATTTGTTGACAAAAGTAATTTAAAATAGTAGAATTAACTTATGGAACCTTTGTACATTCTGTTCGTCAGTGCCGGCGGAGTATTCCTGTTTATCCTGTTTGCGTTTCTGCTTGCAAATATAGAAACGTGGAAACACAATATGAAAACGAAGAGGGATATATCAAAAGCGTACAGCGACGAAAATCTTGCAAAAATGGAATACGATTTCGCGTTTTACGACGGCGATTTGTACGATAGAAAAAGCCGAAACGACCTCGCCAAGCAGGTTACGATTGACGACGTGCTGAGCGGTGAAGCGGAAGACAGCGCTGAGTTAGACGATTTATCACGATTTAATCCTATCGAAGAAGTTAAAGATAATACCGTTGTAGGTCATTACGACCCCGAATCCGTCGGTGACGGAAATAATTAAAAGAGTAACCGGTTTTAACCGCCAAAGCAAAGCTTGCTTTGGCGGTTTGTTTTAGCTTAATTATTTTACAGCAAAGTTCATCAACAGCGGTTTGCCGAAGATAGGCATACTGATTGTGAATTTTCCGTCCTTTATTTTAGTTGTTTGTTTGAATTTATAGCCCAAAATTCCCAATTCCGCGCTGAATTCCTGAGTTTTTTCGTTGTAATTATAGTTGCATTTATATGCGTGGCGTTTACCGCCGTTTTTGCGCTTAAAGCTTACTTCAACTTGCTCGTTATCTAAAAAAGTGATTTTAAAGTATTCGTATTTTTCCAGCAAATCTTCGTTGCCAAGGCGTGCCGCCGTACAGTCGTAAGTGTTAATGTAGGGGTGCGTGAGGCTTTTCAGCGACGAGTCTTTATCAAACGTGAATGCGCAGAGCAGTATGCATGAAAGCGTCAAAATTAAAAAAACAAAGTAAAACTTTTTTTTCATATAAGACAGTATGAGTAGTTTTAGTGAAAAAAATAACCGTCCGCCTGATGTTAAGGCAAACGGTTGATTTTTTATTATGATTTTGTAGATTAAGCTTTGCCTATGCAGCCGAAAATTTCCATTTTTTCTTTAACGGTAGCCTTGATAGCCGTAGCGCCGTCTGCAAGCAGCTTTCTGGGGTCGAAGCCCTTGCCCTGCAAGTCTTTGCCTGCTTCTATGTACTTTCTCGTAGCTTCCTGGAAAGCGAGCTGGCATTCCGTATTTACGTTGATTTTCGCAACGCCTAAAGATATTGCCTTTTTAATCATATCGGTAGGGATACCCGTGCCGCCGTGGAGGACTAGGGGCATAGCGCCGACTTTTTCTTTAACTGCGGCAAGTGTTTCGAAGCTCAAGCCTTCCCAGTTAGCGGGATATTTGCCGTGAATATTGCCGATGCCCGCAGCGAGCATAGTAACGCCGAGGTCTGCAATTTTTTTGCATTCTTCGGGGTCTGCGCATTCGCCCTTACCTACAACGCCGTCTTCTTCGCCGCCGATAGCTCCGACTTCCGCTTCGAGGGATAAACCGAGCTGCTTCGTAACCGCAACAAGCTCTTTAGTTTTTTCGATATTTTCCTGGATAGGCAGGTGCGAGCCGTCGAACATAATGGAAGAGAAGCCCGCTTTAATGCATTTGTAGCAGCCGTCGTAGGTGCCGTGGTCGAGGTGGAGGGCAACGGGAACAGTGATTTTCATTTCTTCAATCATTGCCTTAACCATATCCGCAACCGTCTTAAAACCGGTCATATATTTGCCTGCGCCTTCCGAAACGCCTAAAATTACCGGTGCTTTCAACTCTTCCGCAGTCTGAAGTATGGACTTCGTCCATTCTAAGTTGTTGATATTGAACTGACCAACCGCGTATTTTCCGTCCCTTGCTTTTTCAAGCATTTCTTTTGCCGAAACCAATGCCATAATAACCTCCGATTATCATAAAAATTAAATAATATGTAAACATATAATATTTACCGTTTAAGTATAATTCAATTGTATTCAAATTTCAAGTGTATTTTGAAAAATTGTTTGTAAAATATGGTAAAACGATAGCGTTTAAAATATTTTGATAACTGCTATAATTTAAAAGATTAGTTTTAAAGTTTTTGTTATTTTGTTGACTTGATAAAACTAATTTGATATAATCATTTACGAAATTAATAATTTTAAATTCGGAGGAATTTTATTATGGCAAATGTAAAAGTTGCTATCAACGGTTTCGGACGTATCGGCCGTTTGGCTTTCAGACAGATGTTCGACGCAGAGGGCTATGAAATCGTAGCTTTCAACGACTTGACAAGCCCAAAGAGGCTAGCTCACCTCTTAAAGTACGATTCTGCTCAGGGCAGCTACAAGTACGCTGAAAG
>CAZACR010000115.1:0-4149 GCA_964483715.1 uncultured Clostridia bacterium
GTTTTCCATCTCTTCGTTGAAAAATTCAATCGCTTCGTCGTTTAAAAGCAGTGCGTTCGTGGTAGTCGTAAAAAGAAACTTTTTGCCGACAGCCGCAGCTTTTTCCTTTGCGTAGTACACGACGTTTTTTATCGTCTGCAGACACATAAGCGGTTCGCCGCCGAAAAAGTCCACTTCTAAAACTTTTCTGTTTCCGCTGTTTTCGATTAAAAAGTCGATTGCCTTTTTCGCGGTCTGCTCGCTCATAAACTCGCGCTCGGAATGGTACGCGCCCTCGTCCGCAAAGCAATAGCGGCAACGCAGGTTGCAGTCGTGGCAGATATGTATGCAGAGCGCCTTGACCTCGTTCGATTTAACGGGATAAGATTTGACTTCTTCTTTATAAAGCAAGCCCTGCTCTTTGAGCGCGTTCAAATCGCTTTCTATTTCCGCAATTTCGTCTTTCGTGAGATAAGAAATATCTACGGGCTGTCCGAGCTTGGAGGCAAGATAGTCGTAAGTTTTATCGTCGCATTCGTGCAGACTGCCGCTACCGGAATCGTATATGTAATTGTAATTTTTGTATTTAAAAACGTGTATCATAAATAAAGTTTATAAGGGCGGATTGTTTTTCCGCCCTTTTTCAGTAAAATTTTCGATTTAATTAAATTACTTTGCACTCTTCTCGGGGTTTTCTTCTCTGGTTATTCTTTCGCAGCTCTGATTGCCGACAGTGCAGCTCGTCTTGCAAGCGGACTGGCAAGTGCTTCTGCATTCGCCGCAGCCCGTAATTTTCTTCTCTTCGGGTTTTGCTATCGTTTTAATCATAATAAAAAATTCTCCTTGGAAACTTCTTTTATATAATTATAGGATACACGGAAAGAAAAATCAAGCAAAAACGGAAAATATTTTAATTTACGATTTTTTGATATTGACGGCAATCACGCCCGCGATAGCCCCCGCCGCCGCGCCGAGCAGCAGTTCGAAGACAAAAGTCCAGCGTATCGAAAACGAACCGCCTATTATCGAAAACAGCAAATAGGTTACAAGCACTGCGCAAACGCCGTTGATAACGCCCTTTACAAGCCCCTTATCGCCACGGATAAAAAGCAGACTTCCGCCCGCAACAGCGAGAATTTTGAACACCTGGTTTACGGGTTTAATCACCGCGGAAGAAAGCGAAGCCGCCTGAATTATCAGCGTGAAAACCAAAACGAAAACCAAAGAAAAAACCACGGCGGCGCAAGTCGCCTTCAATACCTGCAAAGCAGCGCTTTTACGCATAAAAAATACCCTCCGCTAAATCGTTATAATTTATGCGGAGGGGCATTGTTTAAGAATAGAAATTAAATTTTTATCTGATTATTCTTCGCTGTCGGACTTTTCTTCCGTATTTACTTCTTCTGCGGAAGTTTCCTCTTCGGCAGTCTGCTCCACGAAAGGCTCTTCTTCCTTTTTCGCGGGCTTTGCATCGGATTTTTCAACTACCGCGTCGCTCTGCAAAATCGCCTGACGGTCGAACTTCATATAGCATTTGCCCGAAGTTTCGCTGCCCGTTTCAAGTACGAAAGTGTTCTCTTCCTTGTCTACTTCGACAACTATACCGCAAACGCCGCCGATGGTTTTTACCTTGTTGCCGGGCTTAACCGCGTTGATTAAATCGTCAGCTTCCTGCTGGCGCTTCTTGCTTTTTCTGTTCATAAGGAACATACCGCCTATCATAAGCACGACGAGTACGCCTATAAGCACCCACGAGAACCAGTTGTTGTTGGATTTGTTGCCTGCTTCCGCAGTCTCTGCTAACAAATTGAAAAACATAAATATCTCCTGCAAAATTGGAATTTATTTTTTTATAAGGAAAAATCTTACAATAGCATTATATAAGTAAAATTTTATTTTGGCAAGCGTTTTGATTACCGCAAGTCAATAACGCCTGAAATTTACACGCAGTTTTCATTAAACGGTTAAATTTTGCCGTAGTCGGAATAGAATTGCTTTGCGAAATCGGGCAGGCTGTCCGCAAAAATCGCTTCGCGCATGTCAGCCATAAGCTTATGCAAAAACGTTATATTGTGCAAGCTTAGCAGCATAGCCGAGAGCATTTCGTTCACGTTTATAAGATGTCTGACGTACGCTTTGGTATAGTTTTGACAGCAGTAGCAACCGCATTTTTCGTCCAGACGCGAAAAATCTTCCTTGTATTTTCCGTTGCGAGCCACTATCTTGCCAGCCGAAGTGAAAGCCGTGCCGTTGCGCGCAACTCTGGTTGCGAGCACGCAGTCGAACATATCAACTCCGCGGATAACGCCTTCTATCAGGCAGTCGGGCGAGCCGACGCCCATAAGGTAACGCGGCATATTTTCGGGAAGGTGCGGGCGCAGAACTTCGAGCATTTCGTACATTAAAGGCTTGGGCTCGCCTACGGAAAGTCCGCCGATTGCGATACCGTCGGTTGCGTAGCGCTTACAAATTTCCAATGACTGCAAACGCAAATCAGAGTAAAAATTGCCCTGCACAATCGGGAACATAGCCTGGTCTTCGCGCGTTTTTGCCGCAAAGCTGCGCTCCAGCCATGCTGCGGTTCTTTCCATTGCCGTACGCGCCTGTTCGTGCGTATAGCCGTACTCACTGCACTGGTCGAACGCCATTATGACGTCCGCGCCTAAATTTTCCTGTATCTCTATCGACTTTTCGGGGGTAAAGTAATGCTTTGCACCGTCTATCGACGAATTAAAATATACCCCATCGTCCGTTATTTTATTCAGCTTGGCAAGAGAAAACACCTGAAAACCGCCGCAGTCGGTGAGAATGGGTCCGTCCCAGTTCATAAACTTGTGCAGTCCGCCCGCCTTTTTTACGAGCTCGTCACCCGGGCGCTCGAACAAATGATAAGTGTTCGCTAAAATCATACTGCTGCCCGCGGTTTTCAAATCCCTCGGGAACACGCCTTTGACCGTAGCCTGAGTGCCGACCGGCATATATACGGGCGTTAAAATATCGCCGTGCGGCGTATGGAATACGCCCGCCCTCGCGCCAGTATGTTTTTCTATATGTTGTAATTCAAAACTGAAATTTTTGCTCATAGTTATAAAATCATCATTGCGTCGCCGAACGAGAAGAAGCGATACTTTTCGTCCACCGCCGTTTTGTAGATATCCAGAATTTTTTCTCTGCCGGTCAATGCCGCGACAAGCATAATAAGCGTACTTTCGGGCAAATGGAAATTTGTAATAAGCGCGTCCACGCACTTGAATTTATAGGGCGGATAGATAAAGATATGCGTTTCTCCGCTTCCGCTTTTCAAAACGCCGTTTTCGTCCGCCGCGCTCTCGAGAGTGCGCACGGACGTCGTGCCTACGGCTATAATCCTGCGACCTTCCGCCTTTGCCTTGTTAATCTTTTCCGCAGCCCGGGGAGAAACCTCGTAATATTCACCGTGCATTTTGTGGTCGGTAATTATTTCTTCCTTGACGGGGCGGAACGTACCCAAGCCTACGTGGAGAAGAACCTCCACGACCTCCACGCCCATTGAGCGCACTTTATCGAGCAGTTCGGGAGTAAAATGCAACCCAGCCGTGGGCGCTGCGGCAGAGCCGTCCGTTTGCGCGTAGACCGTCTGATATCTTTCCTTGTCTTTCAGCTTTTCCTTGATGTACGGAGGCAACGGCATAGTGCCTACCTTTTCCAGAATGTTTTCGAAAACGCCATCATAGGAAAATTCTATAATTCTCTCTCCGCTGTCAGTTATGCCTACGACGGTGAACGACAATTCGTCGCAGATTTTAAAGCTTTTGCCTACCGCACACTTTTTGCCGGGCTTTGCGAGCACTTCCCACTTTTTCGTATCAAGCCGTTTTAAAAGCAGAATTTCCAGTGCGCCGCCGTGCTCGGTATGCGCGTATATCCTTGCGGGCAGTACCCTTGTGTTATTTACGACGAGAACGTCGCCTGCGCGCAGATAATCGCAAATATCGCGGAATATGCGGTGTTCAACCTTGTCGTTTTGTCTGTCGTAAACGAGCAAACGCGAGCTATCGCGCGGCTCTACGGGAGTTTGCGCAATCTGCTCGGGCGGTAAATCGTAATAAAAATCGCTTTTTTTGTAGCGTACTTCCTGCATAATCAGTCCTTGTTGTCGAACATATTTATCTGCTGTAACTGTCTTTCGGT
>CAZACR010000116.1:0-4065 GCA_964483715.1 uncultured Clostridia bacterium
CACCCGAAAGAATAAGCACGTATTCGGGGTCGTACATCTTCATAAAGCGGATATTCTGATAAATTGCGTTCGCCGTACCCTTATACCACGACGTATCCGTCTTTGCCTCGTAAGGCGAAAGAATATGAACGCCGCCGAACGTTCTGTCCAAATCCCACGGCTGACCGTTGCCTACGTACTCGTTAAGCACGAGAGGCTGATACTGAGTGAGCACACCCACGGTGTCGATACCGGAGTTTATACAGTTTGACAAAGGAAAGTCAATAATTCTGTATTTCGCACCGAACGATACGGCAGGTTTTGCTATGTTACTGGTCAAAGCGTACAGTCTGCTTCCCTGTCCGCCCGCAAGCAACATTGCGACACATTCTTTTTTTCTTAGCATCGCTAAAATCCCCCAAAAAATATTTTCTTTTATGTTTTTATAAAATACAAACAAGTCAACTTAGGAATATCCACCGACAGTGAATAATCTTTACCGTGGCTTTGTTGTTTTTTCGTCCTGAACACGCGTTTGCGGAGTTTCCCTTCGCCGCCGTATTTTTTATCGTCCGAATTGAAAAGCAACACGTATTTGCCTGCGTGTTGTCCGAATACGTAATTCGGCTGGTCTATGCCCGAAAAGTTGCATACCGCAAGCAAACAGTTGCCGTCGCTGTCAAAGCGGTTAAACACCAATACGTTGTTTACGACGTCGTCTACAACCAACCATTCAAAGCCTTTCCAATCGGTCTCGATATCGTAAAGCGGTTTTGTTTGCGAATATAAATGATTGAGTGCGCGAACGTATTCACGCATTTTATGGTGTTTTTCGAACTTAGTTAAAAAGAATTCTATCCCTTTTCTGTAGTCCCATTCGCTGAACTGAGCCACCTCGTAGCCCATAAAATTAAGCTTTTTACCGGGGTGCGCGTACATAAATCCAAGCAATAACCTTTCGGAAGCGAACTTGTCCGCATACTCTCCCGGCATTTTATTGACTATCGAACCTTTAACGTGAACGACTTCGTCGTGCGAGAGCGGCAAAACATATCTTTCGTTAAGCGAATACATCATAGAAAAAGTTATTTTCTGATGATGGTAATGACGGTATAACGGGTCCTGGCGGCAATAAAACAATACGTCGTTCATCCAGCCCATATTCCATTTGTAATCAAAACCGAGTCCGCCTTCGGAAACGGGTTTCGTTACGTTCGGATATGCAGTAGATTCTTCAGCTACGGTTATTACGCCGTCGGATTTATCTTTTAAAATTACGTTGAACTTCTTAATAAACTCGATTGCCTGCAAATTTCTGTTGTCACCGTATTCGTTAGGCGTCCAACCGCCGTAAGGCTTGTCGTAATCGAGATAAAGCATTGCGGCAACCGCGTCTACGCGCAGTCCGTCAATCGCAAACTTTTTTATGAAATAAGTTGCTGAAGAAAGCAGAAAACTGTCTACTCCTCCGCGGCCGAAATCGAATTTACGCGTTCCCCAGCCGCAGTGTTCCATATTGTCCCAAAGCGGACACTCATACAAGGGTTGACCGTCAAATTCGTAAAGCGCAAAATCGTCTTTAGGAAAATGCGCGGGAACCCAATCCATTATAACTTTAATTCCGTTTACGTGGAAAGCGTCAACGAGTTTCGCAAAATCTTCGGGCGTACCCAGTCTTTCTGTTACGCAGAAATAACCAGTAACCTGATATCCCCACGAACCGTCGTACGGATATTCCGTAACCGGCATAAATTCCACGTGAGTATACCCCATTTCTTTCACGTACGGAACAAGGTCGCCGATAAGTTCCCTGAAAGAATAATAAGTACCGTCCTCATGCTTTTTCCACGATAACAGATTTACTTCGTAAATATTTACAGGTTGTTCGTCTCTTTGAGTGCTCAACCTCTTGTTATCTTCGATTGTCGTACATATAACCGAATGATTGGAAGCAGGAAAATCCGAACGGAATGCGTACGGGTCGAACTTTCTTAGCTCCCTGCCTTCAAAAGTTGTAATAACGTACTCGTATCTGTCGCCTTCTTTTGCCTGAGCTAACGCTTCGAAGCTTTCTCCGTCGCACAGCTTGCGCATAGGGGTGGCGTGCTTGTCCCAACCGTTAAAATCTCCTACAACGCAAACGGATTTTGCATGCGGCGCCCATACTCTGAAGACGTAATTTTTTCCGTCGGTTTTATTGCAACCGAAAAAATTATAAGCTTCTGCGTGCCGTCCGTTATGGAATAATTCGAGATTTTCGCGTTCAGTCATACAATACCTTACATATTTTAACATATCGGTAAATATTTATCAAGACTGAATTTAAAAATAACTTAAAAAATTGCAATAAAAATTTGCTTATTTATTATCTAATATTAGGCAAGGACAACTTTACAGCCGCGGAAAGTTTTTTCCGCGGCTCTCTTTAAGTTTAAAATTATTGATAATCAACAACGCCTATCCATCTGCGGAGGAATTCATCCTCTTCTTCTTTTGCTTTGGTTAAGCGCGAAGCCGCAACGATGGGTATCCATTTCTGAACGTACTGCTTAGCTGTATCGCTCTTTGTGCAATAAAGCTTTAAGTACTTTTCCGCAAGTTCCTGCTTGCCTTCCAGATAAAACATAAGGTACGTTCTCGCAACGTCCGCCGAAGCGTTGCCCTGTGTTGCGTGCGCCCAGTCGATAATATACGGCGTGCCGTCTTTGGTTATTATTATGTTGCTCGGGTGGAAATCGCCGTGACACAAATTGTAGTGCTTGGGAAGCGAATCCAGCCGTGTATGCAAGTCGTATCTCGTAGTTGCGTCCAGCTTAGCCTCGCTTATTCTGCCCTGCATTTTATCCTTAAGCTTATTGAGCATAGGCACGCGCTTGGAAAGTACGGTTCTCTGTAAATCGACGAAAAGTTCAAGATATTCGTCCTCTTTGTCGGGGTTCGCTCTCATCATCTCGGAAAGCGTCGTTCCCTCGATATAGTCCATTACAATAGACCACTTGCCGTCCACAACTTCAATAGCCTTTATCTTGGGTATATTGAGGTCGGTTTCTTCCACTCTAGCCTGATTTAAAGCTTCGTTTAATATGCCCGATTTGGTATACGTGTCGCCGAACACTTTTACAAATCCTTCCTCGGATTTAAACAGCTCTTTGCCGAGATGCTCTTTCACAAATTGCTTCGTTGTCATATTTTCCTCCTTATTATTTGCCGTAGTACGCGTCAAGGTACATCTGCTTGATTTCGCTCATTAAAGGATAACGGGGATTTGCGCCCGTGCACTGGTCGTCGAATGCCTGTTCAACCATTTCGTCGAGAGTATCGAGGAACACTTTCTCGTCGATACCGTAATCTTTAATCGCCTTTTTTATGCCGACCTTAGCTTTGAGCTGGTCGATTGCTTTAATAAGGTTTTCAAGCTTCTGGTTGTCGTCTTTACCGCATAAGCCGAGATATTCCGCAACTTCGGCGTAACGCCTTAAGGTATGCGGATGGTCGTATTGGCTGAACGTTCCCATTTTTACGGGAGCTTCTTCCGCATTGAAACGGATAACGTAATCAATCATTAACGCATTTGCTACGCCGTGAGGCAAGTGATGGAATGCGCCGAGCTTGTGCGCCATAGAGTGGCAAATACCGAGGAACGCGTTTGCAAACGCCATACCCGCCATTGTAGCCGCATTAGCCATCTTTTCTCTCGCTTCGTAATCGTTCTGTCCGTTTTCGTATGCCTTAGGAAGATATTCGAATATGACTTTTAACGACTGTTTTGCAAGTCCGTCGGTGTAATCGGTTGCCATCATAGAAGCTATTGCTTCCAACGCGTGCGTTACGGCGTCTATACCCGAAGCAGCCGTCAAGCCCTTGGGAGCCGACATATGCAAGTCAGTGTCTATAACAGCCATATTAGGCAGAAGCTCGTAATCGGCAAGCGGATACTTAACTCCGCTCTTTTCGTCGGTAATTACAGCAAAAGGAGTTACTTCCGAACCCGTACCAGCCGAAGTTGGTATTGCGATAAAGTATGCCTTTTCGCCCATCTTGGGGAAAGTATAGATACGCTTTCTTATATCGATAAAACGCATTGCC
>CAZACR010000117.1:0-3972 GCA_964483715.1 uncultured Clostridia bacterium
CGTCGATAGTCAATTTTTTCATCCAAAAAACCTCCGATATTTGTTTTTTATTTCTATTTAATAATGTTATAAAATAACACCTATACAATTATAAAACACATTACAAAAAATGTCAATACGGGTTGCGATTTTTTTGCGCTTTTTTATTTGCGTAACGGCGGTTGAAAATGCGAAAAAATTTTTATCAATCTTTCATTTATTTTTATTTGTCTATTCGGTGCGCATTTGCTATAATTTGGTAGACTATGGGAAAGAAAAAAGCGCAACGCGCAAACGAACAATTAAATAGCGAGCATGTCTTGCCCGAATACGCGGTACGGTTTGACCACGTATCGTTCAGCTATTCGGACGAGGGCGGTTTTGCTCTTAAAGACGTGTCGTTCGACGTTAAGCGCGGAGAATTTCTTTCCGTTTTAGGTCATAACGGAAGCGGCAAATCCACGCTCGCGCGCCTTATCTGCGGTCTGCTGGATGCGGACAGGGGCAGCGTTTTAACCTGGGGGCTCAACCCTGCGGACAGCGCAAGTGTGAACAAGGTTCGCCGCCACGCCGGCATAGTTTTCCAGAACCCGGACAACCAGATGGTCGCATCTATCGTGGAGGACGACGTCGCGTTCGGTCCCGAAAATATCGGGCTTTCGCGCGAGGAAATAGGTAACCGCATAGAGTGGGCGCTTGAAGCCGTGGGAATGAGCGAATTCAGACATTCCACGCCCACCCGTCTTTCGGGCGGACAGAAGCAGAGAATTGCCGTAGCCGGAGTTCTTGCAATCAAGCCCGACGTGCTTATTTTAGACGAATCCACCGCAATGCTCGACCCAAAGGGCAGAAGCGAAGTTATGGCTGTCGCGAAAAAGCTCAACAAAGAAGAGGGTATGACTGTTATACTCATAACCCACTTTATGGAAGAGGCTTTGCTTTCGGACAGGGCGCTCGTTATGAACAAGGGCGAAATCGTTATGTCGGGCTCACCCGAGGAGATTTTCGAGAACGGCGAGCTGCTGGAAACATACAATTTATGCCTGCCCGAAATAGGCGAAATCCGCCGAGATTTAAATAAAAACGGTATGGATATAAAGCCTTGCCTGCACCCCGAGGAGCTTGCCGCTTTTATTGCGGAAAAAGTGGATAAAAACGCGCAATCGCCGGGTAATATAAGCGGTGCAACGGCGGAAAAAGGCAAAGGCGAGTGGGATATAGAGGTGGAAAACCTCACGTTTACCTATTCAAAAAAATCGCCGTTTGCAACCCACGCGTTAAACGGTATCGACCTCAAAATACAAGAGGGCGAATTCTTCGGCATAATCGGGCATACGGGTAGCGGTAAATCGACACTCGTTCAGCATTTAAACGCATTGATAAAACTGCCCCAAGCCGAAAAGCATTACAAAAAACCCAAGGTCAAAAAGGGACAACAGCCCCCGAAAGAGCCTTGCATTAAGATAGGCAAATTCGATTTGTCCAGCCGTAAATGCGACTGGCGCGCTCTGCGTGCCGACGTCGGTATGGTCTTTCAGTACCCCGAATATCAGCTGTTTGCGGAAACGGTAGAGGGCGACGTTGCGTTCGGGCTTAAAAACTTCCGCCCTGATTTGAAAAAGGAAGAAGTAGAGCAAGCCGTGCGAGAAAGTCTAACCGCGGTAGGACTTAATTACGACGAAATTCACGATAAGTCCCCGTTCGATTTGTCGGGCGGACAAAAGCGCCGCGTTGCGATAGCGGGCGTTATCGTAACCAAGCCGCATATACTCATTCTGGACGAGCCTGCGGCAGGGCTCGACCCTTTGGGCAAGCGCGAGATTATGCGCCTTTTACATTCCTTCCATAACGACTGGTGCAAAACGGTTATCATAGTTTCCCACGATATGGACGAGATTGCGGAAAACTGCACTCGCGCGTGCGTGCTTTCGGAAGGCAAAGTTTTCGCCTGTGATACTCCCGAAAAACTGTTTGCGCGCAGTGAGGAGCTAAAGCCGCTCGGTCTGGACGTTCCGCTTACGGCAAAGATTTGCAATGCGCTCAAAGAGCACGGTATATCCGTTGAGTGCGATTATACGTCGAAGGGTTTTACGCAAGCCGTTTTAAGCTTGTTTAACAAAGCGGATAACGGAGGTGACGGCAATGCTTAAAGACGTTACTTTCGGTCAGTACTATCCCGTAAACTCGTTCTTCCACAAGCTCGACCCGCGCTTCAAGCTTCTGCTTCTGATAGCGTATATAGTTATGCTTTTCGTGGCAAATTCCTTTTACGGGCTTGCGCTTTGCGCACTTCTTTTGATACTCGCGGTAATCGCCGCACGCGTGCCGTTCGGCTCGGTTCTGCGCTCGGTAAAGGGCATAATTTTCCTGCTGCTGTTTACCTCGGTTTTAAACGTATTCTTCCACGGCGGCGAGCATCTTTTGTGGCAGTGGGGAATAATTAAGATAACCACGGAAGGACTAATCTTTGCAGGGTTCTTAATGGTTCGACTGTTCCTGCTTGTTATGGGCTCGGTGGTGCTGACGCTTACAACAACGCCCGTAGCGCTTACTGACGGGTTCGAAAGTCTGCTGTTTCCGCTCGCTTTAATCAAATTTCCAGTGCACGTTCTGGCGCTTATAATGTCTATTGCGCTGAGGTTTATCCCCACGCTTATGGACGAAACAAACCGCATTATTTCGGCGCAGAAGGCGAGGGGTGCGGACTTCGATACGGGCAATATATTCAAGCGTATCAAGGCGATTATCCCAGTGCTTATTCCCCTTTTAATCAGCGCTTTCAGGCGCGCGGAGGAGCTGGGCGACGCTATGGACGCGCGTTGCTATTCTTCCGAAAAGAAGAGGACGAAATACAAAAAACTGCGCTTTACCTGGCGCGATTTAATCGGACTGTTCTTTGCCGCAATTTTGATTGCAGGCGTTATATTACTGAATATTTACGGAGCGCAGATATATCCTGCGATTGCGCCCTACGTGGTGATATCGTGAGGTACGTTTTGAAAATTGCCTACGACGGCACTGATTTTTGCGGCTGGCAGGTTCAGCCCAACGGAACTACGGTACAGGGCGAGATAGAGCGCGCAATAAAAGATACGTTCAATGTTTCGGCAAGGGTGTGCGGAAGCGGCAGAACGGACAGCGGAGTGCACGCTCTGGGGCAGGTTGCGCACGTGGATTTGGACGTTAATATCCAGCCCGAAAAGCTCGCTGACGCACTCAACGTTCACTTGCCGCAGGGTATATCCGTTCTTTCTTCATATGCCGCGCCCGACGGGTTCGACGCTAACCGAACGGCTAAGCGAAAAACGTATTGCTATCAGTTTTATTGCTCGCCGCGCCGTAATCCGCTTATGGAAAGATACGCCGTCCGCTTAGACCGTGCGCCCGATTTAAACGCAATGAGAGAGGCGGCAAAGCTGTTTGTCGGCGAGCACGATTTCAAGGCGTACTGCGCTTCGGGTTCGCAGGTTAAAACCACGGTGAGAACAATCTATTCGCTTAACGTATTAACCGACGGACAAATGATAGCAATCGAAGTGTGCGGCAACGGTTTTCTTTACAATATGGTGCGCACTATCGCAGGTACTATGCTTTGGTACGCGTACGGCAGAATTACCCTAGAAGATATTTATTCGTCGCTTAAAAGCGGCAACCGCTCGTTGGTGGGGAAAACACTTCCGCCTAAAGGGCTGATTTTAAAGAGCGTGGAGTACTAATTTTTACACAGTTTTCACAAAATCTTTTTTATATTTATATAAAAGCGTTTTAAAATGATAAAGTAATAATATAAGGGGAGAGAATTTTGGAGTTTTTCGATTTTGCCAATGTTGCCGAAGCGTTATTTTTTAACGACGTAAATAAGCAATATATGTGGGCGTATCTGCTGATTGCGGGCGTCTGCTTCGCCGTGGTTTACGTTTTTCAGTCAATCGGACTGTACACGATAGCGTGCAGGGGCGGATTTAAAAACAAGTGGATGGCGTTCGTGCCTTT
>CAZACR010000118.1:0-3951 GCA_964483715.1 uncultured Clostridia bacterium
AAACGCAATTTAAAGGAAACGGTGCGCGACCCGTTAAGCGCGGTGTTCTGCCTTGCGTTTCCTCTGGTAATGCTCACCGTTATGCAGTTGATTTTCAATAACTTCGAGTACGTGCCCGACAACTTTCTTATACAAAACTACGCCGCGGGCATATGCGTATTCGGCTACACATTCACGGCGCTGTTCGTGGCGCTGCAGATTTCGGCGGATAAAAACACGTCGTTCGTCAAGCGCATCAACATTTCGCCTATCGGCAGGCTTACGTATATCGCGAGCTATCTTTGCTCCGCGCTTCCCGTAGCGCTTGCGCAGACGGTGCTTTTCTTCCTCGTCGCGCTCATATTCGGGTATAAGTTCGATATAAATTTCCTGCTCGGCATAATCTATCTTATCCCGTCGGCGGTTATGTATATCTGTTTCGGCATACTCTTCGGCAGTTTAAGCAAGAACGAAAAGCAAACGGGCCCGCTCTCTTCGATATTCATTTCGCTGACGGGCATTTTCGGCGGAGTGTTTATGCCGATAAACGCGTTCGGAGGAGGTTTTGCAACGTTTGTGAATTTGTTGCCGTTCGCCCATTCCGTACAGATAGCGCAGGAACTGCACACGGTCGGCGCAGGTTGTATTTATCCGCACGTTCTGTGGGTGCTTGGGTACGCGGTTGTAGCGCTGGCAGTGGTTTTCGCAATAGAAAAAGTCAAAGAAAGAATAAAATAAATGAGAACAGGACGGGCGCAAGCGGTTTACTTTGCGCCCGTCTTTTGTTATAATATATAAAAAATTTCAAAGAAGAAAGACTAATGAGCAATTTAACCGTAATCAAAAATAAGACGTTTGCTATGGAGCGCGCGCTGTACAATATTTCCGACGCGCTTGTGGAAGACTGCCGTTTTGCAGGCGAGGAGGACGGAGAGTCCTTTTTAAAAGAATGCCGCAACATAACCGTTAAAAACTGTTTTATGGACTTGCGCTACCCTATGTGGCACGTGGATAATATCGCTATTTCGGGCTGTGAAATGACGGTAAACTGCCGCGCGGCGCTGTGGTACGATAACGGCGTGCGCATAGAAGACAGCGCTATGCACGGAATTAAGGCGCTGCGCGAATGTTCGGACATTACGCTTGTAAAGGTGGACGCCGTATCGCCCGAATTCTGCTGGCGGTGTAAAAAAATAGATATCAAAGACAGCTCCATAACTTCCGAATACGCATTTTTCGAGAGCGAGGATATAACCGCGGAGGGGCTTACTTTCGGCGGCAAATATTCCTTTCAGTATGTGAAGAATTTAAAAATCAGAAATTCCGTGCTCAACACCAAGGACGCGTTCTGGCACGCGCACAACGTAGTAGTCGAGGACAGCGAAGTTAACGGCGAGTATCTGGGTTGGTACTCGGACGGGCTCACGCTTATCCGTTGTAAAATAAGCGGAACACAGCCTCTTTGCTACTGCAAAAATTTAACGCTTATAGACTGCACGATGACGGGTTGCGATTTATCGTTCGAAAACAGCGAGGTGAACGCCGATATCAAGGGCGGAATAACTTCGGTCAAGAACCCCAGAAGCGGTAAAATAATTGCGGACAGCATAGGCGAAATTATCACCGAGCACGCGGTTTACCCCGTTGAAGGGGAAATTATAATCCGCAAAAGCAAATAAACACGGAGAAGAGTAATGGACAAATTTTACGAATATTCCGTGCGTAAGGGCTGTAAAAACTGGGAAAAACTCGTTTCGCGCGGCAGCGAGCTCTACGACAGGTCGGGCGATATCCGTTCTCCGTTCGCGCGCGACTATACGCGCATATTGCATTCCACCGCATACCGCAGGTTAAAGCACAAAACGCAGGTGTTTTTCAATGCTGAAAACGACCACGTCTGCACGCGTATGGAGCACGTTGCGCATGTGGAATCGGTCGCTTATACGCTTGCAACGCACCTCGGTTTGAACGAAGAACTCACGCGCGCAATCGCGTTCGGGCACGATTTGGGACACGCGCCGTTCGGTCATCACGGCGAAAGGGTGATAAACGAGCTTTCGCAAAAGTATTTGGGCACAACCTTCTGGCACGAAAAGAACGGACTGCGTATGGCGGACTGTCTCGAACTTCTCGAAGACGACCACCGGATAAAACATAATCTCGACTTAACCTACGCCGTGCGCGACGGAATAATATCCCATTGCGGTGAAATAGACCAGAACGGTTTGGTTCCGCGCGGGGAACTTTTCGATTTGAATACGTTGCAAAGCGCGGGGCAGAGCCAGCCCGCCACGTGGGAAGGGTGCGTCGTCAAGCTTTCGGATAAAATCGCGTATCTCGGCAGGGATATAGAGGACGCGCTTTCGCTCGGGTTTATTACCGCGGAGCAGCTAAAAGATATCGAGTGCGCGGACGCGGACGGCACGGTTAACACCACCGTTATTATGCACGATTTGATTGTTGACGTGTGCGAAAACAGCTCTCCGCAGGACGGAATAAGAATGAGCGATAAATCGTTCGCACGGCTTACGGCAATCAAGAAATTCAACTACGATTACATTTACCGCAGCCAGCGCTTTAACGCGTTTCAGGAGTATTCGCGGCTTATAATAAACACGCTTTTCAACGGCTTATTTTCGCTTTACGGCGAAAAATTCGATTTCGAAGAGCTTAAAAAATACTCGCGTACCTATCCGCTTCTCGCTTCGGCGTTCGGCGACTGGCTGAAAAAGTACTGCCAAGACGAGATTTTACCCGACGATATGCGCGTTGAAAACTACCGCAACGCAAAGATTTACGGCACGCTTGCGGATAAAAAGATATTCGCGCAGGCGGTGCTCGACTTTATTTCGGGTATGACCGACGCGTTCGCGATAAGGCTGTTCGACGAACAGTTGAAATTCTGAAACGCTTGACTTTTGCAGGCGGAAGATTTACAATAAAGTGTAATCAGACAAAGGAGAATTTATATGTTTAATTTGCTTTTGCCCGCGTGGTTCAATCCCTGGGGCTGGGTGGTTGTCGGCGTTGCGGCAATAATTATTTTGGTCTGCATACTCATACTCGTGTTAAAGAGCGGAAAGAAGAGCGAAGCGGAGGAAAAGCCCGTCAAGGCAAAGAAGTCTGCGGAAAAGAAGACGGAAGCGAAAACCGAGAAAGAGCCTGCGGAGAAGAAGAGCGAAGAAAAATCCGCAAATAACGCAAACAAGACCTATCACATATCCAAGCGCAAGGACGATAACAAGTGGCAGGTAAAAGCGGCTGGCGGAAACAAGGCGTTAAAGCTTTTCAACACTCAGGCGGAAGCAATCGAATACGCAAAGGAAACCGCCAAAAATCAGGATGCGCGCATTGTCATTCATAAAGAAGACGGCTCTTTCAGAAGACTGACGTACTGATTAAAAAATAAATAGCTATGCTCCCGCGCAAAAATTGCGCGGGAGCTATTTTGCTTTTAGCGGTTAGCCCGTTTGACTTTTGGAAAAAATAAAGCTACAATAAAACCGTATATATAATTCGAAATTATCAGAGGTGATTTATTATGACGAAGATTGACGTTTTTTCGGGATTTCTCGGCGCGGGGAAAACCACGCTTATAAAGAAACTTATCAAGGAAGCTTATGCGGGGGAAAAGCTTGTTTTAATCGAAAACGAATTCGGCGAAATAGGCGTTGACGGCGGCTTTATGAAGGACGCTGGCATTACCGTAAACGAACTCAATTCCGGCTGTATCTGCTGTTCGCTCGTCGGCGACTTTGCCGAAGCGCTCAAAAAGGTCTGCGAGCAGTATAATCCCGACCGCATTTTAATAGAACCGTCGGGCGTCGGCAAGCTTTCGGACGTTGTGCGCGCAGTGGAAAGGGCGGAGCTTAAAGATTGCAAAATCAATTCGCTCACCGCAGTCGTGGACGCGAACAAGTGCAAAATGTATATGAAGAACTTCGGCGAATTCTTCAACGACCAGATTGAAAC
>CAZACR010000119.1:0-3926 GCA_964483715.1 uncultured Clostridia bacterium
GTTAATACCGTATTTCAGAAATACGCTCTTTTCCCCCACCTCAACGTTTACGAAAACATTGCGTTCGGACTTAAGCTGAAAAAGAACGAAGTTCAATACGTTGATAAAAACGGAAACACCCGCACAAAGCTTAAAAAGCTTGCAAAATCGGAAATAGATAAAAAGGTTAAAAAGGCGCTTGAAATAGTCGATTTGGAAGGTTTCGAAAAGCGCAGCGTTTCCACCCTTTCGGGCGGACAGCAGCAGCGTATCGCTATTGCGAGGGCGATAGTCAACCAACCCGAAATTCTTCTTCTGGACGAACCCCTCGGCGCGCTCGATTTAAAGATGCGCAAAGAGATGCAGATAGAGCTTAAGAACATGCACAAAAAACTGGGCATAACTTTTATTTACGTTACGCACGACCAGGAAGAAGCTCTTACGATGTCCGACAAAGTCGTAGTAATTAACGACGGCGAAATACAGCAGATAGGCACTCCCACCGAAATTTACAACGAACCTTTAAACACGTTCGTTGCGGACTTTATCGGGGATAGCAACATCTTCAACGGCACGGTCGTAGGCAAGCTTAAAGTCAAGTTCTGCGGAGCAACCTTCGACTGTCTTGACGACTTCGAACTCAATGAAATGGTCGACGTAGTCGTCCGCCCCGAGGATATCAAGCCTTGCGCGCCTTCCGACGGACAACTGAAAGGAACAGTGCTTTCCTGCGTGTTTAAGGGCGTTCACTACGAAATAACAGTGGTTTTAGGCAAGTTTGAGATAGTTATTCACAGTACTATGTCAGCCATAGTAGGCTCAAATATAGGTATGAGGATAGAACCTGACGGTATTCACCTGATGCAAAAGGTCTACACCGTCAACAAATACGACGGAGTTATTACCAAGAACAATACGGTTGAATTCGGCGACGGTGAATTCGAGTGCGATATCACCCGCCTCTACCCCGGCTCGCATATTGACGAAGAAGGTTATCTTATTACCGCAAGCGGTGACCAGCTTGACCTTACCGATACAAAGGTCGAAGTCGAGGTCGATAACCACGATATAGAAATGAGCGACGACTTGAGCGCGGGCGGCGTTGTCGGCAATATTATTTCAATGATTTACAAAGGCGACCACTACCGCTATATCGTAAGGACGGACGAAAACGAAGAAGATTACGTGCTCGACTGTCCCGATATGTGGAACACGGGCGACTTGGTAAGCCTTATAATTCCCAAGGATAAGATTAAGTTGACTTTAAAAGCTACGGAGGAAGAAAAATAAAATGAAACTCCGTTTTAACAGAAGCCAGCTTTGCCTGCCTTACGCGGTTTTTCTGATACTGTTCGTAATAGCTCCCCTGCTCGTTATTATCTATTACGCGTTCAGCAACGGTCAAGGGCACTTTACTTTCGACAATTTTATCGGCTTCTTTTCAAGCACGAACACGCTCGGTACGCTATTTTACAGCTTTGCTTTGGCAATCGTGACCACGCTTGTATGTCTTGTAATAGCTTATCCTACCGCGTATCTGCTTGCAAGGAGCGGTTTTAAAAAGCAATACGTTCTTTTAATGCTGTTTATTCTGCCGATGTGGATAAATTTCACACTCCGCATTACGGCGCTTAAAGAAGTGCTTACGCTGATTGAAGGCAATATATCATTCCACCCCTTTCTGAACTCGGTTATCGGTATGACTTACGACTTTTTGCCGTTTATGATTTTACCGCTTTACACCGCGTTCTTAAAACTCGATAAAAATTTATTGGAAGCAGCTTCGGATTTGGGTGCAAACAAGTTTATCGTGTTTCTTCGCGTTACGCTTCCTCTGTCCGTTCCGGGTATCGTTTCGGGAATAACGATGGTGCTGCTGCCTTCCATGACGAACTACGTCGTGCTTGATATGCTTTACAACAGCACTTACATAATGGGCAGCCTTATAGGCAGTTATTTCAGCGCATACGATTGGAATAACGGCTCTATGATTTCGCTTGTATTGCTTGTAATTATATTTATAGTTACGTTGGTTACAAACCGTTTCAGCGACAAGGATACGGACGCAAGGAGGTCAATACTGTGAAAAAGACATTATCTTGCATCTGGCTTGGTATCGTACTCATTTTGATGTACGTCCCCATTCTTATTCTTGCCGTTTACAGCTTTACCGACGCTTCCACGGTAGGCGGAAGCATTGGCGGTGCTTCGTTCGATAATTATATAAATCTTTTCGCCAACGAAAGCCTTAGAGATATGATTTTCGGAACGGTGCTTCTTGCCGTAGGTTCTGCTATATTTGCTACGATTTTAGCGACGTTCGGAGCTATCGGCGCGCATTATTCGCGGAAAGTTGCAAAAAATCTGCTCAACAGCGCAAATCAGGTGCCCGTTGTCAACGCGGACGTCGTTACGGGTTTTTCGGTATGCGTTCTGCTCATTATTCTTTTGGGCATTAACAAGGACAGCTACGTTCCGCTCGTTATCGGGCATACGGTTCTCGCTGCTCCGTTCGTTTATCTTTCGATTTCGCCTAAGCTGAAGCAACTTGACAACAGTTTGTACGAAGCGGCGCTCGATTTGGGCGCAACGCCTGCGCAAGCGCTGTTTAAAGTGGTTTTACCGCAACTTATCCCCGGAATTTTTTCGGGCTTTATGCTGGCGGTAACGCTCTCACTCGACGATTATTTTATTACTACCTACACCAAGCCTTCCACTTTTGATACGATAAGCACTTACGTCGTAAACGCTACTAAAGGTTCGCAAACGGAGATAAAAACGGCGTTATGGGCGCTCAGCACTCTGATTTTTGTTATTGTTGTCGCAATAGTCGTTTGTATGAACGTCTTTTCGGGTAAGCACAAGGAGAACAGAAAATGAAAAAGTTTAAAAAGTTTTCCTGCATTGCGGCAGCTACATTGTTACTTACGGCAACCCTTCCCCTCACCGCTTGTTCGAACAACGAAAAACAGTTTGTTCTGCGCGTGGCAAGCTGGGAAGAATATATCGATTTGGGCGATTGGAAAGACGACGAACTGATTGATATCGACAACCCTTACGGCGAAAACGGCGTTATCGGCGTGAACAGTATGGTTGACGATTTTACAGATTGGTTCAATAACGAAAACAACTTCGGATTTAAAGTCAAAGTCGAATACTCCACATTCGGAACTAACGAAGATTTATATAACCGTTTAAATCTGGGCGATAAGTACGACCTGGTTTGCCCTTCCGATTATATGATAATGAAACTGCTCGCAGATAACAAGTTAGAGCCGTACTCTGCCGAATTTAAAGAAAAAAACGAAGAAAATTACTACGCATACAATGTATCCCCTTATATTTACGACGTATTCGAGCAAAACGGCTGGACTGATTACGCGGCTTGCTATATGTGGGGAACAACGGGCGTTATTTACAACCCCGAAATCGTTGATGCGGAAGACGTCAGCAGTTGGACGATTTTGCAAAACCGCGATTACAAGCGCCGCGTGACAATAAAAGACAATGTGCGCGACTCCTACTTCCCCGCACTCGGCATACTTAACCAGGACGAATTGCTTTCGTGTGAGATTTCGGCGGAGCGCAGAAGCGAACTTCTGAACGCAACCGACCAAACTACGGTTGACGCGGCGGAGCAAATTCTCAAAGAGATAAAAGAAAACGTTTACTCTTTCGAAACGGACAGCGGCAAAGCCGATATGATTACGGGCAAGGTTGCCGCGAATTACCAGTGGTCGGGAGACGGTGTATTTATTATGGACGAAGCGGAAAGTGACGAAAAGAACCCCACCGAACTGTGGTATTCCGTTCCCGACGAGTGCACGAACCTGTGGTTTGACGGCTGGGTTATGCTTAAAGACGGCATAGAAGGCAACTTACAGAAGAAAACTGCGGCTGAAGCGTTCGTCAATTTCCTCTCACGCCCCGACAACGCAATAAGGAAT
>CAZACR010000120.1:0-3893 GCA_964483715.1 uncultured Clostridia bacterium
TTTCGTATACGCCGTAATAGGATGTGTCTTCCGATATGGTGAGCGGCGTTCCCGGTGCTATGGCTCCCGCATAGCTGTCTTTATCCTTATCCCAGCCCACTTTTGTCCAGTCATCCATAACTTTCAGATCCGGGGCGGTGATAGTCACGCTCTCGGCGCCTTCTCCGAGTGTTTCCGATTTGGTTTCCTTTTGGTTTGCACGGCCGGAATAAAATGTCGCGTTGATGGTCTCGCCCTGCCCGAAAATGGCATACAATGTAATATCATCTGTTATTTTAAAGGAGTCGCCCGGACTGTATGACGTTCCTGTTCCATCCGGTCTGGTATTCCATTCCTTGAATCTATATCCTTCCATACTGAGCGCATCCGCAGGCTTTACCGTCACGTCCGCTCCGCTTGCATACTCCGTATTATCTTCAACGGTTCCTTTGGCACCGTTGGATGAGTAATATACATACAGGCCGTATTGAGGGTCTTTTTCTGATATAATGATCTCATTTTTTTCCTTGTCAAGCCACGCATACCACTTCTTTCCCGAATTGTTTACATCGATAAAACGGATCTGTTTCATATCTTTTTCCGTCAATATGTAGCCGTTGGAACCCTTGGCAATGACATAGCCCTCCTTCGCACTCAAGTAAACATACACCGGCGAAGTGACCGGCGAACCTACGGATATTTTTCGCGGAAAATCAACAAAATCAAGAAAAAAACCGTCCGTGCCGGAGCCTTCCACTCCGTCCCCGCAAAACCGCACATCTCCGGCTAACTCAATAATAGCTTCTTCACTTATGTAGCCACCACCATGACTTGACGCAAAAAAAATCGCACCGCCTCCAAAGCCTTGAGAAGCTTGTTTATTTCCTTCAAAATACCCTCCATATATATGCGTCTCAGCACTATAACCACCAAAAGCAGACGCAGTGTCAAAAATACATCCACTAAGTATACTGCCCTCCGCCGTATTGTTAATAAAGTTTCCGCCATAAATATATAACTTTGAGAACATACTATAAATAACACTGCCCGCATAGACCCCTCCATCTCTGTTATTTCTATAGGTACCGCTGTTAACAGTCATAACCGATTCGTATAAAGTAATTGTGCCTCCATAACCAACTCCACTGCACCCTTCTATTATTACATTATTCAGGACAGCCTCTCCTCTGGCTACATTCAAGGCAGCACCTTGAGTAGAAGATTTATAACAATTTCGGATCCGACACCCATCGTCCAACAGGATTTTTGCATTGTTTACATTTATTATGGCACTACCTGACTGTATGGAACCACCTTCCAGTGTAATCTCACCTACGGTCAGATCTGCGCCTGATTGTACATTAAAAGACGCCGCAGCGCTTCCCCTCTTAATCGTCCCTCCGCCCCTGATTGTAACTTTTCCTGTAATGTTAATACCGCTATTTATCGTCAAGGTAACACCAGGTTCTACAATAAGCTCGCAATTGCTTAATGTGCCGGCACCCCATACGGTATCCTCGCTGATCGTCCCACCGGCAGGCGTCCCCACCACAGCACCAAGCGGCTCCAAAACCTCACCCACCGTTACAGTGATCTCCGGCAAAGCCACACCATCCGCCAATATATACCCTTCCGGCAAAACAGGCGTAAAGATATAACAGCCCTCCGTATTCCCATCATATTCCGGAGCGCTCAGCCATGCGATGTTTTCTATTACGGCGGTCTCTACGTCCTGCGGCAGGTCATTATCTTCCGCAGGGGAGGCCTCTTTATCCTTGTCTGAGTCTGTATTTGGCGCTATTTCTGTATCTTTGTCTGTTTCTGTATCTTTTCCTGTTCCCGAGCCTGTCTCTGTCCCAGCGTCTATTTCTGTTCCCGGGTTTGTGTCCGTTCCTGCCCCCGGATTCGTTTCCGTTCCCGTGCTCGTTTCTGTTTCCGAATCTGCTTCTGCTCCCGGGCTTGTTTCTGTTCCCTGCTCTGTTCCTGCTCCCGGGCTCGTTTCCGTTCCCTGATCTGTTCCTGTTCCCGGTTTTTCTTCTGTCTCTGGGTTCGTTTCTGCTCCTTGTTCTGTTTCTGTTCCTGTGCCCGGTGCTGTATCAGCTCCCTGACTTGTTTCCGTTTCTGTATCTGTTCCCTGATCTGTTTCCGGGCTCATTTCTGTTCCCGGTTCTGCGTCTGTCCCTGGGGTTGTTTCTGCTCCCTGATCTGTTCCTGCCCCTGCATCCGCCTCTGATCCTCTATCCGAATTTAAATCCGAACCATCATCCGCGCTTCCTCCTCCTGCTTCCTGATCCGCTGCCACATTCGTGCCGGAGTAAGCTTCCTGCCCATCAAATGTCAGTGTCCCAAAGCTCACCACCATTTCAGGTTTGGATCTGTACTCTTTCATATGTACTTCAAACGTTTGCGCCACGACCGCCTCATCTGCGGGATTGCCGCTGAAATTGTGCTCATTTCCATTATTGCTGCCGGATTCACCCGCATTTCCTTTATCTCCGGTATCCCCGCCGGGATTGCTCTCACTTCCCCCGTCTCCAGTTTCGCCGCCGGATTCGCTCTCATTTGCCCCATCTCCGGTATCCCCGCTGGGTTCACTCGCATTTCCTTTATCTCCGGTATCGCCGCCGGATTCGCCCGCATTTCCTTTATCTCCGGTATCGCCACCGGATTCGCTCTCATTTCCTTTATTCCCGCTATCGCCCTCGGGATCACTCTTGCTTCCTTCATTTCCGGTATCGCCGTCGGGATTGCTCTCACCATTTCCAGTATCACCGCCGGGATCGCTCTCATTGCCTTTGTCTCCGGTATCGCCGCCGGGTTCGCTCTCATTGCCTTTGTCCCCGGTATCGTTGCCGGATTCACTCTCATTTCCTTCGTCCCCGGTATTGTCCTCGGGCTTTTCATCAGTTTCTTCCTCATCGTCCGGCTTTTCCATATGCAGGCGATATGATACCGTCAGAGTTTCCGGCAGATTAAGCTCTTCAAGTGCGGTTCCGACAGGAACATTTTGATTGTTGACTTCTTTAGTCAATTCCTCGAATGACACAATTTCATAAACATTATGCCCCTGTGTTCCATCTTCCTCCTGCCCCTGCACGACCTCCTGCGCCAGCAGTTCCAACGGCATCGACGCCACTGCCACGCATATACTTAAAAACCCTGCAAAAAGAATGTTTTTTAGCTTATACATACCAATTTCCCTCTCTGACAATATACTACGACAACTATTCCGGAAATCGCCAGACCTAAACTATACGTTCCTCCCGCTTCTTTCGCAGAACGCGTATCGCTGTCACCATTTTCACAACCAGCACAAGCACCACGATTCCCAAAATGGCACCCATGCCGTCGATGCACACATCCGAAAACCGTCCCGCCCGTCCCGGTACAAAAAGCTGATGGATCTCATCGGTGGCGGCATAAATCGTCGCTGCGCCAAAAGCCGTTCCCCATCTTCTCAAAAAATGCATCGGCCACTGTCCGAGCCATATATAGAGAAGCACCGAAAGAATTCCATACTCCACCATATGAGCCACTTTCCTCACAAAACCCTCAATGGCAGTGGCGACCTCTTTCACCCGTGCATTGTCCATATCCAGATGAAAGAAAAAGTTCGTGGAGCTGACCACACGATACGTAAAGCTCTCGCTCACTGCGCCGGATTCTTCCTTGCCCTGAGCGGAAAGAGCAAAAATCACGCACATCCACACGATTGCCAGAACACCTGCGAGATTCCTCAGAAAGAGCATTTTGAATCCATGTCGCCTTACTGCCGCTTTGTCCTGCCTATTCTCTTCTTGATCTTCCCTATTTTTACTTTCCATTTTTTGTTACCCTTTTTAGGCGCAGACATTGTTCAAAAAACTGATACATAACTCAAACTCCATTTGCCCTATCACATATGCGTCATATAA
>CAZACR010000121.1:0-3892 GCA_964483715.1 uncultured Clostridia bacterium
TTATTATCGAAAACACCAGAAATTTTCTCGGCGGTCTGCACTACTCGCATATGCTGCTTTACGGCGACAGAGGAACCGGCAAATCTTCCACAGTGCATGCACTGATAAATAAATTTCACAGCGGCAAACTGCGGCTTATCGAAGTCGGCAACAATAACTTTAAGCTTCTTCCCGCTATTTTGCGCAAGCTTGCCGATAACCCGATGAAATTCATAATTTTCCTGGACGACTTGTCTTTGGACGAAAAAAGCGAAGATATAGCTACGCTTAAAACAATATTCGAAGGCTCGTTTTCGAATACGTACGGCAACGTTATGCTCGCCGCAACCTCAAACCGCAGGCATATCGTAAAAGAAAACCATACTGACAGAGAGAATTCCGTCCACCCTTCGGACGTAATAGACGAACAACTTTCGCTATCCGACAGATTCGGTCTTACAGTTATGTTTTCAACTACCGATAAGCAAGCTTATTTATCAATTGTCGACCAGCTTGCGACAGACGCTAAGCTGAAAACGGACAGAGAAAAGCTTCATTCTTTTGCAGAACGCTGGGCAATAGTCAAAGGCGGACGTTCGCCGCGCCGCGCAAAGCAATTTACAGATTACGTATACGCTTGCGAACAATCGCTCAAAGAGATAAATTTTTAAACAATTTTTAACGGCAATCCATTAAATCTTTTGCTATATCGTAAATATCGCCCGCTCCGAGGAACAGCACGACGTCCCCTTTCCCTGCGTTCATCAGAAAATCGCACATTCCTTGCAAACCGTCGGCGTAGACAGAATTAGTCAACGCTTTGGAAAGAGTCAATGCGCAACCTGCGTCGTCGAAGTATTCGCGCGCCGCGTAAGTTTTATAAACCAACAGATTTTTTACAGAACCCAGCACGCGCACAAACTGCTTAAACAACAGCTTTGTTCTGCTGTAAGTGTGCGGCTGAAAAACTATATACAACTCACCGCTGCATATCTGCCGCACTGTTTTCAGTGCGGCTTGTATTTCTTTCGGGTGGTGAGCGTAATCGGCTATACACGTTGCGCCGTTGGCAGTGCCGATAAATTCGAACCGCCGCTCTACACCTTTAAAAGACTGCAAGCCCGAAGCAATGTCATCGAAAGAAAATCCAGCCTCGCGGGCTGCGGCAAGCGCCGCCAAAGCATTCAACACGTTGTGTTTGCCGTACACGTTTAAAGTAACCTTGCCCAAAAGCATGTGTTTTTCGTAAGCGTTAAAAGAAAATTTACCGTCTTTTCCCCTTATATTTTTCGCATAATAATCGGCACGGTCGTCATAGCCGAACGTCAAACCGCAGGCTTCGGGCAAATCCCCGTAGAGTTTTATAACCTTTTCGGAATTAGAGGCGTATTGCATATACGCCTTTTTTAAATTTTCTGCAGTACCGTAACAGTCGAGATGGTCAGCGTCGCTGTTGAGAATAACGGCAATCTGCGGTTGTAAATACAAAAAGTTTTTCTTATACTCGCACGCTTCCGTTATGAAATAGTCGAAACCTTTGATACAGAAGTTGGCGTAATCCAAATCCCGACCGCCTATATGAGCCGTAAATTCTTTATGCGCGCAATCGAAAATGTGCGTAAGCATACAAGAGCAAGTAGTCTTGCCGTGACACCCCGCAACCGCTATCGTAGAGGAAAACTTTTTGCTGATTTCACGAAGCAATTCACCGCGGGAAATGAGTTTTTTACCCAGTTTTCGGGCTTCAATCAATAACGGATTATTGTCATTTATCGCGTCGGTGTACACTACGGCTTGAAAACCTTCAAGGTTTCCGCACCCGATATTTATTTGTATTCCGTCGGCAGCCAATTCTTCCGTATAGCTACTTCCGACCTTATCGTAACCGCCGACGGTTTTGCCGAAAGAATATAAAATTTTTGCCAATGCACTCATGCTGACGCCGCCGATACCGAGAAAATAATAGCTACCGTAATCAGAAACAGAAAAATCCATAGTAAATTTTATTACGGTAAACCGCGATTTATCCCGATAAATGTAAAGTTTTCGACAAAAAAATTAAGGGCGGCAGAATTATCTGCCGCCCTTTGGTATTCGTTTTATCAGTTGTCGCCGTTGCGTTTGTTAAATCTGTGCAAAAGCTGTGCGAACTTAGGCACGGACTTATCGCTGGGACGCTCTATGCCCTCGTCTTCGTAATCGTCGTCATAAGATTTGGAATTGTTAGACTGGCGCGAAGGTTGCGAATAATCCTGCAACGATTTAGGCACGCTGCGCTGAGGAGCGACCGTCTGAGCAGGTTTCGGAGTAACCCTCTGCTGAGGATAATAAGGTTCGTTCACGGAAAGCTTGTCCTGATTGTACGGTTGCTGGGTATAGAGCTTACCGTTCGTATATGCACGCTGCTGCTCTTCGCCCTGTTTGTTATCAAAACCCGTAAAATCGGTGGCAATTACGGTTATTTCGACTTCCTCATGAACATTGGGGTCTATTCTTGCACCGAAAATAATATTTGCGCCGCCGTCAACTACACTGCGGACAAGTTCGGCAGCGTCCGCCACCTCCGAGAACGTTAAATCGTTGCCGCCTACAACGTTTAATATAACGCCTCTCGCGCCCTCTATAGTCGTTTCGAGAAGGGGCGAATTTACCGCAACCCTGACGGCTTCGATAATTCTGTTTTCGCCCTTTGCAACGCCTACGCCGAGATGCGCCACGCCCTTGTCTTTGAGTATGGTTTTAACGTCCGCAAAGTCGAGATTGATAAGCGCGGGGTTTACGATGAGTTCCGCAAGACCCTTTATGCCCTGTTTCAAAATCTCGTCCGCAATGCGGAGAGCGTCCATCATAGAAGTATTTTTATCGATAATCGTTCTGATTTTGTCGTTGGGAATAACAATGAGCGTATCGACGTACTTTTTGAGATTTTCAAGACCCTTAACGGTGTTTTCCATTCTCTTCTTGCCTTCGAAAACGAAAGGCTCGGTTACAACCGCAACCGTAAGAATTTTCAAATCTCTCGCCATCTTTGCGATTACGGGTGCTGCGCCGGTACCCGTGCCGCCGCCCATACCTGCGGTAATAAACAACAGGTCCGTTCCTTTAATTACGTTCTGAAGCTCGTCCTTGCTCTCTTCAGCCGCGGCTCTGCCGACGTCGGGGTCGGCGCCTGCGCCCAATCCTTTGGTAAGCTGAGTGCCTATCTGTATCTTATTTTCACAAGGTGAAAGCGCTAAAATCTGCGAGTCCGTATTTACGACGATAAACTCCGCACAGTTGATTTTCGCTTCAATCATACGGTTGACGGCGTTGTTACCCGCACCGCCTACGCCGATAACTTTTATTTTTGCCTTACCGGAGATATTCCCCGTAACGTTTGTGTTTTCCTGGTAATCGTTAAACATATTTTATCCTCCGAATCAATTCGTGTATGAGTATTTCCGTTAATTAAGCCGCTTTCTCAGCCGAGCACTTCCGCCAAAAGACTGAAAAGCGAAGAAAACTGCGGTTTGTCGTAATAAGGGAGCTTGGGAGCAACTACTTCTATCGGCACAACCAGACGGGAAGACATATGTTCGGTCAACCCTCTGATAACGCCTACGCCCTCGCCTGTGATTAAAACGGGCTTACCGCTTAAATCCTTGCCGACGTACGACTGCCTGCATTCTTCTATCATTTCGCAAAGTCCGTCAAGACCTTCGCGTATTAACTCTTTTAAATCCGCCGAAGAAAACCTGTAAAGCTTTCCGTCGGAATTGTACTCCTCGTAGGAAATAACCTTTTCTTTCGCATTGAGGTTGACGTTTTTAATAAACCATAGCGCGACGTCGTAAGGGATATCCAAAGCTTCCATTAATAGCACCGCGACGTGATTGACGCCGACGGAAAAAGAATCGCTGAAAGCCACGCCGTT
>CAZACR010000122.1:0-3878 GCA_964483715.1 uncultured Clostridia bacterium
GTTTCCGCACGCACGGACATCAGCTTGCGTTCGGACGAGAACGGTATTTCGCCCGTCACGCTATACTCTTCTTTATATCCCTTTTCGTCCGCATAAGCTTTCAACGCGACTTCGGTAGGGTCGCCGAGATATCCGCTACTTCCCGTTTTCACGCGCGTACAAATCGACATACACTGCGTAATTTTATCGGCTTGGGAAGCGTAGTCGAACACTTCCACTACTTTCATTTTATTGCACGTCAAAGTGCCCGTCTTATCTGTGCAGATACAGGTACAGCTGCCCAGCGTTTCAACCGATTTGAGCTTGCGGATAACCACGTTTTCGCGGCTCATACGCTGTACGCCCATAGCCATAATGACGGAAATAACCGCGGGCAGTCCTTCGGGAATAGCGGCGACGGCGATTGCAACGGCGGTCATAAAACTCTTTAAAACGCCGGTACCGCGCGCAAACGCGCCCAGACAGAATATAACCGCGGCAATAGCCAGCACGAAAGCGGAGATAATTTTGCCGAGCTTGTTAAGGCTTTTTTCAAGCGGAGTTCCGCCCTTGTGCACGTCGTCCAGCATTTCCGCAATACCGCCGATTTCGGTATTCTTGCCCGTTGCGGTAACGACCGCTTCCGCACTGCCGCCCACAACAAACGTTGAAGAAAACAACAGATTATAAGCACCGTTTATCGTAACGTTTTTGCCCGTAATAACGCCCTCGCGTTTTTCCACTCCGTGCGATTCGCCCGTCAACGCGGATTCGTCGCATCTGAGGCTTGTCGCCTTGATAATTCGCATATCCGCAGGCACGACGTCGCCCTCTTCCAGAAGCACGATATCGCCGCACACAAGCTCTTCGGTGGGAATTACGAATATTTCCCCCTCGCGACGCACCTTTGCCGTTGCCGCGTTAAGCTTTTTCAATCCGTCAATCGCCTTGTCCGCACGGTATTGCTGAACCGTACCCACTACCGCGTTGAGCAGAATTATCCCTATTATAATCGCCGTATCCGTGATATCGGAAATATCGCCCGAAAAGTAAGCCACTACCGCGGAAATAGCCGCCGCGGCGATTAAGAGCAGCGTCATAACGTCGCCGAACTGCGCGAAAAACAGCCCGATTACGGAAGTTTTTTTACCTTCCTCAAGGCGGTTAAACCCGTCCTTTTCGAGCCGCGTTTTCGCCTCCTCCCTGCTCAGTCCCGAGGAACGCGTGCCCGTAAGTTCCAGAGCGCGCTTTTCGGGAACGTCTGCATATTTTAGCATTGTCCACCCCGTAGACGAAGCTATCCCCGACACTAATTGTTCTAAGCGAAAAATTCTTTGATAAACCCAAGGCAAACCTTTTGCTGTGCGTCGTTGCACAGCTGCAAGAACTCCCTTGAATTTCTCTGTGAATTTTTCAGCTTATAACCGCTACGCGTCTTGAACAGAAGATTTTTGTTACTGTCGAGGCGAGCGGTTGCAGTCGTACAAGGCCGTACGACAAAACCGGTCAACAAAGACAGAGGCTAAAAGCTTCATTCAAGAAAATAGTGATGAGGATAGCTTCGTCTATTCTCATTTTTTAATAACCTATTAAAAAGCGGGACAAATTATGCTTTGGACAAGAAAAAAGGGAGGCAAAGCCTCCCGAAATTTTATAATATTATTCGTAAAGTTCGCTACCGTCTTTGAGTTCGGGGAAACGCGTGCAGAGCAGACCGAAAATATACCTTGCGCATTTTTCCGCGCCGTAATTTTCGTGCTGGGCTTCAGCCGCCTTTGCATAAGGGGTCAGCAGGTCGGGATTAGCCGAAAATTTTTCCAATAAATCGACCGCTTTATCTACCTCGAATTCCTTTATCGCGCTGCCTACGTCCTCGATATAGTACTTGCCTATCCACCGCTCGATATCGTTTGCATAGTGCGTGATTATCTGCGGAACGCCGAAAAAGCAGGGCTCAGCCATTAAGCTTGCGCCGCTCTTGCCGCAGCAAACGTCGGCACACGCTATTATTTCAAGCATATTATCGACTAAGCTCATCGGCTTGAACGTCGTATTGCCCTTCGACTTCAAAATTGAAAGGTCCTTGTAGAGCGACTTGTTTTTACCGCATACCGCGATAACGTTTATAGGCAAATCGCGATTTAAAATCTCCTCTACCATAGGCTTCATTTTGCCTATGCCGTAACCGCCGTCCGCAAGCAGAACGGTAAACCTGTCCGCAGGAATACCTAACTTTTCGCGCAGAGCCGCTTTATCCGTCGGTATTGTGAACGCTTCTTTTCTAATAAGAAAAGGCACTTGCTTCAAGTTATCTTTATTATAGCGGCGTTTGTGCTTCGTCATTGCTCTGTCGTAACCGAGCTTCATAGAAGTCATCGTTAAATCGCAAGGATATCTGAAAAGCGTGTTTATCTTTGCGTCGGGGCAGTACATAACCGTCAAAGGGCGGTTTTTCATTTTCATCGCATAGTAATTTGTCGCCCAGTGCGTGCTCACAACCAAATCGGGATTAAGCTCCCGCATATGCTTTATGCCTTTTTTGTGCGCACCTTTACCGATAAATTTAACCGCACCCCAAGTGGAAAGTTTAGTGCCCCAGAAGTCCATATTGAACGTTGCAAAATAGCCGAATGCGGGGAGTTTATTGTATTGTCTGACCGATTTAGCCAGCTTTTTTTCGTATTTTATCAGCTTTTTATCGTCGGTTTCGGTGAAAAACTGAGAGCGCACAACCTCTACCTTATCGCCGTACAGTCTTTCAAACTCGTCGGCAATACTGTTCATAGGCATTATGTGTCCCAATCCCGCTTCCGTATAAGGAAACAGGACGCGCGGCTTATCCATTAAAACCCTCCGTACGCAATTTTCCTTATCCGGAAAAACTGCACGAACTTACTCTTTTATTATTCCACTTTAATTATATACCTAAGCTATAATTAAGTCAATAGAAATTTATTATAAGAGAATGCAGCGGCGCAAGCGCTAATTACAAATAGCGCTTGCGCCGTAACTATTATTTTCAGAGTGCAATCCTTATTATCAGATACAGAATACCCAATGCAAGCAACACCATAAACATAGGGAAAAGCATCGTTTTAACCGCCGACCAATATGTTTTCCACTTTTCCTTAAAAGTAGAGCGGCGACGCGGCACAGGCGGAGGATTGGGTTTTCTTTGACCTATCCTCGTTACGTTTGACATATCCGCTATTGTGGAATTATCGTCGTAATAAACCACTTTTTCTTTGCTTTTCTTCTTTTTATTTTTCCCCATCAATCCTCCTGGGAGTAGCAATGGCACGCAACAAAGTGCCCCTCTTCATACTCCTTGTACACGGGTGCAACGTGTTTGCAAACTTCCATTGCTTTCGGGCAACGGGTATGGAATTTACAGCCCATAGGGGGATTTGCGGGCGAAGGAATATCGCCTTTTAATATAATCCTTTCGGTCTTTTCGTCGGGATTGGGATTGGGTACTGCGGAGAAAAGAGCAACCGTATAAGGATGCATAGGATTGTTGAAAATCTTGTCCTTATCGCCGAATTCCACCATAGAACCGAGATACATTACGCCGATTTTATCGGAAATGTATTTTACTACGGACAAATCGTGCGATATGAAAAGGTACGTCAATCCTCTTTCCTGCTGTAATTTTTTCAACAGATTGATTATCTGCGCCTGAATCGACACGTCGAGCGCGGATACGGGCTCGTCGCAGACGACAAGCTTGGGATTGAGCACAAGCGCACGCGCAATACAAATACGCTGGCGCTGTCCGCCCGAGAATTCGTGAGGATAACGCTCGTAATAATAATCGCGCAAACCGCACTTTTCCATTACGTCTAAAACGTAGTCCTTAATCTGCTCCTTGGGTACGATGTTGTGTACCTTTACCGCCT
>CAZACR010000123.1:0-3823 GCA_964483715.1 uncultured Clostridia bacterium
CAGGCTACAATTCGGCCGGCGAACTCCTTGGAGTTCCATATCTCGAAAGCTACCTTTCGCAATCAAAGACTTCAAGACAATGCAGTTTTTGGACTGGTTCATAAAGGAACAGGGCGAAGAAGAAAAGAACGCGGAAGATATGCTTAAAAAATATCAGCTCTACGGTCACGACGCAAAGGGCTTGTACGCGCTCAATCAGGAGCTCGCCGCAAGGGTATATAGCCCTTCAACGACAGGTCCTGCAATGTAAATTAAATATAAAATAATAGCGGCAGCGTTACGCTGCCGCTATTTTATTATTGAAATGTCTCTAATACGTTGCCGTCCACGTCCAGAACGCCGTCCGTACATGTAATCTTAAAACCCTCCGCAGGACTGCTATTCCACTTTTCATCCTTTTCAATCGCAAGCCATTGTTCCATAGTTCCCCTATAAATAATCTCCGCAGGAATTCTGTTTGCAAATACCTTACCTATATATTCTACGTTACTGCCTATACTGATTTTAGTTAATTTACTTGTATGCCAAAAGCTAAAATCTAACGATATTAATTCGTCAGCGAGGCGAACTTCACCTTCTATATATTTTAACGCGCATATAATCTTTGTCTTATCTTTATTATACAGTATTCCGTCCTCCGAGGCAAACACTTCGTTTCCTTCCTCCACGACGAAACGGCTGTGGCGTCTGCCGTAAGTGTACAAATAATGCGTATTAAATATTCTAGTAACCCTTGCTTTTATGACTATAGTTTCCATTTCCTCTACGACGGCTTGAATATATGTACCCGTGCTGTCGTATAAAATCCCGTCTTCCAAAATGAAATTCGGATTACCCTCAGCCGACATTGTCGCACCGCTTGCCATACCATTTATGATCATTTGCCACCCGGTGATAAAGTTTCTGGTATTATCGAAGTACGTCCCCCAGCATTGGGCGCCGCTACGCTTAACTCCTCTACCGAGGTCTAGATTTTTAAGATTTATTGCCCAAAACGCACCAGCTGCGATTTGCTCCACCTCGTCGGGAATTTGATAACTTTCGCGCTTGTTTGCGCCGCCATACAATACGAGCGTTTTCATAGATTTAGTGAACAGCACGCCGTCTACCGCAGTAAACCAGTCATTATTTTCATCGACGTAAAAATTCGCTACTCTTGGCGAGTAAAAAGCATGTCCCCAAATAAACCTTACCGTAACAGGTATATACACTGAAATTTCTTTTAAATTCCAATGTAAAACTTCAGCGTCATCAAACAGCCCGTTTCGTAATCCGCCTAAAGAAATAACAGTATACGTATTACCGTCGTCCGCCGTGACAGTTTCCGGAATTATCAAATCTCCTTGCAATTCGCCCGTAACCCAGGTAAGCTGAACGGTATTGTATCCCGTTACTGCATACGTAGTTACACCTATATCGAAAGTGTCGCGCACAAGATAATAAATTCCGTTTGCCGTATAAACGCTTTCCGCACGTCCTGGCAAATCGTACAAAAAGTACTGAGCTGCAGTGTCGGGCGTTGCCGCCGTATGCATATCGATAAACGACTTCTCATCAACTCCCCAACCGGCATCGCACCAACCTACGTTCTGCGTATCGTTCACCATAAAGTAATAATATGAAATACCCCACTCCCAGGAAGGCGTATCGTCCCAGGTCAAATCGCACCAGTACCAATTACCGTCGTCCAACTTGACCATATTCCAGGCGTGGGCTTCGCCAGCGTCGCCCGTAACGAAGATATTTTCAACTCCGCTGTAATTTAGAAGCAGTTGGAAAGTGCGCGCATACGATTCACAAACCGCGCCTTTTTTCTCGATTACCCCCATAATATTATGCGCCCAAGCCGCGGATTGAGGTCTTCCGCTTCCGTCGCGGGCGTAGTCAACCGCCTCTATTATCGCGTCGTGATAGCAAAGCGCAATTCTGTAAGCGTCGTCGTTTTTGTCAGTAAGCGCCGCGTATTTTTCCACTTCCGAATAAACTAAATTGTTGTATTGCTTGCGCTTAACTCCGTTAGAATATTCCTCTTCCGTCAGCAAGACCAACTTGCCGCCGCTTATAAATAAGCTGTTTGCAAACCAGTAATAAAGAGGATTATCGTCCTTATAAGTTTTCCAAACGCTTAACGCTCTGTCCGCGTTCAAACCCAAATCGTCATAATTCACTTCCGCAAATACGAAATTGCCGTCGCCGTCGTTTTCCGCGTCCTCGCCGTTTACATGGAATGCGCGCACCGCATTATCAATACGGTAATATAATTCGCTCTCGTTTTCAAAGCCGTTGCTCTCGAAATAATTTAAACCGTACGTACCGTTATATTTACTTAACGTAAAACTTTCGGCAACTCCGCACACTTTACATATGCCGTTTACAAATTTATGTCCCGTAACGTCTAAACTGCGCGTTTGCTCCTTATCGCACTTTTCGCAAATTCTTAACTGTATATGTTTTTCGCATGTATTTACTAAATCCGTCCACTTGCCGTAGCTATGTCCGGAAGCTTCGAGTTCGCGCGTCTGTTCGTCGTTGCACGTTTCACATAGTCTTATCTGTACGTGTTTTTCACAGGTATTTATTAAATCTGTCCAATCGCCGTAAGTATGTCCTTCGGCTTTAAGCTCTTGTGTTTGCTCATTACCGCACAGACCGCAAATACGCTTTTGCACATGCTTTTCGCTCGTATTGATTACGTCCTTCCACTCGCCGTAATTATGTCCTATTGCTTCAAGTTCTTTAATTTGCTCGTTTCCGCAATCCATACAAACGCGTTTTTGTATATGCACTTCGCAAGTATTTAAAATGTCTCTCCAAATGCCGTACTTGTGCCCGTTGGCTTCTATTTCCTGCGTTTGTTCTTCACCGCAATTAGAACAAATACGTTTTTGCACGCGCTCCTCGCAAGTGTTAACTATATCCGTCCAATCTCCGTATTTGTGTCCTGGTGCTTCGAGCTCGCGCGTTTGTGCGTTTTCACACGCCGAGCACTCACGTTTTTGCACATGCTCTTTGCAATTGTTCACCAAATCCGCCCACTCGCCGTATTTGTGTCCTTCGGCCTCAAGCTCGCGCGTTTGCTCGTTACCGCACACCGAGCACTCATGTATTTGTATATGGTTTTCGCAAGTGTTTACAACGTCAGTCCATTCACCGTACTTATGCCCTTCGGTTTCAAGCTCCTGCATTTGCTCGTTGCCGCACACCGAGCACTCATGTATTTGTACGTGCTCTTCGCAAGTGTTTAATAAATCCGTCCATTCACCATATTTGTGTCCTTCGGTCTCAAGCTCTTGCGTTTCCTCGTTTTTACATACCGAACACACCCGTTTTTGTGCATAAAATTCACAAGTATTGACCACGTCTGCCCATTCACCGTATTTATGACCTTCCGTTTCAAGCTCTTGCGTTTCCTCGTTTTTACATACCGAACACACCCGTTTTTGTGCATAAAATTCACAAGTATTGACCACGTCTGCCCAGTCACCGTATTTATGACCTTCAGCTTCAAGCTCTTGTGTTTGCTCGTTTTCACATACCGAGCATACGCGCTTTTGCACGTGCTCTTCGCAAGTATTGACCACGTCTGCCCAGTCGCCGTACGAATGCCCCGACGCGTCTAAAAATTTGGTTTGCTCGTTACCGCAACTGTAACAAACTCTTTTTTGCACGTGCTGCGTACAGTTATTAACCAAGTCCGTCCAGATACCGTAATCATGCCCGACGGCATCAATATCCTGGAACTGCTCGTTTTCACATTTTGAGCAAACACGCTTTTGTACGTGCTTTTCGCAGGTGTTGACAAAATCAGTCCAATCACCGTATG
>CAZACR010000124.1:0-3722 GCA_964483715.1 uncultured Clostridia bacterium
AAAAATTGAAAGACGAGAGTGGACAAGCAATAAAAAAATGTTGCAACACATTTAAGTATTTTTTTGATTTAGTACATTTTTTGAAGTGTGATTTATCGAATATCGATTTATCTGAAGCTGATTTAGTTTTTTACGAAACACTACAAGATATAGTAAAATATAGCGAATTAAATTTTGCTAACGCAAAGTTGAATAGCAATTTTTTATCAAAGCTTGACCAAAAATATCAATCAGATATTAACAATGTTGTTGAGTTTAATTCTACTATTTCTGAAAATAAGAAAGATATAACAAGTGCACTGGCTTCAGAAAAAGAAACATTGGATTTTATAGAGACTTTAAAGTGTCAAACAGTATATTATATTTCTGATTTACATTTATTGCACAGGATATATAATGCAAAATGCAAAAACTTTAAAAGTATACAGAAAATAATTCAAGAAATAATTTACACTTTATTAGATAATATTCGACTGGGAGATGAGGGGTCTTATTTTATAGGTGGTTATTCATATACTGTTCTTATCGGTGGGGATACTTCGTCAGATTTTTCACTTTTTAAGTATTTTGTAAATACGCTTAAAAAATCTATTGATGTAAGTAATTTGGATGTAAAAGTTATTTTCACACTTGGTAATCACGAATTTTGGGATTTTGAAGGAAGAGCAGTTGATGAAATCATTGATATGTACAAAAAAGTTATTAATGATAATGATATGTATCTGCTTCAAAATAATATTCTCTTCATAGATGATAAAGCTAGATATAATATAGAAGAAATTAGCACTGAGGAGTTGAGAACTTTATCCAAAGATAAGCTAAGAAATAGGCTTACGAGAGCTAGACTGATGTTATTCGGCGGCTTGGGTTTTGCTGGATATAATGAAGAGTTTAATGCAAACAAATTTATATATAGAAATGCGATAAACCGAAATCAGGAAATTGAAGAAAGTAAAAAATTTGAAGAACTTTACGAAAAAGTTTGCGAGTGTTTATCCGAAAGGAGAGTTGTAGTATTCACGCATATGCCCCAAAAAGATTGGTGCTCTCATAATGAACTGCATAAAGGTTTCGTGTATGTAAATGGGCATACTCATAGAAACTTGTTTTACGATGACGGTGATTATAGAATTTATGCAGACAATCAAGTGGGATATCATCGGGAAAACTGCCGCTTGAAGTATTTCTACTTGGAAGATGACTACGATATCTTTGAAGATTATCAAGATGGAATATATGAAATAACAAGAGAAGAGTATATTGATTTTTATCGCGGTAAAAATATTGCAATGGACTTTAATAGGGAGGGCTACAATATTTTTATGCTGAAAAAATTCGGCTATTATTGTTTTATCGCAAAGTCCAATAAAGGTTACTTGCTAATATTAAACGGGGGCAACTTAAAAAGATTAGAGCATAAAGATATAAATTATTATTTTGAAAATATGGATAAGGTTATAGCCTACATAAAGACGCCGTTGGATGAATTTACTGATTATCAAAAACAAATCGCAAATGAAGTTAAATCAATTGGCGGTAGTGGCACAATTCACGGGGCAATTATTGATATTGACTTTTTCAATCATATTTTTATTAACCCTATTGATTTAAAAGCCACCGCATATTGGGCAAGTGATATTGTAAACAAAAAAATTTTTGATAATACGCCGACGCTTTTACAAAATAATTGCCCGACCATATATGCAAACTATTTAAAACTAATTGAAAATAATAAAGAAAAAGCTATTATTTCAAAAAAATCCGAAATAGTTAAAACGCCACAAATTTATTTAGATACTGAGATATACAGTGCTTCAAGAGAAATTAAGAAAATGCAAAAACTAAGTTCAAATATTCTAAGTATATGGATAGAACCGAAAGTTAAAAAACTGAGCAATTGAATGGAATAAAATGAACGGGCGTAAGTTGGTTTTCAACTTACGCCCGTTTAAAACAAAACAAGGAAGCAGAAAATCTACTTCCTTGTTTTGGCGCGGATGGCGAGATTTGAACTCGCGCGGCAGTTTCCCGCCCTACTCCCTTAGCAGGGGAGCCCCTTGAGCCACTTGGGTACGTCCGCTCGTCGCGGCAAAAGTTGCCTTTCAGCCGTTTAAACAAGTTTAAACGCCGCGCTTTGCAACTTTGCCGCTCCTCTTCGCAAAAAATCTTTTGTGCCAAAATCTTTTTTGCGACATTATTTGTTTGTTTCGTTTTGCGCTAAAACAATATATCACAATACTGTTTAATTGTCAAAACATTATTTGCCGTTTTGCAATAAATTTTATCGCAAATATCAGCCCGCTTTGTACTGTGCCAACGCTTTAAAAGCCACGTCGTAATCGCCCTGCACTTTCGCATAAAGCTTTTCAAGCGTTGCTTTATCGCCGTTAAAGCCTTCGCGCAGGAACTCAGTCAGTTCGGAAGCCGAAGCCGCAAGAGTTCCAAGTCCCAGCGTCAGGCACAGTCCTTTTATAGTATGCGCCGCTCTGAATGCGGTTTCCCAGTCCTCTTCGCCGACCGATTTGGAAAGCAGTTCGTAGTTGGGGTCGTCCGAAAACTTGCCCAAAAATTTTTTAACAAGCGCTTCGTTCATAAGGCGAGAGAGCACTTCTTCCGCGTCACCGCCTACAGCTGCGTAAAACTGTTGAATAGTCATATTCTTCCTCCGCTAAGCCGTAAAATCAGTCTGCCGCGGAAATGCGACCCATAATAGACATAGGCGTATTCTTGCCGTTTTCGCAAATCGCACGGGCGCATACCTTATACCTGCCCTTTTCCGCAATTTCGAACGTGGTTTCAACCACAGGGTTGGAATTAGGCGCAACCTTAACCATTTCGGAAAGCTTTTCGCCGCCGTTATATTCGACAATCACGGCAAGGTTGTTGTTTTTAAGGGGATGGAAAATAGTTTCCTGCACGCCGAACAATTCAGCCGCTCTCGGCGAAAGCGTGAGTATCTGCGAATCACAGCGGTAATCGAAGAGCATTTCTTCGGATACGTTGAAAATGAATTCGTTTTTGATTTTCTCTTTTTCCAGCAAATCGTAACTTCTTTCCTGAGATGCGAGCTCCTCGTGCTGAGCCAGTTCGTTTACAACGTTCTTTACGTCCGTCCTTCCGCTCATCAGCATCCTTTCGTTGCCCTCTTCCAGCTCCTTGCGGATAAGGTCTTCGCATTCTTTGAGGCAATCCAGAATCAAAGGATTGAACACGCCGCACTCGTTGTTGTAAATCATCGCCATAGCGACTTCGTGCGTGTACGCCTTTTTATAAACTCTTTCGCTGGTAAGCGCGTCGTAAACGTCCGCAATGGAAACGACCTGCGCCCAGATGGGTATTTCGTCGCCTACAAGCCTGTCGGGATAACCGCCGCCGTCGTACCTTTCGTGGTGCCAGCGGCAGATGTCGTAAGCATACTTGATAAGCGGTTCGTTCTGGAAAGGCAAGCTCTTTAAAATGTCCGCGCCGACGGCAGAGTGCGTTTTCATAATCTCAAACTCTTCCTTCGTCAGTCTTGCGGGCTTGTTGAGCACTTCGTCGGGAATGGAAATTTTACCGATATCGTGAAGCGCCGAAGCCATACTGATAAGGTTGATGTCTTCGTACGAGAGCGGATACTGGTCGGTCTTTTCAAGCAAGCGCTGTAAAAGAATACGCGTAATCAGATTGATATGTAAAACGTGCAAGCCGCTTTCGCCGTTGCGGAATTCTACGATATGGCT
>CAZACR010000125.1:0-3648 GCA_964483715.1 uncultured Clostridia bacterium
AATTAGACGCTATCCAGACGTCGTCCTCTATCACTATTTCTTCGGCGGTATGCCCCTGCTTGGTTATCGGCGTATCTCTGTCGATAAACAGATGGTTACTGTCGTTTATCACGACGTTCGGACCCAAAAGCACGTCGTTGCCCAGGCTTACTTTGCTTCGTGCGGTTATGCTTACGTTGCGGTTGAAAATAAGATTATTTCCAAGTCTTACGTTTTCGGGAAAATTTATTACGAGCCCGGGATGCAGAAACTGAAAATCAACGCCGCCGGGCATAGTAAATTTATAGAAAATTTTACGTTTTTTCGGTCCTATTCCCGCCGACGGCAAAGAGTTGACTATATCTTGCTCTTTATACCATTTTTCCGAAGCAAGCTTTATTTTCTTGCAACGCTTAATATAGAAATACAGACTGATACGCTCCGACAATCTCGGCTTCTTTCTTTTTTTGCCGACAATTCCCGTACGCTCTCTGAAAGTGATACGTTCCATAACGTTATTTTATCATAGCTATTGGATATTGGCAAATATTATCGCCAAAAAATTTTTAACTTTGTTGCTTGAAAAGCGCCGATTTATCTGATATTCCCGTCGCCCACAATCAGGTATTTATACGTCGTCAGCTCTTTTAAGCCAATAGGTCCGCGCGCGTGCAGTTTTTGAGTGGAAATACCCATTTCACAACCCAGCCCGAACTCACCGCCGTCGGTAAAGCGGGTCGAAGCGTTTACGTACACGGCGGCGCTGTCCACAGTTTGAGTGAAATAGTTTGCACAATCCTCGTCTTCCGTAACAATACAATCGCTGTGATGCGTGGAATGTACGGAAATATGCTCGACCGCCTGTTCTACTCCGTCCACGACGGCTACAGCCATTTTATAATCCAAAAATTCGGTATCGAAATCCCTTTCTTCCGCGGGGAAGCAGTTGTTTTTATCTTTTAAAATTTCAAACGCTCTTTCGTCCGCAAAAACCGTTACGGAATTAACAACTCTGTTATCCGTTACTCTCTGCCACAAAAGGGGCAGAAATTCGCTTGCAACCGCCGAATTTACAAGGCAGACTTCCATTGCGTTGCATACCGACGGGCGGCTGCATTTTGCGTTCTCGATTATATCCAGCGCCTTGGCAAAGTCCGCGCTTTCATCCACGTAGACGTGGCAAATGCCCGTCCCCGTTTCTATACAAGGTACGGTTGCGTTTTCCACGCAGGCTTTGATAAGACTCTTTCCGCCGCGCGGAATAAGCAAATCCACCAACCCGTTGGCGCGCATAATTTCGTATGCGCTGTCGCGCGACGTGTCTTCAATAAAACCTATGGCGTCGGGGGTTATTCCCTCTTTTTCCAGCCCGCGACGCATAGCCTGCACTATCACCCGTGCCGAATTGTGAGCATCCCTGCCCGCGCGCAGGACACAGGCGTTACCGCTCTTTAAACAGAGCGCCGCCGCGTCCGAAGTTACGTTGGGACGGCTTTCGTAAATTATCGCCACCACGCCGAGAGGAACGCTGATTTTGCAAATTTCCAGACCGTTGGGACGAACCGTTTCTTCGAGAACAATTCCGGTAGGGTCGGGCAATTGCGCTACCGCCCTTACTCCGTCCGCCATGGCTTTAATGCGGCTTTCGTTTAAAGCCAGCCTGTCCAGCATTACCTGAGGCACCATTCCGCGTACGGCGGTCAAATCCTCCGAATTGGCTTGGAGAATGCTTTGCGCGTGCTCTTCTATACTTTCGGCGATTGCCAAAAGCGCTTTATTCTTTTTTTCCGTATCGAGAAGCGCAACTTGCTTTTTTGCTTTGTTTACGCTTTGCAAAATTTCCTGCGTGGTCATTCTTTTACTCCTTTAAACAGCGTTCCCACAGATTTACCGTCCATAATGTCATACAATACGCGCGGGTCGGAGCCGTTTGCAATAATCATATCCACTCCGTTTTTCATACAATTGCGCGCCGCGCAGACCTTGGTATGCATACCGCCCGTACCCAGCGCACTGCCGGCGCCGCCGGCTATTTTCAAAAGCTCGTCGTCAATTTCTTCCACAACGGGAATAAGGCGGACGTTATCCGATTTTTTCGGGTCGGCGGAATACAGTCCGTCGATATCCGAAAGTAATATCAGCAAATCGGCCTTTGCGCTGACCGCGACGACTGCCGAAAGCGTATCGTTATCCCCCACCGTCATTTCGCTCGTTGCGACGGTGTCGTTTTCGTTTACGACAGGCAGTACGCCCATTTCAAGCAGTCTTTCCATAGTGTCGGTGAAATGCTTGCGCCTTCCTTCGTTCTCCACGTCGTCGAGCGTTATCAAAATCTGCGCTACGGTATGGTTGTATTCGCCGAAAAATTTATCGTAATTATACATCAGCTCGCACTGACCGACCGCGGCAGCCGCCTGCTTCGTGGGGATATCCGCAGGCTTTTTCTTTAACGAGAGTTTTCCGATACCCATTGCGATTGCGCCAGACGACACGATTATTACTTCGTTTCCGTCGCCTTTGATATCGCTTATTACCCTGCACAGCTCTTCGAAAAGGCGCAAATTCAAATGCCCCGAAGCGTGCGTGAGCGTAGACGTCCCTATCTTTATTACAATTCTCATAACCGACCTGCAAATTTTTCCGTTTGTAATATAATAAGTCATTCTGACATTTATGTCAACGCAAAAAAAGCCCGTCGGCAAACTTTGCCGACGGGTACGTTTGTTATTTAATTAAACTATGCCGTGAGCCATCATTGCGTCGGCAACCTTTACAAAGCCGGCAATATTAGCGCCCATAACGTAATTGCCTTCGTAGCCGTATTTCTTAGCCGCGTCGTCGATATTGTGGTAAATGTTTACCATAATGTTCTTAAGCTTCGCGTCTACCTCTTCGAACGACCAGAAAAGTCTGCCCGAAGACTGAGCCATTTCGAGTGCGGAAGTCGCAACGCCGCCCGCGTTCGCCGCCTTTGCGGGAAGGAATACCACGCCGTTCTTCCGGAACACTTCGATAGCTTCCAAAGTCGAAGGCATATTCGCGCCCTCGGCAACGTACTTCACGCCGTTTTTAACGAGCGCTTCCGCGGATGCCTTGTCTATTTCGTTCTGCGTTGCGCAGGGAAGCGCGATATCGCAGGGAATCGTCCATATGCCTTTGCAGCCTTCGGAATACTTCGCGCTCTTAACTCTTTCGGCATACTCCTTAATTCTGCCGCGCTTAACTTCCTTGATATCCTTTACGACGTCGAGCTTGATGCCTTCCGCGTCGTATACGTAGCCGTTGGAATCGTACATAGCGACTACCTTTGCGCCGAGAGACTGAGCCTTCTGGCAAGCGTAAATTGCAACGTTGCCCGAACCCGAAATAACGACCGTCTTGCCCTTGAAGCTGTCGCCGCGCATTTTGAGCGCTTCTTCGGTGATATAAACAAGTCCGTAACCCGTAGCTTCCGTTCTTGCGAGCGAACCGCCGTAGGAAAGACCTCTGCCCGTGAGTACGCCGACGTGCTCGTCGCGAATTCTCTTATACTGACCGAAAAGAAAGCCGATTTCTCTGCCGCCTACGCCGATATCGCCTGCGGGAACGTCCGTATCCGCGCCGATATGTCTGTAAAGCTCGGTCATAAAGCTCTGGCAGAACGCCATAACTTCTCTGTCGCTCTTGCCC
>CAZACR010000126.1:0-3646 GCA_964483715.1 uncultured Clostridia bacterium
TTTTTTGTCTGATATTCGGAATGGCGGTATACGCAAACCCTTTGGTTTCCATTCTTCCGCGTTTGTGTTTGGGCGTAACCGCATATTGGACAACTTTCGGTCTTTCGAAATTGTTTAAAAAGGTTAAAAATAAATATCTGAGAGAAATTTTTCCTATATCCGTAGGCGCAATAGTCGGTACGCTCACAAACACCGTACTCTATATTTTGGCGATAGGGATATTTGTAAGCAATGACATAATGGGCGTCGGCACTCAGCTTATGCAAATCGCCGTTGCAATTTATTTCCCCATAGAGTTAGTCGCAAGCTTTGTACTTGTGCCCGTTTACGTGGGTGTAATGAGGAAAGTAAGCGGAAAATACGTCGTAAAAAAGAAAAAGTCGGCGGAAACGGAAGATATAGAGCAACCGGCAACAACAACCGAAAATATTCAGGTGGAAAATGATAATCTGTCTTGACGTAGGTAACACTAACATAAAATACGCGCTGTTCGACGGCGAAGAGCTCAAACTTTCTTTCCGCGTGGCGACCGAACATAAAAAAACTTCGGACGAATACGGCGGTCAGCTTATCAGTATACTTAAAAACAACGGAGTGGAAAAGAGTATGATTGAAGGGGGTATTATTTCTTCGGTCGTTCCTCCGCTCGATTACACGTTGGAGCGTATGTGCCGCACCTATCTCGGGATTAAGCCTATGCTTCTCGCGCCGGGATTGAAAACCGGGCTGAATTTGCGCGTGGATAACGCCAAGGAAGTGGGCGCTGACCGGGTTGTAAATAACGTTGCTGCGGTAAGAAAGTACGGCAGCCCGTTGATAATAATCGATTTCGGCACGGCGACGACGTTTAACGTAATAGATAAAAAGAGCGAGTTTGTCGGCGGCGTTATCGCTCCCGGTATCAAGGGCTCTTTAGACAGTCTTGTAAACGGAACGGCAAAGCTTCCGCGCGTGGAAATAGAGCGCCCCGATAAGGTTATTGGCACTAATACCGTTACTAATATGCAGTCGGGCATAGTTTACGGCTTTGCTGGTTTAGTCGAGTATATTGTTAAGAAAATCAAAAAAGAGCTTAAAGAAGAAAACGTTTTAACGGTTGCGACGGGCGGTTTTTCGGAAGTTATCGCAAAGGAAATTTCCTGTATCGATAAAGTGGACAAACTGCTTACGTTGGAAGGTTTGAAATATTTGTATTATCTCAATGCGGAGGTAAAAAAATGAAAAAAGTAGGCGTTGCAATATTGGGCTTAGGTGTAGTCGGCGGCGGCACGTATAGCATTCTTACCGAACACAGGGAAGAGTATAAGAAAAATTACAAAGTTGATATCGTAGTCGAAAACGTGCTCGAAAGGCGCAAAGAACGCGCTGCGGAGCTTGGTATCGACGAGAATATCGTCGTTTCCAACATAGCGGAAATCTGCTCTAATCCCGAAGTCGATATCGTCGTAGAGGTTATGGGAGGAGTAGAGCCTGCCAAAACCTTCGTGCTCGCGGCACTCAATGCGGGCAAATCGGTTGTTACTTCAAATAAGGAACTTTTCTGCAAATACAGTCACGAGCTGGAAAAGGCGGCAAGGCATAACCGTTGCGGTTTGTTTTACGAAGCAACCTGCGTAGGCGGCGTGCCTGTAATCCGCACATTGCTCGATAATTTGCAGGGCAATAAAATTACCTCGATAATGGGTATAATTAACGGCACGACCAACTATATTCTGACCAAAATGTCGCAGGACGGCGCGCCTTATTCTGAAGTTTTAAAAGAAGCGCAAAAGCTCGGTTATGCGGAAGCAGATCCTACCGCAGACGTCGAAGGCTACGACGCTACTTATAAGCTTTCGATTCTTTCCAGCCTTGCTTTCCATACCAAAGTTCCGTATACAAAGATTTACCGCGAGGGTATAACGGGAATTAATATAGCAGATATCGAATACGGCAAAAAACTCGGATACGCTATCAAACTGCTGGCTATAGGTAAAAACGGCGAAAGCGGCATAGAAGTACGCGTTCATCCTTCGTTTGTACGCGCCGATCATCCTTTAGCGAGCGTAAACAACAGCTATAACGCGGTATATATCACAGGCGACAGCGTAGAGGACGTTATGCTGTACGGCAGAGGCGCAGGTGCACAGCCTACGGGCAGTGCGATTGTGGGCGACGTTTTGTACTGTGCTACGCACGTTAACTTCCAGTATTCCACGTTCGAGAATACACCGGACGCTAATCCTGCAACCAAGTTCAAGGACAATTTCGAAAGCGCGTACTATATCCGCATCAACGCAAACGATAAAACGGGCGTGCTTGCAAAGGTAACTTCAATTTTCTCGCGTTGCGGCATAGGCGTAGCGAAGATGGTGCAGGAGGACGGCGGCGATAATTCGGGCACAGTTCCTGTCATATTTATAACGCATAAAACCAAGGAATTCAGCGTTAATAAAGCCGTTGCGGAAATCAATGCGGCGGAAGTTGCTCAGGTTGCTTCGGTAATCAGGGTGGTTGACTAAATTTATAAAGCAGGGGCAAAACCCTGCTTATGCTTTATTATGAAAGTTTTAATCGTTACAAACGCATATATGCTTAACCCGTCGCAGCGCAATCAGGCGCAAAGAATAGGTGAAGAGTTTTTAGCTCTTGGAACGGAGGTTGAAATAAAAAGGAATTTCGACCTAGCCCGAATAGTCGGCGGCGAACTGCAAGCCGAAAAATACGACTTTTGCGTGTTTCTGGATAAGGACAAGATTGCCGCCCGTATGCTTGAAAAGAGCGGTTTGCGCCTGTTTAATACGTCTGCGGCAATAGAGGTGTGCGACGATAAAATGCTCACCCACGTTGCGCTTGCAAATAACGGAATAGATATGCCCGACTGCATCTACGCACCGCTCTGTTATAATGATAACCAACAGCCGAATGAGGATTTTCTCGGAAAGGTGAAAAACGCTTTTGGGTTTCCGCTCATCGCAAAAACCAATTACGGCTCTTTGGGCGCCGGCGTCGAACTTATAAAAGACGAAAAGCAACTGATTGAATACGAGAAAAATAACATTCTGTTGCCGCATTTCTATCAGCAGTTTATCGACTGCGGTTGCGGAGAGGATGTCAGGGTAATTGTTGTCGGCGGCAAATATCTGTGCGCGATGAAGCGGCATAACGATAACGATTTCCGTTCCAATATCGAGCTCGGCGGAACGGGCAGTGTTTATGCTGCTGACGAAGAGATTATAAAGCTTTGCGAAAAAGTGGCACAGCTTTTGAAACTCGATTATTGCGGAATAGATATTTTAACGGACAAAAACGGCAAGCGTTACGTTTGCGAGGTCAACTCAAACGCGTTCTTTGCGGCGGCTGAACGCGTCTGCGGAGTTAACGTGGCAAAAGCCTACGCTCGGCATATGATTGAAAGTATAAAAAATTTGTAAAAATTCGGCGAAAGGGGTATTGACAACTCTTAAAGCGTATGATATAATGATACCGTAAAAAGGGAGTAGATACGTCGTCTAACGGCGTTGCGGCATCGTCAATACAGTAAGATTTTTACTCGGCGCCGTGAGAACTTATTAAGTTTTGTCAAGACTTTTACCGAGGAACCGGTAAAAGTCTTTTTTGTTTGCATAGCCGAAAGCAAACGTGTCTTACCCGAAAAGTTTAAAAT
>CAZACR010000127.1:0-3637 GCA_964483715.1 uncultured Clostridia bacterium
TGTCCTTAATTTCCTTTGCCTGAATCCACTGTCCCTCTTCGGGAATGGGAGCGGGACCGTGTTCGAACTTACCCGAAACGCCCTTGGCAACGCAAATCATGTTCTCTACGTCTTTTGAATATTGCATTACGTATCCTCCAAAAAATTTTCGCACGCAAGTAATTTACGCGGCGTGCATTTATTTCCAAAACAGTATAACATAGCGGGAAAGTAATTTCAATAAATTTGAGCGATTTTTTTGTGCCAAAACGGTAAAATTTGCTACTGAGATTGCTCAAAACTGTTTACAGAAGAAAAAAAAGCATTATAATATTGTTGTAGGCAATTTCACTTGCCGGAGAAAGAGAAAAGTTATGTTATGTCAGAGATGTAAAAAAAGAATTGCGACGATAAACCACACGGAAACGATAAACGGCGAAACGTGTTCGGTTAATCTTTGCGACGAATGTATGGCGGAGACCTACGGGCAGTTCGAGGCGGATATCGAGGAAGCGATTTTAAACGGATTGTTCGGCGAACCCGTGCGCGAGCAGAAGGTTTGTCCCGCGTGCGGAATGCGCTTTTCCGACTACGAGCGGAGCGGACTACTCGGCTGTCCCAGCTGTTACGACGTGTTTAACGAAGAGCTTATGCCGTATATAGCGCGCATACAGGGAAATACGCGGCACGTCGGCAAAAGCGGCGGAATATATACTTACGAGCACGATTTGCGCAGAAAGCTCTCCATATTGCAGAACAATCTCGAACGTGCCATAAAGTGCGGCGACTTTGCGGAAGCGGGCAGAATAAACGAGCGTATGAACGCGCTTAAAAAATCGCGCGGAGGTAATATATGAACGATTATACTCTCGGCGCGGTAATATCTTCGCGCATCAGACTTGCGCGCAACATCAACGGCTATCCGTTCCCGGCAAAACTGCGCAGTATCAAACAGGCTAAGGAAATTATACGTTCGGTTTCCTCGGCGGTAAACAAAGTGGACGAATTTCACTTATATTATATGGACGGAATTTCGGCGGAGGACGCGCAGAGCCTTGTCGAAAACCACCTGATAAGTCCCGCGCTTTTAAAGCGACCGAACTATTCGGCGGCGCTCATAAACGAAGAGGGCAATCTTTCAATAATGATAAACGAGGAGGACCACCTCCGCGAGCAGTGCATAGTAAGCGGACTTGCCTTGGAAAGCGCTTACGATAAAATGTCAGACAAGGATTCGCTGATTGCGCACTCACTGCCGTTTGCATACGACGAGCGGCTGGGTTACCTGACTGCGTGCCCTACAAATCTCGGCACGGGGCTTAGAGCTTCGGTTATGATGTTCCTGCCTGCTATAGCAATCGGCGGAATTATGCCGCGCGTTATACAGAGCGCGACGCGCCTGGGACTTACGGTGCGCGGCGCTTACGGCGAAGGCAGCTCTGCAACCGGGTACACCTATCAGATAAGCAACGAAGTAACTCTCGGCGTCAACGAGGAAGATATAATTTCACAGGTCACGGCGGTAGTTGACAAAATCGTGGAAATGGAGGCGAGCGAGCGCGAGCGGCTTAAAAAAGGCAGCTCTGCCACGAAGATAAAGGATAAGTGTCTGCGCGCTTACGGCGTGCTTGCCAACTGTGCGCTTATGACGAGCGAGGAGTTCGTAAACTTGTGCGCCGACTTAAAGCTTGCGGCGTGCTTAGGTTATGCAAACGTTTCCGACATATCGGCGATAGACGACCTCATACTCAAAATGAAGCCGTCCAACATAAACGCTCTTTCGGGTAGGCATCTTTCTCCCGGCGAGAGGGACGCGTACCGCGCGAGTTACGCTTCCGAACAGATTAAAAAGTTGGTTTCTATAAATTAAAGCAAGGGGTATTCAGCAATGGATTTGACGAGGTTTTCACGCAATTTACAACTCGTTCTGGCGAGGTCTAAAGAGATAGCCGACGCGCTGGGAATAACGTATATCGGAAGCGAGCATATCGTATACGCAATGCTCGCCACGCCCGAATGCGCGGCTTATAAAATTATGGTTGAAAACAACATTAAGCCTAAGGATTACTGGAGTTATCTGTTGCGTTCGGTTGACCACGACTGCCATATCGTCAGCTTTACGCCGCGCACAAAGCATATGCTCGAACAGGCGGTGGAGCTTGCGGTATACTACGACGTAGACAACGGGCTTGCAGGCACCGAGCATCTTTTGCGTGCCGTAGTCGATTCACCCGACTGCCTCGCTATGCACATTTTCCGCGCTCTCGGCGTGGTTATGCCCAACCTTTCGGCAACGTTGAACCATTATCTCGAAGGCGATTACGACGATGACGAAGAGGAAGATATTTTGCCCAAAGACCCGTTCTTCAAAGCGTATTCCACGGGCGATTCTCACGGAGCAGCGTTCCGCTCGAGCTCCAAAAAGGACGACGGCAGAAGCCAGTCGCCTCTTCCGCAGGATATTCTGCAGTACGGCACGGATTTGACCCTTAAAGCCAAAGAGGGCAAAATCGACCCCGTAATAGGAAGAAAGAAGGAAATAGACAAAATTATTCAGGTGCTTTCACGCCGCACGAAAAACAACCCCGTCTTAATCGGCGAACCCGGCGTAGGTAAATCGGCTGTCGTTGAAGGACTTGCACAGGCGATTGTTAAAAACGAAGTGCCCGACCTTTTGAAGAATAAAACCGTTTTCGCCCTCGACCTTGCAAGTCTGGTTGCAGGCGCTAAATACCGCGGCGACTTCGAGGAGAGGTTGAAGAACGCAATCAGCGCAATCAAGAACAGCGGCAACGTAATTCTTTTTATCGACGAAATTCATTTACTCGTGGGCGCAGGCGCTTCCTCGGAAGGCAAGATGGACGCTGCGAATATTTTGAAGCCCATGCTTGCGCGCGGCGAATTGCAGACGGTAGGCGCAACCACGCTGGACGAATACCGTAAGTACATTGAAAAGGACGCGGCGCTGGAAAGGCGTTTCACCACCGTTCAGGTGGAAGAGCCCACGGTCGAGGATACTATAGGAATTTTGCGCGGCTTGCGCGACAAGTACGAAGCGCACCACAAGGTCGTAATTACCGACGACGCGATTATCGCCGCGGCAACCCTTTCGGACAGATATATTACCGATAGGTTCCTCCCAGATAAGGCAATCGATTTAATCGACGAAGCGGCTTCGAGGGAGAGGCTCAATCATTACAACGCCCCCGAAGAGCTAAACCAGCTCGAAGAGGAGTTAAAGCGCCTTACCGTCGAAAAGAACAAGGCGGCGAGGGGCGAAAATTACGACCGCGCAAAAGTTCTTTTAAACGATATAACCAAGGTTCAGAGCAAAATAGACGCGATTAAAGAGAACTGGAGCGGCGGCACGGACAGCTCGTCGCCCTCGATAGGCAGCGACGAGGTCGCTCAGGTAATAAGCGGCTGGACGGGCGTGCCCGTAGTCAAGCTTACCGAGCAGGAAAGCGATAAGCTTCTGCATCTGGAAGAAAACCTTCATAAACGCATAATCGGTCAGGAAGAGGCTGTTTCCGCGGTTTCGCGCGCAATACGCCGTGCCCGCGCAGGGCTGAACGAAGCCGGCAAACCAATAGGCTCGTTTATATTCGTAGGTCCTACGGGCGTAGGTAAAACAGACCTTGCCAAAGCGCTTGCGGAG
>CAZACR010000128.1:0-3628 GCA_964483715.1 uncultured Clostridia bacterium
CACCATTTTTATCATAATCCCATTGTTGGGCTATATTTGGATAAATGGTTGCTAAATCGTTTACACCCGAATGTAAAATTTGATTGCTACAATTTTTGCAACCTGTTCCTTTTGTCCTATTTGCAATTATAGCTTGATATTCATATCCACATTTAGGGCATAGCCACCAAACTTTTATATTGCTATTTGTCTTAAAATTTTGAGGTAAAAGATTTCCATTTTTTGTTGGGTGCCATTCTTTTGCGAGAGTGGGGTTTATCGTACATAAATCATTTACACCTATAAGAGTTTTGCCACCCGTACAATATGGGCAACCTCGATTATTGCTTGTTCGATTGTTAATTGCTGAAAGCCATTCGTGTCCATTTTCGCAAACCCACCAAACCTTTTTACCGCTTCCAAAGCTAACTTGATTTGGCTTTAAACGTCCATTTTTTTGATTATGCCATTCTTTTGCAATATCGGGGAAGACAGTCGCTAAATCATTGTACCCAGCTAATACATAATTGCCAGAGCAGTATGGGCAACTTCTGCCACTTGCACGTGAATTGATTTGGGCAAGCCATTCGTGTCCTTTATCGCATTTCCACCAAATCTTTACACTTGAATGTGGTAAAAACATTTTCGGTGTAAGCGCACCATTTTTATCATTATCCCATTCAGCTGCAATTTGGGGATATGTATTAGCAAGAGAATTTTTTTCAAACTCCATTAAATATTGCTCAAATATTGCATTTTTGTCTTTCTCGGTATTAACCAAATGATAATAATCAGAACAGATTTTTTGACTTTTTGAATAAGATTTGAGTATATTAAGCGTTTCAACGATAGAATGGTTTAGACTTTCATAACTATTTGCATCTTGGATAAATACTTTTTCATCAGAAGTATTTTCGTTTTGCTCTAAATTTTCAACTATGCGTATTAAATAAATGTCATTATTTCGGCATATTTGATATTTTCTCTTTTCTTTGCTGATAGTTTTATCTGTATGCCACGCTTTTCCGTCATACTCAATGCCAACTTTTATGCTTGGAATATAAATATCAATTTCCATTGTGTTTTTGAATATTTCTGTGTAACCATTGATAGCGTCCGCATAAATGGCTTTAACATAAAAGAATACTGCCTGCTCTGGGAATGACGTTTTTAATCTATATCTACAAATAGGACAACCTCTGCCGTTGTAGCGGTTATTTATTTTTGCTTCCCAAGAATGTCCGTATTTGCATTTCCACCAAGCCCTTTGATTACTTTGCGAACCCAAAGAAGTAGGGTTTAATGTATTCTTTTCCCAATCCCATTCTTGCATAAGACGGTCAACGCTTGATAATGTTTCTGTGATTTTTCTTGCCATAGTAACTTTATTATAACAAATATTATGCTGTTTTTCAACATATCGCTGTAATATTACTTTGTTTTGAGTTATAAATTTAATATTCAATAAAAACTTTATTTAGGACATAAAAAAGAACGCAAGTCGGGGTGTTCGACTTACGTTCGGAATGGTGCACCATAAGGAATTCGAATCCCTAGCCTTTGGTTCCGTAGACCAACGCTCTATCCAGTTGAGCTAATGGTGCGTATTTGTTCAGTAATACTGCCTGAACAGCTTTATCATTTTACTAAATAAAAATATCTTTGTCAACAACTTTTAAATCGTTTACAAAAAATATTAGCGCAGCTCCGTTTGCCGGCGCAAGTGCGTTTCCCATTACCGCTTCATCATTTGCGCACTTGTACACTCCTTAAGGCGTTATTCATTTTCACAGCTTCCATACGGCGGCGACAAAAAAACTCACGGCATTTGCCGTGAGTTTTTTATATTATAATCAATTATTGTTTATCAATTTTTTTGCCGTAAAGCGCAGAAACTTCGTTTGCGTACTTCTGCATACGCGTGCACGACTTTATGCTTACCGTATCTTCGAAATCCGTTATCTTTTTAGCCTGCTCACGCGAAAGCTTTTCCGGAACTTCTATTTCCACCGTAACCAGCAGATTACCCGTACCGTTCACGGTTTTAACACCCCTGCCCTTAATGCAGAACCGCGTACCGCTCATCGTACCCGCGGGCACGCTCAATTCAATCATATCGTCGATACCGGGCACTAAAACCTTGCCGCCGACGCAAGCCGTTCTGTAGCTGATTGGCACGGTTACGTACAAATCCTTGTCCTCGCGCCTTAAAAGCCTGTGCGGTTCTATGCGGAAATACACATATAAGTCTCCGCTTTCGCCGCCGTTGCTAGCCGCCTGACCGTAGCCGCGCTTGCGCAGCGAGCTGTCGTTATCGACGCCTGCGGGTATTTTGACTGTAAACACAGTCTGCTTGCGCGTATAACCTACGCCCTTGCAGTCGGGACAACGTTCGGTAACTCTCTTGCCCGTACCGTTACAGTCGGGGCAAGCGCCTACCTGAATAGTACGTCCGAAAATCGTATCCTGCTGATATCTTACTCTGCCGCTTCCTGCACACTTGGGACAGGTAGTAAACGCCATTCCGTTTTTCGCGCCCGTTCCCGAACACGATCTGCAGGGCTCGTTGCGGAAGTAACTGATTTCTTTTGTACAGCCCTTGACTGCATCGAGAAAAGAAAGACGGATAGTTTGCTGAATATCCGCGCCGCGCGCACGGGTAGGAGTACTACTCTGCCTTGTACCGCCGAAACCGCCGAAGCCCCCGAACATAGAGGAGATAATATCCTCGAAGCCGCCCATTCCGCCTGTGCCGCCGCCCATTCCGCTGCTCATACCGGGGTGGTCGAGTTCGAAATCGTACTGCTTGCGTTTGTTCTCGTCGGAGAGCGTTTCGTTAGCTTCGTTTATCTGCTTGAATTTCTCGGCGGCAGCCGCATCGCCCGGATGAAAATCGGGGTGATACTTTTTCGCCAGCTTTCTGTATGCCGATTTGATTTCATCTTGCGACGCGCCCCTTTTAACGCCGAGCACGTCGTAATAATTGATTTTTTCTGCCATGTTAAAAACCTGATTTTGCAGCGCACGTATATACGCGCGCTGCAAATTAAACCTTTATAATCTATTGATTAATACCGTAATATGTGCCTATTAATGCTGACGGAACTCCGTATCGTCATCGTCGGAACCGCCGTTTCCGTTATTGCCTGCGCCGCCCTGCGCCTGCTGATACATCTTGGCAACCACGGGCTGAACGTCCTTTTGCAGCTGGTCCAAAGCCGCCTTGATTCTGTCGTTATCGCCGCTCTCCAATTCCGTCTTAGCGTGAGCAACTGCGTCCTCAACAGTCTTTTTATCGTCTTCGGAAAGCTTGTCGCCCGCGTCCTTAACCGTCTTTTCAAGCGAGTCGATCATACTTTCAAGATTGTTCTTATTGTCAATAGCTTCCTTGCGCTTCTTGTCTTCTTCCGCGTATTTTTCCGCGTCCTTGACAGCCCTGTCGATTTCCTCTTCGGAAAGATTTGTTGAAGCCGTTATAGTTATATTCTGGCTCTTGCCAGTACCCAGATCCTTAGCGGTAACGTTGACTATGCCGTTCGCGTCAACGTCGAAGGAAACCTCAATCTGAGGCACGCCGCGGGGTGCGGGAGGAATATCGTTGAGCATAAATTTGCCGAGCGACTTGTTGTCGCGTGCAAACTTTCTTTCG
>CAZACR010000129.1:0-3575 GCA_964483715.1 uncultured Clostridia bacterium
ACGATATGCGTTCGGCGCGCCGCGGCAACCGTATTCTTTATTTAAAAGACGGCGTAATCTTAGGTGAATGTGATTTGGGCAGGTACTCTCACGGCGACACGGCAAGGAGCGAAAAGCTCTCCTCCTTCCTCAAAGAAATGGGGTGGTAAAATGAGAAAGTTATTTCTTATAGCACGCTCCAATATGCGCAAAGCAAAAGGACAGACGGTCGCTATCGTCGTGCTCATTTTAATTGCCGCGCTTATGCTCAACCTCTGGCTTATGCTGTCGATGGACTACAAAGCCAACTTTGACAGATACCACGAAAACCTCAACGCACAACACGTCACGGTTACGGTTGACGACGGGGACGGCGAAGTGCGCGAATATTTATCGCAAGCGCTCGCAAGCGACAACAGCGTATCGCAGTACCGTCTGGACAGCTGCATGCATATGACCGCAACGTTTCCTTATAACGGCGGCGAAATGACCAGTTGGTTTGTCTTCTTGGAGAAGCAATCCGCATTAACGCGCTCTATCGGCAAAGCCGAAATTTTGGAAGAAGGCAATATATTAAGCGGCATATATCTGCCTATGATTTATAAATCAAGCGATATAGCGGTCGGAAAAACTTTTGAACTTTCTATCGGCAGTCATACCGTCGAATACACCGTTTGCGGATTTTTCAACAGCGTTATGGCGGGGTCGCATAACTGCGGATTGACGGAGCTTTTACTTACCCGAGATAAGTACGAGGAACTCGAAAGCTTTGGCTATGCGTCCAAAGCAACGCTTTGCTCGGTGCGTTTAACAGATTTGTCGGAAAGCTTGAACTTTGAAGCGGCTATAAAAAGTACTGTTTCGGAAAAGTTCCCCAACGTCAATATGGTGAGCAACAGTTACGATATCGTCGTTCAGGCGCGTTATATATCCCAGATGATTTGTTCGGGAGTGATAAGCGCAATGGCGTTCTTCGTGCTGCTTATTGCCCTTGTAGTAATTGCTTCGAATATAGTCAACTATATCCAGGTAAATATGAAAAACCTCGGCGCACTCAAAGCTACGGGCTATACTTCAAAGCAGCTTATATGTTCGCTCTTATTGCAGTTTTTAGCGTTGACTATGCTCACGGCTATCATAGGCGCGGGGCTGTCGTATGCGCTTTTCCCCGCATTGAATACAATGATGATTGCGCAGACGGGAATACCTTACGCAATTCGTTTTTTGCCGTTTCCGATAATCATTTCGCTGCTCATTCTCGGCGGTACGGTTGCGCTCGTCGTATGGCTTGCCGCCCGCAGAATAAAATCGATAGAACCCATCGTAGCTTTGCGGTCTGGAATTCAGACGCATAACTTCAAACGCAATCACGTTCCTCTCGAAAAAACGAAAGCTCCCCTTAACCTCGCCTTGGCCCTCAAAACCACACTCTCGGGCGTAAAGCACAATATAACGGTCTGTATCACTATGCTCGTGCTCTCGCTTGTCGTTGTATTTTCGGGCGTTATGACCGCGAATATGATTGTCGATATGACGCCGTTTTTAAATTTGATTGTAGGCGAAACTGCGGACAGCTGTGTCAACGTGAACATCGATACCGAGGAAGATTTTTTAAAGACTATGGACGCGGACAGCCGCGTGGAAAAGGCTTACTTATATAATACTATTAACGTAACGCACGTCGGCGGCGCGGAAATTCTCGTCACTGTTTGCGACGACTTTGCAACTGTGAATAATCAGGACGTTCTGTTTAACGGCAGGTTTCCCAAATACGAAAACGAAATTGCCATAGGTGGGAAATATGCAAAAGAAAGAGGTTTTAAAGTCGGAGACGAAATCGAAATTACGGCAAACGGCAAAACCGAAAAATTTCTTATAAGCGGTTTAACGCAAGTTACCAATTATCTTGGGCGCGACGGACTTATGATTCGGTCGGGTTACGAGCGGTTGGGTACTCTTTCAAACGTAAGCTATTATATAAACCTTGCAGATGAAGCCGATATCGACGCGTTTAATGCGGACGTTAAAGAAAAGTTTGCGGACAAAGTTAACACTACGATAAACATAGCTTCCACTATCGAAGCCGCCGCAAACGTCTACGTTTCGCTTATGACGATTATCGTTATCGCAATACTCATACTTTCGGCAATTATCATCGCGTTCGTGTTGTATCTTTTGGTGCGCACTTTGCTCAACAATAAAAAGCGCGATTATGGAATTATGAAATCGCTGGGCTTCACTACACGGCAACTGATATTGCAAACGGCGCTGTCTTTTATGCCTGCAATTATACTTTCATCCGTAATCGGGTTGATTATCAGCAGTATTGTCGTAAACCCGCTCTTAAGCGTGTTTTTCAGCAGTCTGGGCGTATTAAAATGTACATTTACAGTTCCCGTCGGCTTTATCACCGTTGCGGGCATAGGGTTAATAGTGCTATCGTTCGGCATCGCCTGCCTGTTATCGCTTAAAGTTAAAAGAATCGCGCCCCGCGCATTACTTGTCGGTGAATAAAAAATTTTTAATAAAAATAAAAACGGCACGCAAAAACGCTTGAATTTTTGTGTGCCGTCTATTATAATAGTTAAGCAAACTTAAATATTGGGGTGTCGCCAAGCGGTAAGGCAACGGACTCTGACTCCGTCATTCGTTGGTTCAAATCCAGCTACCCCAGCCAACAAAACGAGCTATTTTTAACACAAATAGCTCGTTTTTACTTATCGTGTTAATGCAACTATGCCCTTAAATTCCATTCTAACGGCTTTTAACCCATCTCTCGTGGTGGGTATCAACCCCACATTTTTTAAGTCTTATATTAAATATGTCCCACAAATGTCCCACAGCTTGTAAAATTTTTGTCCCACGAATGTCCCACAGTTTCAAAAAGTCATTCTTGAGTTCATATAAGTAAATTTGTTTAAATAAGAGTAAAGACTTCCGAGTTGTTCTCGAAAGTCTTTAATATTTAACCTACAAAAGATAAGGTTTTGGAAATAATTTCCGCCGAGGCAATGTGCTGTTCTTCCTCGAAATGAGCATATATTTTTTCCGTCGTAGCTAATTGACTATGCCCTAACCATCGTTGTATATCTTCCATTTTTATGCCTTCGTGCCGCATTAACGTAGCACAGCTATGACGCAAGTCGTGGAATCTAATATGTCTAAACCTATGAGTTTTTAAATGCTTTACAAACGCACAAGTGATATAGTTTGGATTATAATATTCACCATCCTCATGGACATATATGTACTTTGTATCTTTATAGCTATTACCAAAAAATACTTTTTCTTCATCCTGCTTCGCCTTCATTCTTAATAACATATCTTCAATCACAGGCATAAGCGGTAAGGTGCGGAGGCTTTTTTTTGTTTTTGTTCTTTCCTTTTCTATGCAGGTATATTTCCCTTCCACGACACATCCGACAATTGTTCTACGTATAGTAATCGTCTTGTAATTAAAGTCCACAGCCGACCATTGCAACCCCGAAATTTCGCTTCTACGTAATCCGTAATAAACAGCCATATAAACGGGAAATTCAATTTGTGTTCCTTGCACAGAAGTTAATAGCTTCTGCAATTCACTTTTATTATAATAA
>CAZACR010000130.1:0-3435 GCA_964483715.1 uncultured Clostridia bacterium
CGGCGACGACGAAAACGTACTGAAAGTAACGCTTGCCGAGCCCGTTTACCCCGACCAGAGCGTAACCGTAAAAATAACTTACGCGCTTTCGCTTGCCGATATAAACCACCGCACTGGCGTAACGCAGAAAACCGTAAACCTAGGTAATTTCTACCCCGTGCTCTGCGCGTACTCAACGGACGGATGGGCGCAAAACCCCTACTACGCCTGCGGTGACCCGTTCGTTTCCGAATGCGCCGATTACGACGTAACTCTGACTTTACCCGCCCAATATACGGCGGCTACGAGCGGAAAACTGCTTTCCTGCACGAATGCGGGCGATAAGGCGACTACGCGCTACGAGCTGAAAAGCGCTCGCGATTTCGCCGCGGTTCTTTCCAAAGAATTCAAGACCGCAACGCGCAAGGTGAACGACTGCGACGTAACGCTGTACTACACGGGCGAAACCGAACCCGCTAAAGCTATGAACGCCGCCGCGGAAAGCTTACAGTATTTTTCCAGCTCTTACGGCAAGTACGCCTATCCCACGCTTTCGGTTGTTTACACGGGGCTGTGCGTAAGCGGTATGGAATATCCCGCGCTGACAATGATTTCTAACGATCTGGACGAAGACACCGCCGCTTACACCGTGGCGCACGAAAACGCGCACCAGTGGTGGTACGCTATGGTAGGCAACGACCAGGTGAACTGCGGCTGGCAGGACGAAGGGCTTGCGGAGTACTCCACGCTTTGCTTCTTTGAAAAATATCCCGAATACGGATTTACGAGAACGCAGCTGCTCGGCACGGCTATCAAGGCATACAGGGCGTACTATTCCGTATATAACCAGATTTTCGGCAAGGCGGACACTACTATGAACAGATGCCTTAAAGATTTCGCGAGCGAATACGAATACACGAATATCGCCTATAACAAGGGCTTGCTGCTGTTCGAAACGCTGCGCACTTCGATGGGCGACGAAAAGTTTGCAGCTGCGCTCAAAAAGTACTTTAACGAAAACTGCCACAAGATAGCGACATACGAAAACCTTGTTGCGGCGTTTGCTTCATACTACGACGTGGAAGGACTTATCGCAGGCTACGTGGACGGAAAAGTCGTGATATAAAACTAAAAGCATTTGCGCGCCCGCGCCGAAAAATTTCGGCGCGGGCTTATCTTTTTTTGTTGCATTAAATACGAAACTTCTGTATAATAATATTAAAGAAAAAATAAAAGGAATTGTTATGGACGGTTTCCCATCAGACAGTATTAAATTATCTGATTACAACTTGACAAACTGAAAGAACTTACGCAAAGGTATTACCATATACATAATGCCCTTATAATCGTGCGGAAGTTTCTTTCCACACGATTTTTTTTGAGGTGTTTTATGGTTAATTACTTTATCGGCAGCAACGGACCTCTGACCAAAGCGGAAGAATTTTCCCGTCTTTGCTGGATTGATATGATAGGTCCGACGGACGGCGAAGTCGAACGCGTTTCCCGCGAGAGCGGCGTGCCCGAGGATATGATTAAAGCCGCTCTGGACGAAGAGGAAAGAGCGCGTACGGAATTCGACGAAGGCTGCTCGCTGTTCGTCATTGACTGCCCCGTTATAGAAGAAAGCGACGCGGGCGACTGCTACTCCACTCTTCCCCTTGCAATCGTCTACAATAAAAACTGCGTTATCACGGTTTGCTTAAAGGGCAACTCCGTTTTAAAGGATTTTGCCGCCGGCAGAATAAAAGTCGACTGCGCAAACCACGTGCTTTTCACGCTCAACTTTATGATGGGCAACGCGAAACGCTTTTTGTACTGCCTTAAACAGATAGACAGGCGCAGCCAGCGCGTTACTGCCGATTTAAGCAAAACGCTTAAAAACGACGACATATTACAGCTTCTGGAGCTGGAAAACTCGCTCGTCTACTTTTCCACTTCGCTAAGCTCCAACTACAAGGTGCACGAAAAGCTCGCCAAGGTGGAAGCAGTTACCTCCAACGAGGACTTGATGGACTTGTACGACGATCTGACTATCGAATGCAACCAGGCGATAGAGATGTGTAAAATTTACAAGGATACGCTCACCGTTTCTATGGACGCGTACGGCTCGGTCATCTCCAACAACGCGAACGATTCGATGAAAAGGCTGACGGTCATTACCATACTGCTCGCGATACCTACTATGATTGCGGGCTTCTGGGGAATGAATATGCCCGTACCCTTTCAGGCGTTCCACGGCGAAACTTCCACCCTGTGGTGGTGGGTGGTAATTATAGGCGCGTGCCTGCTCACCGCCGCTATAGCGCTGATTTTGTTCAAGCCCTCACTGCCCAAAAGAACGGCGAAAAAACAAAAACCCAAAAAGAACGGAAAGAAGAAATAATGCCTATTTTTCAATACAAGTGCCCGAACTGCGGCAAAAAATTCGAAGAGATTGTAAAAAAGTACGATATGTCCGTGCTCTGCCCCGACTGCAAAACCAAAGCCGAACGCGATTACAGCGGTGAAATGTACTCGGCGACGGGCAAGCCAGCTAAAAAATGCAGCGGCAACTGCAAGACGTGCGGCGGCTGCGGTTAATCACACCCTATGGAACAGCCCTCTGCTTAGAAGCGAGTAGTTCAAGGCGCGTGAGCACCACCGACAGGAGTGTACACAGAAGTACACGACTGAGGCGGCGCGGAACGCAACGAAGAAATACGAAGTTTATAAGCAGAGAGTAAGTATAAAAGTGAATAGTTAAGTCAATAACCCTTTCGTGAATAATCACGGGAGGGCTTTTTTTATGCGGCGAACAGTATACGCAATCAAACTTATAGCGGCAATTTGCGCGGCGCTGCTTATCGCCGCCGCCCTCGCCGTTCTTCCGCAAAGACTTGCGTTCCGCGGCGGAAACAGCTACACGTTCTACCTCGGCGACACTTCAAAGAACTGCCGCGTGGTAACCGCAAGCGGCAACTCGGCTATGATTAAACGGCTTACCCTTACGGGCGTTTGCGGCGAAAGCGCAACGTATTCGTCCTTCGACTGGGAAGCGTACCTTGAAGAAGTAAACGGCAAAGTAATTTTCTGCGAGGAGCTGGACGACAGCGTGAACTACTACTGCGAAGCCGACCTGCCTTACAGCGTTAATTTATACGGAAAGAGCATAAATCTGCACGTTTGCGTTAAGGAAAGCGGCGTAACGGTGGGCACTCCCATCATATTCGGCGGATATTGAGAGCTTACAAAAAAATTTTAAATCGCCTGTATAACTTTTTGCGGCGTGGCAATAAATAGCCTACGGGGTGCATTCCCCAAAAAGGAAAATCTTTAAAAAGGAGTTAAAATAAAGATGAGCGAACAGAAAAAGACGAACAAAAGAAAAATTTTAACCCGTACCCTTATTCTGGCGGCGTGCATTCTGGTGATTGCCGCAATAACGGTAACGACGGTTTTTGCAGTTAACGACTGGGG
>CAZACR010000131.1:0-3434 GCA_964483715.1 uncultured Clostridia bacterium
CTTTGAGATTGTTGTTTTCGATAAGCCTTTGAAGAGAATCCTTGACCATCATCTCATAACCGGAATAGGTATGCAGGATATACCAGCAGGGCTTTTCTTCTTCCATTGCCATAGCTTAGCTTCTCCTATTATTTAAGATTGTTGGTCGCAAGATCCAAAAGCGCCTGCAAGCCGTAGTTTATACCCGTTACTATAACCGTAAAAATGAGCACAACGACAAGAACCACGCAAGTCGCCTTTACGACTTTGGGGAACGTGGGCCAGGTAACTCTTTTAAGCTCGGAAAACACTTCCTTCAACTTTCTGCCCATTCTTACGAAAATGTTGGGCTTTTTAGCTTGTTGATTTTTGTTAGCCATAATTCTCCTTGTTTAAGCTAAACGCAATTACTTGGATTCTTTATGTTCGGTATGCTTTTTGCAGAAAGGGCAGTACTTGGACATAACCAATCTGTCGGGATCGTTACGCTTATTCTTGTAGCTGTCGTAATTTCTGTGCTTGCATTCTGTGCACTCGAAAGTGATTTTAGCCCTCGTTGATGCTTTCATAATGGAAAACTCCGTACAAAAAAATTACACCCCCTTTCGGTTGTGTAAAGTGAGTTTAACACAATAAAAGAGGGCTTGTCAAGCTTTTTTTGAAGTTTTGACTATATTTTTTAATATTGTCCGAACTTAGTTTACGTCGCCCGGAGCGAACGCGTACACGTCCCTGTCCTCGGGGAAGATAGGTCCGTTGATTACGGGCAGGTTGAGCGGGGTGATATACGCCTGAGCCGTGAGGTTGGTAACCGCAGCGCGAAGATAAGGATACAAAAGCTGGGTAGCTTCTATAACGAACGCCCTCTCTTCCTGTGCGGAAGGCTCTTTCTCCAACTCGAACACGCCTACGAGCGAGGTGTTGATATCAAAGGGCTTGGGTTCAGCCTCGGTGGATTCAATCTTTACGGACAGCGCGATAAATATAAGCTTTGCGTTGTCGTTGGACTTGCGCACCTGACGCGAAAACTGGGGCTTGATATCCAGCCTCTGGTTGGGTTCTATCTTAACTCTGTTCAGCTTATAAGAAAGCTCTTCGGTAGTAATTCCTTTAAAATCGAATTTCATTTTGTTATCTCCGTTTTTTGATTGCGGATAAAATTATAGCATTTTTTTACTGCGCTGTCAATATTTAGCTTTAATTTTGATTTTTTTATTGAAAAATTTACGCCGCGTGTTATAATGGTATACGCGGCGGTTAAAACGGCTGCTTAAACGCTAAGGAGATTAGGCACGTGAGCAGAAAACTGTACTTCGACTCTCAATACGGATTGGAACACTATGCTTGTACCGAAGACGGCAAACTCACCGAATACGAAGTGGAGCGCGCTACTTTCGGTGCGGCGGTGGGCAACGTTTACAAGGGCAAGGTTACCGACGTACTCAACGGTATGCAGGCGGCGTTCGTGGACTGCGGACTGGAGCGGCACTGCTATATCTCCGTTGCCGACCTTATCCCCGACAGAACGAAGTACGACGGCAAGGAAATTGATATCCCCGCCGCCCTCGACTTGCACGTCGGCGACGAAATTTTAGTACAGATTACCAAACCGCCCGTAGGCAAAAAGGGCGCGAAAGCCACTACGAATTTATCGTTTGTGGGAAGATATATGGTGTACACCCCCAACTGCCCTTTCGTCGGCGTTTCCGCTAAAATTTCCGACGCGGAGCTGCGCAAAAACCTCTTACACACGGCAAAGACCTATCTTAAAGATAACGAAGGACTTATTGTGCGCACAGCCGCGCCATACGCCGTGCGCGGAGTTAAATTAAAGGAAATAGAATACCTGCGCAAGCTGCACAAATTTATACTCTCGGAGTTCGAAAAAGCAAAAGTAGGCGACCTTTTATACCGCGATTCTCCGCTGTACGTACGCGTCATACGCGATATGATGCTGACCGGCGCGGACGAAATACACATAGGCAGCAAGGATATTTACGAAAACGTGCGCGCTATGCAGGAAGCTATGCGCTCCCCCTCTATGCCTCAGCTCTACTACCACGACGATCATTCCGATTTATTCTACGAAGCGGGGCTTTACGAGCAGTTCGGCAAGTCGCTTATGTCCAAAGTCGAACTGGACAACGGCACTTACCTTATAATCGAAAGGACGGAAGCGCTGACGGTAATAGACGTAAACACGGGCAAGTTCACGGGCGAGGATAGCCTGGAGCAGACCGTGTACACCACCAACGTTTTAGCCGCGCGGGAAATAGCAAGGCAGGTTAAACTGCGCAATATCGGCGGTTTGTTCGTAGTTGACTTTATAGATATGACCGACGAAAAGCACCGCAAAGCAATCGTGGACGAACTCGAACGTGCGCTGAAAAGCGACAAATCACGCTGTAAAGTGCTGCCCATGTCCAAATTCGGATTGGTGGAATTTACGCGCAAGCGCACGGGCACTCCCGCCGAGAGCATTATGTGCGCGCCCTGCCGCCACTGCAACGGCGCCGGCTGGACGCGTTCCGCAGAATCCATATTGGGAGAATTCCGCGCACGGCTGTTGCATTTGCTTTCCACGGGAAAGTCAACCGTTTGCGTAGATTTGAATTTCACTATTGCAAACACGCTTATGGGTTATAAAGCGCTTTTAGAGAACATTTCCGCGCTTTATCCTATGGCTAGGGTTTATATCGTCGCCCACCGCACTTATGCCGAAGACGCAATGTACTTCCGCGCCGTGGAAGAGAGCACCTTTGTAATGCCTGAAGGAACTGTTTTATTATACTAATTTTATGGATAAAAATAAAGCGGCGGTTTCTATGCGTAGAAACCGCCGCTTACTATTTTATTTCTATATATTAAAGGTAACTCTTTAATTTCTTTTCGAAACCTTCTTCGAGAGCAATAGCGTCTTTCAGTAATGCTTTGATATCGGGGTCCATAATGCTTTCGCCGTCGGTGAGCGAAGTTTTAAGACAGGTAATGCCGTTCACCGTGCCCTTTATCATCATCTGCGCTACGTTTTGCGCCGAGTTGTCGGTTGCGGCGTTCATCTTAATCGCGCTCCACATCATCGCCTTTTTGATGGGCGAGGGTTCTTTTAAGTTCAAGTCGTAACGCGTTGCAAGGCTTGCCGCCTGGGAGCAGATTTTTTCGTACTCCTCGTGTTCGTGCAAAAGCTCTTCCTTCATCGACTCGTCGTCCACTTCGGGCAGAAGGTCGGAAATGGAAGTCAACGCAAGCTGCGCGTTGCGGTAGATTTCAGCTAAAATTTCGCTGTCGCTTTTTAAAGTTGCCATAAAAATATCTCCTTCAAATTTGAGTTTATATCAATTTTGCGCAATTAAATAATTATTTATACCCGCGTAAAAATCGCTTGACTTATATTTTTTGTTATGATATATTTTACTTCGAGCCGTTCGGAACGGGCTTTTTAAGTGCGCAAAAAA
>CAZACR010000132.1:0-3393 GCA_964483715.1 uncultured Clostridia bacterium
AGCGTTAAAGCCGATTTGATAGTGGCTTGCGGACCTCCCGTAATGCTCAGATCGCTTAAAAACGCGCTTAATGAAAACGGAATTACAACGCCGTGCCTTGTTTCGCTCGAAGAGCGCATGGGCTGCGGAATAGGCGCTTGCCTTGTCTGTGTCTGCAAAAAGTCGGACGGAGGCAACGCACGAGTCTGCAAGGACGGACCTGTATTCGATATTAACGAAGTACAATTATAACGGAGGAACAAAAAAATGAACGAAGAAAAAATTGCAAAATCAGTAAAAACATTATACATAATTACTTATGCGATAATGATTGTGCTTGGAGTTATCTGGCTAATTATTGGTGTGCCGTTTTTGCGTACAGATATTGAAGAAGCAGTTATGTATGGCTACTTTCTCATTTTCTTAGGTGTCTTATTTGTTGTCGCAGGAATATGCTGGCTGATTTATTTTATAAAAATGCCCGAATATTCGATAATATATAAGGACGGCAAACTGTATTTCAGAAAAAAACTCGAATGTACGCCCGCTCAGCTCGAACGCGTTGAAGCAAAGGGTGGCGGTCTCGACGGAGCTATTTTCAGCTTCGGTAGAATTGTTGTTTGGGTAGGCGGCAAAAAATATAATTTCAGATTTATTCAGGACGCGCAGTACGTGGCAAACAGACTGCTCCAGCTTAAAAACGGCGTGGCAATGCAGACCTCCGCGTTCGGAAACGCTTATTCTGCCGCACCTCAGCCCGCAGTAACCGAAAGCACTGAACCCGTTTCCGCACAACCCGAAAGCGCGGAAACTGTTGAAGAGCAACCCGTTGCCGAGAAAAACGTTGCCGAGCAAACCGACACGACCGAAAAGGAAGACGATAATGGCTGATTTAGCGGTTAATCTTTGCGGAGTAACGCTTAAAAACCCCGTAATTGCGGCGAGCGGCACGTTCGGCTTCGGCAGAGAATATAACGAAATTTACGATATTTCCGTGCTCGGCGGCATATCCACAAAGGGTATGACAAACGCGCCCAGGCTTGGCAATCCCGTGCCGAGAATAGCGGAAGGCTACGGCGTAATTTTAAACGCTGTGGGCTTGCAAAACCCCGGCGTTAAGCACTTTATAGAAAACGATTTATCTTTTCTAAAAGATAAAGGCGTGGCGGTAATCGCAAACGTAGCCGGCAGTACGCTGGAAGATTACGGCACGATTTGCTTGGCGCTCGACGGACTTGCGGATATGGTCGAGCTCAATATTTCCTGTCCCAACGTTCGGGCAGGCGGTATGGCTTTGGGTATCCGTCCCGAAAATATAGAAGAGGTAACCGCGCTTTCCAAAGCAAACCTCAAAAAGACCCCCTTAATGGTCAAGCTCTCGCCAAACGTTGAGAGCATACCCGCCAACGCGAAAGCGGCTGAAAGAGGCGGTGCGGACTGCATTTCGCTCGTAAATACGTTTACGGGAATGGTTATCGATATCGAAAAACGTAAGCCCGTAATCGCCAACAACACGGGCGGAGTTTCGGGTGCGGGCATAAAGCCTATCGCCGTAAGAATGGTTTACGAAGCGGCGCACGCAGTAAAAATTCCCGTCGTGGGAATGGGCGGCATAATGTGCGGCAAGGACGCAATCGAGTTTATGATGGCTGGCGCAAAGGCGGTGCAGGTGGGTACGGCTAATTTTGCCGACGCCAACGCAATGCCCCGCATAATTAAGGAAATGAACGACTGGCTGGACGCGCACAATATTGCTGACGTCAACGAAATAGTGGATACGGTAAAATTGAACTGACAGGAGAAATAATATGGAACTTACGTACAAACAGCAGTTTATAAAGTTTATGGTGGAAAACGGAGTGCTCAAATTCGGCGAATTTACGCTTAAAAGCGGCAGAAAAGCTCCTTATTTCATCAATACGGGCAACTACAAAACGGGTACTCAGCTCGCTCGCCTTGGCAAATACTACGCAAACTGCATAGTGGAAAACGGCTTGAAAGCGGAAACGCTTGTCGGACCTGCGTACAAGGGCATTCCACTCGCGGTAACCACGGCGGTTGCGCTTGCCAACGAATACAATATGGACTTGAATTACTGCTTCGACAGAAAAGAGGTAAAGGACCACGGCGAAGGCGGATTGTTCGTCGGTAAACAGCTAGAAGACGGCGAAAAAGTTATTCTGATTGAAGACGTTATGACGAGCGGCAAAGCCCTCCGCGAAATGCTTCCCAAATTACAGGCGGCGGCAAACGTTGAAATCGCGGGAATGATTATTTCCGTTGACCGTATGGAAAAGGGACTTGAAAGCGAGCTTTCCGCAGTACAGGAAGTTTACAAGGAATTCGGCGTTAAGGTTTATTCTATCGTTACGATGGCTGACATTATCGAAGCTATCGAAAACGGCGTAATAGAGGGCAAAGAGTACCTTTCCGCAATGAAAGCGTACCGCGCAACCTACGGCGTTAATTAAATAAGGAAATGCAAAGCGGGGCGGATTTGTTTCAAATTCGCCCCGCTTTTTATTATTTAAAATTTTTCAAACGAGTAGCCTTTTTCTTTGAAATGCCGTATAACTTTTCTAAGCGCTTCGGGTGTGTTTATCTTAGTGGTGGAGTCGTGCGCGAGCATAACTATGTGGTTCACACCCTCGGAAGTGGCAACCGCCGCTTTGTATAACTGGTCGGTGGAAGCGTTCAGTATTTCCGCATCGGAAAAGCCCGCGTTCCAGTCTACGTACCTATAACCGTTTTCAACTACCGATTTAACGAGTTCGGGCGTTGCGTTGAACGAGCCGCCGGGGAAGCGGTATACCTTGGAATACTCGCCCGTAACCGAATGAATTACGCGGTTGCAGTCCTCAATATCCTTTAAAAGCGCAGCTTCACTGCTGTAAATTTCGTTATAGCGGTGGGTGTAGGAGTGCACGGCAACCGTGTGTCCCGACTCGTATTCGCGTTGAATAAGGTAGGGGCGGCGTTCTGCGTTTATTCCTATAATAAAGAAAGTGGCTTTCACGTTTTCCTCGTCCAGAACGTCTAAAATTTTGGGCGTAACTCTGTCGGTAGGTCCGTCGTCGAAAGTTAAATAAATAACTTTTTTATCGGCGCTGTCAGCAAAAGAAAAGCAGCTTTTCGCTTCCTGATTATAGTGCGCAAATTGCCATACGGCAAACACAAGGCTCAAAGTGAATGCGCAGATTGCGGCAAGTCGTCTGTTCATATCCTTAGATTGTGCAATAAAGGTAAATTTTAGGCACGTAAAGAAAATTTGCCTGCAAATAAAAATTTTTATCCGTAGCAAATAAAAAACGCTTGCATTTATTTCGCTTTTGATATAATATATCTTAGGTAAAAGCAATAAATGCTACTGTGGCTCAGTTGGTAGAGCAGCTGATTCGTAATCAGCAGGTCGCC
>CAZACR010000133.1:0-3353 GCA_964483715.1 uncultured Clostridia bacterium
GATTGCAAAGCGGAAACGTCGGGCTCGACGCTGTTTTCTTTCTTCGCGTTGGGATTAGTAGAGCTGAAAATATTGAAAAGACTGTTGCCGCTGCTCTCTCTGCCGGGCGCGCTTACCGCGGAACTTTCGTCCTGTTTATCTTCGGGGTGTTCGTCTGTATTATCACTATCTTCAAATACGCTGTAATCCGCAAAATCGGTACGGGTTTTTCTCGCGTTAAGGTCTTCGCGGACAGGCGCTTCGAAAGGTTTATCGTCTTCGAATACGGGAGGTTCTTCCTCTTCGGAAAAACCTATGGTATTCTGTTCGTCGTAATTTACGCGCTCCGAATTAACGGTGTAGCTGTCGTAGCTTGCCGCCGAACGCTCTTCGGGAATCGAAGGCGAATTGTCAACCAGATTTTCCACGGGTTTATCGCCGTAAATATAAGAAGGCGTTGAGTTATCGGAATTATTGCTTTCCACTTCGTCGGAATAATCGGAAGTATATGTCGACTGCGCGGACGGAGTTTGCGTAGACTTAGCGGAGGAATTTCCGCTGGAAAAGCTTTTCAGATAGTCGTCGTCATTGCGGACGGGATTATTGAAATAAGAATTCTCGTTATAGATTAAGTTTCTTCTGTAGCTTTCCGCGGCAAACTCACCGGGCTCGAACAATATGCGCCTGCTTTTGTCCGCCTGAGTTTCGCTCTCGCCGTCCGTCTGTTCCTCTCCCGCTTTTACCTTGTCTATTGAACGGGGCTGTCTGTCAGACGTTTTACGGTTTTTTACAATCTCGTAATTTTCGTTTATCGAATAAAGGTTATCTACTTTTTTATCGTGTCCTTCTTCCGCCTGTTCGTCTTCTTCCTCTTCCTCATCGTTTATCTCGGCAGCCTTTGCAACCTTTTCGCCGATAACCGCTTTTCTGATAACGACAAAGTTGAGATAAGCGCAAGCGAGAAGAATAAGCGAAAAAATTACGTAAGCGCCGATAAACGTCGTACCTTTTGCGATAGGATAAACCAAAATGCCGGATATAACGCCGCCGAAAGTGTAGCCCGAATATCCTGCCGACGCGTTATTAAAACAATCCGCAAGATATGCGCCGTAGCCGTTAAGTTCATAGCCGCGCGTCGATACTGCGTGGAAAAGCAGAAAAACGGCAAAAACCAAAAGCGCTACCGCCCCGATACAACGAAGCTTTATTTTAGGGAATTTTTCAAACACAAGCCAAAAGCCCAGGCAACCCAAAGCACCGATTACAAGATACGCTCCGTAACCGAACGTACCGTACATAAACGTGCATATAGCTGTGCCTAGTACTCCGAAAACCGATTTATGCGTTATAAGCATAACTGCAACGACAAGACAGAACAGCAAAAGCGTCATACCGAGCGTTTCTCTGGTCAATATGTAAGAATGTTTTCCGTTGTTATTTTTTTTCTTCACGCCACACATCTCCGAAAGCGTATTTTACACTATTCATTATTATAACATCTAAGCCGAAAAAACACAACAAAATGGGCGTTAAAAAATCAAAAAAGCACGCCCGAAATTTACGAACGTGCTCTTATTTTTAAGTTAAAAACCGCGCTTTTATCAAAGCTTTGTTTTGCCCTCTTCCGCCGCGAGGATATTATCGCTGTTCCACGAGTACATACTGCGGATTTCCTTGCCCACTTCTTCGAGCTGTGAAGAAGCTTCCAGCGCGCGTTTAGCATTGAAATGCGCTCTGCCGTTATTGTTTTCCGCTATCCATTTTGAAGCGAAAGTGCCGTCCTGAATTTCTTCCAAAACCTTCTTCATTTCCTGCTTGGTTGCGTCGGTAATAAGTCTTTTGCCCGTCTCGTAATCGCCGAATTCCGCAGTATCGGAAATGGAATACCTCATCATCGAAAAGCCGCCCTTGTAGATAAGGTCGACAATAAGCTTCATTTCGTGAATGCATTCGAAATAAGCGTTCTTGGGGTCGTATCCCGCTTCGACAAGCGTTTCGAAGCCCGCTTTCATAAGCGCAGTCACGCCGCCGCAAAGCACTGCCTGTTCACCGAAAAGGTCGGTTTCCGTTTCGCATTTGAAAGTCGTTTCCAAAACGCCCGCTCTCGCGCCGCCGATACCGGCTGCATAACCGAGAGCAACGTTTAACGCCTTGCCCGTAAAATCCTGCTCGATAGCGACAAGACAGGGAACGCCTTTACCTTCCTGATATTCCGAACGGACGGTATGTCCCGGACCTTTGGGAGCTATCATAAATACGTCCACGTTTGCGGGAGGAACAATTTGCTTGAAATGAATATTAAAGCCGTGTGCAAACGCGAGCGCCGCCCCCTCTTTCAAATTCTTCTCGATACTTTCCTTATAGACCTTAGCCTGTCTCTCGTCGTTAATAAGTATCATAACGACGTCCGCTCTTTTGGTTGCTTCCGCTACGTTATAAACTTCAAAGCCCGCAGCCTCCGCCTTCGGCCAGGACTTTCCGCCTTCGTGCAGACCGATAATTACTTTGACTCCGCTTTCGCGCAGATTCAGCGCATGGGCGTGCCCCTGACTGCCGTAACCGATAATCGCCACGGTTTTATTTTTCAAAGCGTTCAAATCGCAATCCGACTGGTAATAAATCTTTGACATTTCAGTAAAATCTCCTAACAATAATCTGATTAAACTACATTATATTCCCCTATTTTCAAATAGTCAAGCATTATAAGATTTTATTAAAAAATATCCTCAAAAAATTGCATATTTATCACGATAGGTGTATAATAAACGAAAATTAACAAAAACGGACGAATAAATTATGAATACTATCATCAATTCACTGACCGTACTCAGAGGTCTTAAAAAAGACAATTTGTTTTCGGCTCTTTCACATTATTGCTGTTGCCCGGAAGCAGACGAAAAAGCCGCATTCAACGATTTACTTTACGAAATATACAATTCGCGTGCGGAAAATTCGGTTGCGGGATATATCGGCGAACTGATTTTAACGGACGATAACGTTTTTTCGCGCACCTGCGCACGCGGCGAAACACCTTCCTCCCACCTGTTAAACGCTATGGCGGAAGATTTGAAAATAATAAGGCAAATGCTTACAAAAATAATGGATTGCCAACAGTTTGAATTAGGCGCTTCGGGCAACGTGTTTGCCGGAAGTAAAGACGACGTTTTAAACAACCTGAAAAGTTTTTACACAGCCAACGGCTACGGAATATTTATCCGCAACAAAGCCTTCACTTACGAAAACGGAGAGTTCGTGCCTGCGTGCAACGCAACGGAAGTTACGATGGAGCAGTTGAAAAATTATACGGACGAGAAAAGAATTATTATCGAAAACACCAGAAATTTTCTCGGCGGTCTGCACTACTCGCATATGCT
>CAZACR010000134.1:0-3336 GCA_964483715.1 uncultured Clostridia bacterium
CAATGCATTTCCTGCCCGATATCTTCGTTCCCTGCGAAGTATGCGGCGGCAAACGTTATAACAGAGAAACTTTGGAAGTCAAGTACAAGGGCAAATCCATATCCGACGTTCTGGAAATGACGGTGGAGGAAGCGGCGGAATTTTTCAGTCCCGTAACCGCTATATACAACAAACTCAGCACTCTTTGCGACGTCGGTTTGGGCTATATCAAACTCGGTCAAAGCGCAACTACGCTTTCTGGCGGCGAGGCGCAGAGGGTGAAGCTTGCAACCGAACTGAGTAAGCGCGGCACGGGCAAAACGTTCTATATTCTGGACGAACCTACCACGGGCTTGCACAGCTACGACGTAGATAAGCTCGTCAAAATTTTGGCTCGCCTGCGCGATAACGGCAACACCGTTCTGGTTATAGAGCACAACCTCGACGTCATTAAAACGGCGGACTGGATAATAGATTTAGGCCCTGAGGGCGGCGACAGAGGCGGCACTTTGGTAGCCGCAGGCTCGCCCGAAGATATCGCGCGCTGCGAACAAAGCTACACGGGTCAGTTCCTCAAAAAAATATTAAAAGTTTAATATGTGCGCCCCGCGTTTTTCTCAAACGCGGGGCGCTCTTTTTTGTGTTTTCCTCTTAACAAAATCGTACGTTAAAGAATAATTTGATAGTACAGTTTTATTTAAAGGAAGTACATCGTTTTTATGCCCAAACCGCTCATTGTCAACGCTCCATATCCGTCCGTAAAAAACTTAGCCTGCGACCCGGTTGCCGCACGCATATTAACTTCGGCGTACGCCACGTCATGCGGCGAGTTAAATTCAATATTGCAATACGTTTATCAATCGTTCGCCTTCAATCACGCTGGCGACGAAAAGACGGCGGAGCTGCTTAAAAGTGTGGCAATGGCGGAAATGTTACATCTCGATTTACTGGGCAATGCTTTGATAAATCTGGGCGCACAACCTATCTACACTTTTCAGCCGCCCGTAGCGTTCAATTTCTATTCGACGAAATTTGTTTCGTATTCGGGCAAGTTTTCGGATATGCTTGAAGACGATATAATGGCGGAAAAGCACGCTATCGGCAGCTACAAAAAAATGCTTTGCCGCCTTAAAAACGAAAAGGTAAGCGCCCTTGTCGCGCGGCTTTTAGAGGACGAGAAGCTTCATCTCGAAGCGTTCGTGCAAGCCCGCAAACAGATTTGTTGACAAAGGAATAAAGTCGTTGTAAAATTAACGTATGCAAAATTATGACGTAGTTATAGTCGGAGGCGGCGCGGCAGGTCTTGCCTGCGCCGTCACATTAAAAAAAGAGGACGCATCACTCAGCGTCGCGATTTGTGAAAGAGGAGACAGACTTGGTAAAAAGCTCGCGGCGACGGGCAACGGTCAGGGCAATATTTCCAATACAGATTTGAGCCCAGAGCACTATCACGGCAGCCTTGCTCCGCTCGCTTCACAGCTTATAAACAGCGGAGAGTATAAAGCGCAATCGCTTTTCGACTGTCTGTTCGTTTCGGATAAGTCGGGGCGGATATATCCTGCGGGCAAGCAGGCTTCTTCGCTTTCGGATTGTCTTATACGCAAAGCGGAAAAATACGGCGTGGAAGTGTTGGTTAACGCAGAGGTAACGTCGATTTCAAAAGGCTTTCAGCTAACACTTTCAAACGGGTGCAAGTTGCACGCTAAGCATGTAGTGTTCGCGTTCGGCGGAAAAGCGCAAAAGCAGTTCGGTACGGACGGTAAAGCTTATTCGCTGGCGCATAGTATGGGGCATAGCATGACGGAACTCACCCCTGCGATAGTGCAGTTGAAGTGCGAAACGCAGTACATAAAAACGCTCAAAGGCATACGCGCCGAATGTAAAGTCCGCGCTTTCGATAATAGCGGCGAAGAGCTTTGCAAAACGAGCGGCGACGTAATTTTTACCGATTACGGAGTTTCTGGTAACGCTATTTTCAACGTTTCGTCATACGTCGCAGGGAAAGAGGGCGCGTATCTTTCGATAGAATTTATCCCAGTGTTTTCCCAGTCGGAAGTGGAGAACCACGTGCGCAAAAAGCGTAAACTCGGTTACTCTCAAACCGAACTGCTTTCGGGCACGCTCCACAACCAAATAGGCAGAGCGGTAATAAGGCGTTGTAATTCTTCCGATCCCGCGGTTATTGCGCAGACGGTAAAGAATTTTAAGCTGCCAGTTGTCGGCACTCTCGGCTTCGATTACGCTCAGGTCACCAAGGGCGGTATTCCCGCTAACGAGGTGGACGGCGATTTGCAAAGCAAGAAACACAAGGGGCTGTATTTCGTCGGCGAGGCGCTGGACGTTGACGGCGATTGCGGCGGCTATAACCTCACGTGGGCGTTTGTCAGCGGTATGCACGTAGCTAAAAAAATTATAGATACTATAAACAATTATGATTAAGATTGCGGAAAATATAAAACTGCCGATAGAGCGCCCCGAAAGCGCGTTGCTGGAAATAGCGCGTAAGCGTTTGGGCGCTCCCGTGAAATATTTCAAGATAATAAAAAAGTCGCTCGACGCGCGAGACAAACGCGCTATTATCTGGCTGTACACAATCGCGTTTTCAGCCTCGCCCGAATGCGAGGACAAGCCTCAATTCGATAAGGTAAAAGGCGAGCATAAAATCGCGGTAATAGGCTCCGGACCTGCAGGGTTGTTCTGTGCGGTCAGGCTCGTTCAGCACGGATTTAAGCCCGTAATCATAGAGCGCGGAGAAGCAGTGGAAGAACGCCGATTATCCTGCCTCGACTTTTTCAACAACCGTAAACTAAACGTCGAAAGCAACGTGCAGTTCGGTGAAGGCGGCGCTGGCGCGTTTTCGGACGGAAAGCTGAATACTCGTACTAAGGAAGGACTTAACCGCGACGTGTTGCAGCTCTTTCATATGTTCGGCGCGGACGAGGACGTGCTGTATCTGAACAAACCGCACGTCGGCAGCGACAGACTGTATTCCGTGTTGCAGAACGCAAGAAAGTTCGTCACGGAAAACGGCGGTGAATATCTTTTCAATACTAAGTTCGTAGGACTTAAAAGCAACGAAAACGGGCTTCGTTCGCTCATATTAGCGGACGTAAACAGCGGAGATACGCGTGAAATGGCTGTGGATGCGGCTGTGCTTGCGGTCGGTCATTCCGCACGCGATACGTTCGAAATGCTCGAACAAAACGGCGTGTATATGGAAGCCAAAGATTTTGCCGTCGGCGTGAGAATAGAGCACCTTGCGGCGGATATAGGGTTTGCTCAGTACGGCGAAAAGTACAAGCTGTTGCCCACGGCGGACTATCAGCTCGTCAGCCACGCGCACGAGCGGACGGTGTT
>CAZACR010000135.1:0-3324 GCA_964483715.1 uncultured Clostridia bacterium
ACTACGGCAACCGCATCCGTTGGGAACGCTCCACCGACACGCTCAACTGGTTTGCGTTGGATAGCAAGAGCTCCGTAGCGACCGCTCCGGGCAGCACGGCCACCTTTGTATATCGTGCCTGGGTGGGCAACGGCGTATGTCCCGACACGGCCACGCCTCTGTTGAGAGTCCGCGTGTACGAGCCTTTGGCCAATACCCTTAGCGGTCCTGCTGATACGCTCTGTCCCGAAGTGACGGGTGTGGAACTTACGGGCAATACCGTGACCAAGGGCGGCAACGGCATCTACGCGTACCAGTGGCAGTACAGCAATGTTCTCGGCAAGAACGCCGTCTACAAGGCTTGTCCCGACACGGCCACCAAGTCCAACTACACCTGGAAGGGCTCCATCGACTCCACGCGCCACTTCCGCCGTGTGGTTTACAGCGACGGTTGTCCGTTCATCAGCGATGTATTTACGGTTAATGTCTACAACGACAGCCGCATAGGTACCATAGACGGCGAACACTTCGTTTGCTTCGACTCCATCTTCGACCTCTCCGTGCCCAACACGGGTATGGACACCTATCAATGGCAGCGCGCCAAGCATCCCGATTCGACCTTTGCCAACGTGGGCTCCAACAGCTACGCGTTCATGTCCGAACCCACCAAGGATACGTTCTTCTATCGTGTCATCGGACAAAAGCACAGCTGCAAGCCCGACACCACGCCTTTGTTCAAGGTTTCGCCTACCGTGCCGCTTCCCGTTGCGGTTTCCATCACGGCCGACACCCTGACCGCCTGCGTGGGCAACTTCATCACGTTCAGCGTGGATTCGGCGCTCAACCCGGGCAACAAGCCCACCTATTACTGGTTTGTGAACGGCACGGCGCTCACCTTGCCCGTCAAGAGCGGCAAGGATACCTTGGCCTATGCTTCGAAAGATGGCAAGACTCTCTATATCAGCACGCTCAAGCCTGGTGACAGCATCTGGGCGGGTCTGGCTTCGTCCATCGGTTGCGTCACCACGCGTCTGGCCCTGAGCGATACGCTTAAGCCGACCATCCTGTTGCCGATGGTAGATGTCATCGAGCCTATCAACAACTATATCTTCTGCCGTCGCGACACGGTAGAGCTCCATGCCGACAGCGCGGTGACCTACAGTTGGTTCTATCGTGGCACCTCCGATACGGCTCTCAGAGCCTTCGGCACAGACACGAACAGGGTAGACGTGAGTCCGGACGAAGTCACCACTTACTATGTTCACGGCATAGACCGCAACAACTGTTCCGGCATCGACAGCGTGACCATCAAGCCCGAACCGCTTACCACGGCTACGCCCGATACGCTGCTCTGCAGTGGTTCGAGCATCACCCTCAAGGTAGACATCGACCCGAGCCGCGGTTCCACCATCGCCTGGACCGAAGTTCCCTACCACGCCGGCACCGAGGCCACCATCAACGCCAAAGAGGCCACCAAGACCTCCATCCGCGTCAAACCGCTCGACTCGCTCACCTACTATATCTACACGATCAGTACGGCGCGCAAGTGTGTGTTCACCGACACCATCCGCATCGAGGTGGAAGAAGTGACCACGCCTTCGTTCGTCATCGGCTACGACGGTCACCTGCGCGGTGATACCGCTTTCATCATCGAGTGCGAGAACACCGAGCATTTCTTCTTCCCCGACAGTCTGCGCTATGGCGGCGACACGAGCTACTACAAGTGGTACTTCAACGGCTTCGAGGTAAGCACAGACTCGCTGTTCAGCGACAACTACGCCGGTATGGTGAACAAGTCGAGCATCTACGCCGAAATGACGTCCACCAAGCTCTGTGTCACCGACCGGACCGTCAAGAGCAACACCATCCTCATCGACTACACCAAGATGCCCGAGGCCTTTGTGAACATCAACAGCAACAAGGGTCTGGAGGTTTGTCCCTACGATTCGGTGGTTGTGTTCCAGGCACATGCGCCCTCCTACGACACGGGTACTTTCGTATGGTTCGTGAAACGTGCCGACAGCGGTGCCAACGCCCGCTTCGAGAAGGTACACGTGGGCGACTCGCTGGTAAGCACCTTCCAGACGGGCGATCAGGTATATTGCATCTACTTTGCCGCCGACACCTGTATCAAGGGCTCGCCCAAGCAAAGTAACACGCTCACGTTCAAGACCTACCCGCTGCACCGTCCCAAGGCCACGATTACGCAGATCATCAACGAATATCCTGCTTGGGGCGACACCATCTGCGAATATTCGCCGGTTACGTTCGTGGCCTCCATCGAAGACGCGGGCAGCGACTACGCCTTCAACTGGATGCTCGACGGTACGGTGATCGGCGACAACAACGTGCTCAGAATCACCTACGACGAGTTGCAGGCCTACACCGATACGGCTGTCGACATGCACGACATCGTGGCGCACTTGGAGACCAAGCATCTCTGCGCCGTTCCGGGCAATATCGTGGAAGACCACGACACCATCTACGTGCGTCCGCGCAAGCACTTCAACGTCCATATCGATCAGGTGGGCAGCCTCGAGTGCCAGAGCATCACCGAGGAACCCGTGCGCTTTACGCATGGTTATCGTGTAAACAATTGGGGTAACGAAGGTTATGTATCTAACTACATGACCTGCGTAAGTTGGGATAACGGGGTGGTTTCGCAACAGGTGATTACGGGAGGCAACGGCGTGGTAAAAGCGCAGGCTGAACAGTCGGCCTACCATCAGATGTTCGGTCTCACGTCGGCCAACACGGTATACCACTATAGCAACATCGACTATGCTGTTTACTTCGACAACGGAACTTTGGAGGTTTACGAAAGTGGTGCCTACAAAGGCTCGTTCGGTGGCTACGGTCCCGATGATGTGCTTGAAGTGGAATTGCTTGACAATACCGTCCGCTATATCAAGAATGGCGACGTATTCTATACCTCCAAGATTAAAGCCGATTCTTCGCTTTATCGTGCCGGCTTTAGCCTCTATTCGCATGGTCAGGGTTGCTTGAGTCATCACTGGCCGGCCATGAAGAACGTGACGATTGCCTACCACAAGAGCGACGTGTTCTTTACGTCGCAGGTAGTGGCCGCGCCCACCAACGCGCCCACCTACATCTGGTATGTAAATGATGTTCCGTTTGAATTCGGCAACGGCAAGGATTCGCTCATCGACCACAAATATCCTTTCCAAGACGGTGATGAAGTGAAGTTGCGTGCCCAAAGCAACGACTACTGTGTCACCTCGCCCGGTGTGGCCGTTTCGGTGCCCATCACCGTGCGTGTGGCCATGCAGGACGACTTTATCCAGCCCGTGGCCGATACGGTTTATGTATGCCGTGGCGACAGCA
>CAZACR010000136.1:0-3260 GCA_964483715.1 uncultured Clostridia bacterium
AAATTACCTTTTCGCCCGCCGCTTTCAGCTCGTTGGCCTTTGCGGAAATCGCAAGCGTCATAGAAGGAGATATACCGCTGATTCTATGTGATAAGGTTGCCATAATTGTTAACTCCTGTATATTATTTCCATTTTATTATACATATAATCACTTATTTTGGCAAGCGCACGGGGGCAATTTATGCGTGATGAGCGAATAATGATAAATTTTATCGTAATTTTATAAAAATTGTTAATAAAAGGCGCGGCGAATATTCGCCGCGCCTTTTATTATATGTGGAGTGTTTAAGGATATTTGAAATTATTTATTGCTTTCGTTTTCGTCCTTATGTTTGCCGCAATTGCACGCGTGAGGACAACCCGAACAGCCGCAGTCGCAACCGCCCTTGCCCTTCGCCTTGCGCCATATGAGATATCCCACCGCGCCGACGAACGCTACCGCAACCAACACTATAACGACGATATCGAACGCATTCATTACTTGTTTTCCTCTTTCTTTTTTCTCTTAAATATCTTTACTATATCGAACTTGCCGGTATTCCTCAAAATTATCAACGCAACCACCGCCGCGGCGACAGCCAGCCAGATGAACAGCGTCCACCACCAGCTTCCTATCGTATAGAACGCGCAAGCCGCAAGATAGCTTGTAACCACCCAGAACAGCAGCGTCCACTTGAACTTGCCCTTGGGCAGTTCAGCCTTAGCCGTAGCGCAAGCCGCGAAGCAGGGAATAGTCGTCATATTGAATATAATGAACGATATTATCGCGGGGATAGTTATGCCCGTACCGCTTATCATTGCAACCGCGGTAGCGACCTCGTCCGCCTCCCAGTCGATGTACTGTCCCGCAATAACCGCCGCGAGCGCGCCGAACGTTGCGATAACGTTTTCCTTTGCGACAAGTCCGGTGATAGCTGCAACCGCGAACACCCAGCCCATTTTGCCGAGCTGAGAGCCGAAGCCCAGCGGCGTGAACAGCGGCTGAATGAACATACCCAGGCTACCGAGAATGGATTCGTCCACCCTTACGTTTACAAGCCCTTCGATTTCTTCAAGCGAAGCCCAGACTTCGGGGTTGGATTCGAACAGCTCCTGAGCGTCCTGCAATAAGAACTCCCAGTTCCAGCTGAACGACTGCAACAGCCATATAACGACCGTCGAAGCAAAGATTATAGTAAACGCTTTCTTGATAAAGTGTTTTGTTTTATCCCACAAATGGAGCATCAGGTTTCTGAAGCCCGGCATATGGTATGCGGGAAGTTCCATAATGAACGGAGGCGTTTCGCCTTTGAGCGAGGTGTTGCGCATTAAAAGCACTGCGGCAATGGCTATGCAAATACCCGAAAGGTACATTGCGTAGGTTATTGCGTCCACGTTGCCCACTCCGAACACTTCTAAAATACCGCCAGCCATAGCCGTAAGTATGGGCAATTTAGCGCCGCAAGAGAAGAACGGAATAACTCTGACGGTTGCCGTCCTCTCCTTTTCGTCCGCAAGCGTACGGGTGTTAATCATTGCGGGAAGGGAACAGCCGAAGCCCATAATCATGGGCATAAACGCCCTGCCGCTCAAACCGAAACGGCGGAAAATTCTGTCGAGTACGAACGCAATTCTCGCCATATATCCGGTATCTTCCAAGATAGAGAAGAACAGGAACAGCGTTAAAATCTGGGGAAGGAAGCCGAGCACCGCGAATATACCGCCGAGCACGCCGTCAAGCACAAAACTTTCCACCCAAGGCGCACCGTGGCACACCGTTATCAACGCGCCCACGCCTTCCGTTATGTAGTCTAAAACAAAGTTCAGAAGATTAGTGAGTATTACGCCCGGCGAGAATACCGCGCCGTCGTAAATACAGGCGAGCAGTTTAGTGCCGAAGTTTTCTTCCCAGCCTAAGCCCCCGTCCTCTACGGGGTCGAACAGCGTGGGCATATACCCCTGCGCTTCCGTAAAGCCGTTCAGGTAGAACAGGTTTTCCGAGAAAGTCAGGTGGAAGATAAAGAACAGAACGACTATGAAAATGGGAATAGCCCAGATTCTGTGCGTGAGCACTTTGTCTATTTTATCCGATTTTGTGAGCGCCTGCTTTGCGCTGCCGCGCGTTTTTGCAGCTGAAAAATGCGCGGATATGTATTTATATCTTTCGTCGGCGATTACCGCTTCCAAATCGTCCGCCGCCGCAATTTCCGCAAGCACTTCCTTAGCGCCTTTGTGGGCAAGCTCGATTTCGTCCGCTTCCAGCATTTTTACCGCGTGGAAGAGCGGCGAAGACACTTCCTCTTGAGCAAAGAACTGACGGGCGCGCTCTATTTTTGCGGTGAGTTCGCCGCCGAGCACGGTTTCGCCTTTGCGTTCGCTTTTCAGCGCCGCGGCTTTATCCATAAGCTCTTTTATGCCGGTTTTTCTCAACGCAGATATCGCGACTACGGGAACGCCGATTGCCTTTTCGAGCGCCTTAACGTCTATGCTGTCGCCCGATTTTTCCACTTCGTCCATCATATTCAGCGCGATTACGACGGGCACGTCCATTTCCAGAAGCTGTGTGGTTAAATACAGGTTGCGCTCTAAGTTGGTAGCATCGACGATATTTATAATGCCGTCGGGGTGTTCGTCGAGTATGTAGTTGCGCGAAATGACCTCTTCGGGGGTGTAGGGCGAAAGGGAATATATACCGGGTAAATCGACGATATTTACTTTCGTTTCGCCGTTTTTGTATACGCCTTCGCGCTTATCTACCGTAACGCCGGGCCAGTTGCCTACGTGCGCCGTAGAGCCCGTGAGCGCGTTGAACAGCGTGGTCTTACCGCAATTGGGGTTGCCTGCCAAAGCAAAAGTTTTCATTTGACTTCCACCTCCACGCACGCGGCCTCGTCCTTTCTCAGCGTCAGCTCGTAACCGCGGATTGTAACTTCCAACGGGTCGCCGAGCGGCGCTTTCTTCCTCAGCATCACTTCCGCCTGCGGAGTTACGCCCATATCGAAAAGCCTGCGGCGCACTTTTCCTTCGCCGTTCACTTTTGCGATTACGCCGCGTTCACCCACGGAAAATTCGCTTAAAAGTTTCATATCTATACCTCAAAAAGTTATTATTTACGCTACTAAAATTTTACGGGATAATGCGCCGTCCAGACAAAGCCTGCCCTCTTTAACGACGACAATCACTCCGCTCGAACCGCTGGAAAGCAATGTTATTTTGCCGCCCTCCGTTATTCCCATTTCCATTAAATGCTTTTTGGTTTTGTCGTCCGCGGATATCCTGCG
>CAZACR010000137.1:0-3257 GCA_964483715.1 uncultured Clostridia bacterium
ACGCCGACGTACATTTCAACGAAATCCGAACCCGAAACGGAGAAGAACGGAACGCCCGCTTCGCCCGCAACGGCTTTTGCAAACAACGTTTTACCGGTACCCGGAGGGCCAATCAAAAGCACGCCCTTAGGTATACGCGCACCCAAATCGGAGAACTTTTTCGGTTGTTTCAAAAATTCAACGACTTCCGCAAGTTCTACTTTTTCTTCTTCTGCGCCAGCCACGTCGTTGAAGCGCACCTTAATATTAGTAGTTACGCGCGCCTTTGTTTTTGCAAAGCTGGAAGCCCTTCCGCTGCCGCCCATTGTCGAGCGGATAATAAGGAAAAATACTACGCACACAAGCACGATGCTGCCGAACGACATAATGCTCGACCACACGCTGCCGGAATTGGGGTCGGAGTAATTTACCGTAACCCCCAAATCCATCCACTCTTCCAGAACGCCGTTTGTCGAAGGCGAGGAGTAGAAGGAAGGACCGAACGTATAATACTCGCGGACAAGCTTTCCGTTTTTCATTACCGAGCCGTACAGCTTATACTGATTGAACTGAACCTTAACGATAACGGGAACGGCGTCCCACGCTTCTGTGGCAGCTTCGTCGCCTTCTTCAGTCTTTTCTCTAAGCTTCTGCAAGTTGCCTTCGAAAAACCGGTAGCCTTCAACTACGTTGCCGTTTTTATCTAAGGCCTTACCTTCTTCGCCTTCGGTATAACCGTTGTTCTCTACGTACTCAACAAACTTGTCATAATCGAGTACGTGTGCGCCGCCATTTCTTGTAGTAAAGTAAATTGTAAGACCTGCGGCAACCGCAATCAATACAATTACTACCCACATGACGATTCTACTTCTTCTATTCAAATCATTTACCTCTTTTTGCGCCAACCAAAAATGTCGCGCCTTTATTATATAATATGGTATGACAGTTCAATTTTTGCACCGTCTTTTACATTTTATCACAGTAATTATTTAATATCAAGCGTTTTAAATTATTTTTACGTTAATTCACACCGTTTTTAGCTTATTTTTTCACCGTTTTCACTTTTTGTTTAACGGCTTTCTGACTGAATTTTGGGTTAACAGAAATCGTTTTTAATAACAATATTTTTGAAATTTATTAACTGCGCTGTTTGAAAATTTTATCGAAAAATGTTTCATGTGAAACTTTCAACTAAATTTTTTGGCTTAAAAATTGTTCCACGTGAAACACAAAACGCTCAAATTTTTAAAATTTATCAACAATGTTGTTCAATTCTTGATAACTGTGTTGATAACTTTATCGAAAGTTATCAAGAACGGATAAAAACTTATCAACAAAAAAACATTAAAAGTTATGAACAATTTTGCGTTGCTCTAAAAACCCGCGCTGAAAAACACTTTGCGCTACCCGTTTTCGGTTAAATAATTTATATCGTAATTTTTAAAAAATTTCAGTATCGGAATTTTCGGATTTTGCTATGCGCTACGCATTATTTAAACCCGGGCGGAGATTTTGTCAAAAAGACCCGTCGTAAGCATATTATCAGTATGTGCAAATAAATCATAATAATAAAAGCGGGATAATTTTACTTTTCCGTCTGAATAAAACGGTTTTCTTCCGTCAATAAAGATACAGTCAAAATTTTTAACGGAAACGGTAACGCTTTTATGGAATACACATTTAACCTTTACAACTCGCTGGCATCAAACGGAGAAGTCCTCGCTCTTAAAAAACTTTTAGCCGATACGGAAAAACCTCCCGTAATTATCTGCGTGGGCAGCGATTTGTCCGTGGGGGACTCTCTGGGTCCCGTTACGGGAACTAAGCTCAAGGAAAAATTAAAGGGCTTAAACGTCTACGTATACGGCACTCTGTCAAAACCCATAACCGCACACGAGGTTAAATATACGGAAGAATTTATCCGTTCGACCCATCCCGACAGTCCCGTTATCGCTATCGACGCGGCGGTGGGAGTTGCCGGAGATATCGGTTTGATAAAAATAGCAAAGCGCAGCTTAAAACCGGGCAGCGGCGCAAACAAAAAGCTTGCCAGGCTCGGCGATATTTCCATTATGGGAATAGTTGCGGAAAAGTCGCTTTTTAACTACTCGCTTTTCTCCTCCACGCGCTTGAATATAGTATATAAAATGGCGGAAATTATCGCGGAGGGAGTGGCAACTTTTATAATAGACAGACTGCAAACAATACGCTTATTTGACGATACCGAAAGAATACTGAGCGCAACCGTATAACAGAAGTGCATAAAATTTCAGCGCCGCACTTTTTCAGAGGGCGCAAAGGATAAAAATAAAAGTGAGTACGTTTATTTCGTACTCACTTTTTTAAATTATGTAAACTTCTTTTTTCTTGCTTTTAGCGTAATTCACCGTGTATGCAGTTCCGCCGCCCGGCTTATGCATATACGCCAGAACGAGGTCTGAATTATCAACCATAAACCTGTCCCGAACGAGCATACAACCGTTATAATATTTATCGCTTAAGATTTCGACTTTATCGCACTGCGGCAGTATTTTTTTATACTTATTTTTCTGGCTTTCGGGGTAATATTTTTCCTGGTTCGGACAGGGCACGCACGCTATGAGCTGCACTTCCGGATAGAATTTTTTCATCTCCAGAACAACGTCGGCTGCAATGAGGTCAAAGCCCATCGCCATACCGCAGTAAAACTTTACTACTCCTTCGTTGATAAACTTTTCAACCGTGTTCATCAATAGCCCGATATCGAAATCGAAGCCTATCTCCCTATGCCCCGTAAAAGCGCAGGTTTTCATAATCAAATTATCGGACATTTTCTCTCTTTTCCCAGTCCGCGCGGATACTTTTTCGGGGTAGCGCAAACTTTTTTTATGCAAATCAGCGTTCTTTTATCCGACGAAGGCAAAGAATAAGTTTCAATGCTTTCAATCTCTCCGCCGAGAATTTTAATCGCCTTTTCTGCCTCCTTAATCTCTTCAGAACATTCCCCTTTATACGCAATAAACCTGCCGCCGACCTTTACGAACGGCATACAATATTCGCATAAAGTATTCAGTCTGGCAACAGCTCTCGCGGTCGCGCAGTCGTATTTTTCGCGGTATAAAATATCTTTCCCAAGCTCTTCCGCACGTCCGTTGACCACTTTTACACCGTTTAAGGCGAACTTATCAACACAGCTACTCAAATATGTGCACTTTTTGCCCGTGCTTTCCACCAAAGTAAAACTCAAATCGTCCCTTAAAAGCTTTAACGGAATCGAGGGAAATCCGCCTCCGGAACCT
>CAZACR010000138.1:0-3250 GCA_964483715.1 uncultured Clostridia bacterium
ATTCCCGTAAACAACGGCTTCAAGTGTCCGTCGCTCGCCTTTGCGCACACCGAGTTGAACGCGTCGGCGTTGTAGTCCATAAATACGCCGGCACAGAGCTTGTGGAAGTTGTACAAAGGTGCGAGGAACTCGTCTCTCCTTCTGTCGTTTATTCCGCCCGTAATGCCGAGGAAATTGGAAGAAAGTTTCGTATAGTTAAGTATTTTTTGTCTGTCCTGCTCTATTTCCAGCGCGCGTTTTACCCAGTCGAGCTCTTCGCCAGCTTTAATCGGGGTTTTTGCAAGTCGGGTTACTCTTTTTACCGCTACGCTAAGATTGCGGAACAGTTTATAATCGCCCGTGCAGTCTTCGAGCTCCGCCTCAACGTCGTCCGCGATTTTCGCAATATCGGCAATGCCCTTAAAGCGCGTGAGCCAGTTTTTAACGCGCGCGTCATAGCGAACGTTTGCGTTGTAGAACACGTAGAAATCCTTTTCTTCGCAAGTGTAGAAATCCTTGAGCTCACCGCCCGTAAGAGTTTTGACTATCTTGATTAAATCCGCAAGCTTGCGCGCCGTAAAAGTGCTGATTTTCTGATTGAACGTATCTAAAAACAGCCCGAGATAGTTCTTTAAATGCTTGAGTTCCGCAAGAACCACTTCCGCGGAGAACATTGCGGTGCGCTTGACCTTTTCGTCGCAGTAAGTTAAGTTTACGTTGGCAAACGGCGAACGGTAAACGCCTCCGCACTCCTTTGCCGCCGCCTGAGCGGTTAGCAGCATTGTTTCGTATTCGTTGAGCTTTTTGGCGGTTAAGTTGTCGTAGAAAGTACTTTCGATATTGACAAGCTCGGGCGCGGTGGCGTTATTGAGGTAATTAACGATACCTTCGTACACCGAAACGCCCAGACCGCGTTTTTTGTGCAAAGCGCTAAGGGGCTTTTTAAGCGTGTTTCTGTATTCGGTTATCGTGTCGCCGTCAGCATTGAAGCGCGACTGGTCGAACTCGTATTTGAGCGAAAGCGTGTTCTCTATTTTGCGTACGATTTCGCCCTTGTCCGCGGTTTTACCGCTGTGAAGCTCTAAGCAGAATTCGCCCAGTCCGATATCCGTAAGGCGCTTTTTAACGACGTCGAGAGCGGCTCTCTTTTCCGCGACGAAAAGCACCCTCTTGCCGTCGTGGAGAGCGTTTGCGATGATGTTTGTTATAGTCTGGCTTTTGCCAGTGCCCGGAGGTCCGTGAAGCACGAACGTCGTGCCCAAAGCGGACTCGGCAACCGCCGAATACTGCGAAGAATCGCATACAAGAGGCGTCAATACCTGCGCGGGCTCGGCGTCGTCCTCGCTTACCGCACGAAGCTTATTGTCCGTAAACTGATTGGTGTTGGTGAGTAAGCTTGCAATAAGCGGATTGCGCTTATACGTTTCTATATTGTCGTGGACGTCGCGCCACATTGCGTAGCCTGCAAACGTGAACTGTGCGAGATACACGTCCTCGTGCACAAGCCAGCCGCGCATATTCGAGGTGCGCGAACGCACTACCGCGAGAGTTTCCGCAGGGCTGAGTTTTTCGTCCTCTATGCCCCTTACGTCTATGCCGAATTCCTGATGCAAGAACTCGAAAAGCGTGGTGTTTACAGTAAAGTCTTCGCCCGGTTCGAGCGTTATTCCCTGCGTTTTCGTCTTTTTTACGTTGACGGGCAGTAGCATTATGGGCGCGTACTTGAAATCGCTTTCTTCCTTGCGCTTCCACTTCAGAAAGCCGAGAGCGATATACAGCGTGTTTGCGCCGACCTCTTCCTGCGAGGATTTGCCCTTTCTTATGAGCGCCTGAACGTGCTCGTTAAGCGCCGCTTCGCCAGAATACGAACGCACAATGTTGGAATTAAGTTCAATTTTTATCAGCTCTTCGAGCGTCTTTACCTTGCTTCCCAGTCCGAAGAACTGAGCGTCTTCGAGCTTAGTCTGGTTGTGCAGAAGCGTAAGAGGACTGCCCTCGCGCAGTTTGTCCACGAAATTATTGAGATTTGTCAAAAGCAGATGAACGCAATCCCTTTCGTAGCGGAACGCAAGCAGATTGTTCTTCATGGAAAGGTCCAGAAGGCGCCTTTCCCAGTTTCTGTTTTTCGAGGCTTTACGCTCTAAGGCGAGCTTATCCGCTTCGATAAGTTTTTCGGGCTTGGCTTCGTAGGAAGCTTGCTTATCGCCTAAAATTTCGTACGAAGAGCCCTTGCCTACCTTTATCGGCATTGAGAAAATACCGCCGATTCGGCAGCGTTTGACGTCTATACAGCTATCGAATTTGCGCGCAAGAAGCGCCGAAACAAAGTGCGACGATGCTGTCGTAAAGCTTGCGTTTTTGTGCGCGAACAAGTCGTCCACGTCCACAATCGCAAGGTTGTTAACGCCTGCGGAAACGTAGCGCTCGATAACGGACATATCGTCCTGCAGGGTTGAGTTGAAACAGCTTTCGTAAAGCCAGACGCCCACGCCTATCTTGCTTTTGCCGATAACGATTACGGGGTTGAGCTTAGCCGATTCCAGACACGACGCAGTAAACGCCGCCATTGCAAGCGGAGTCGCCTTTCTTTCGTTTACTATTTCTGCGGTGTTTCCTATTTTTATGAGCTGGGTGGGGTCGCCGTTTTCACCGCGTTCTATATTGAGATTTCTGACTGCGGAGAATATGGAAGCGAACGCGTACATAACCGCGTTTTTGTCGTTGCCCGAATAGCCGCTCCACTCCTGCGAGTAGCCCCACGTTTTAAGCTGTAACCCCGCCTCCGCAAGTATTTTCTGGCAGTCGGAAAGACGCGGACGGACGAATGCGGACAGCATTTCAGCATTGCCGGAAAGCCCCGACCAGCTCTCCATAGAGATAGCCTTGACCTCCGATTTGATAGAACAAATCTCCGTTTTGCCGCTAGTTACGCATACTGTTACGGTGCAGTTTTCTTCACCTTCGAGTTCGGCAAGATATTTGGGGTTCAAAAGCGGAGGCGCTTTGACCTCCATACTGCTTTCGGCGGGCAACTGGTCGATTTTTATCTGTGCGGGGAGAATGAGTCTGTTCGCTCCCGTTACCGTTATTACGAGCTCTTCCAGAGTTTCTTCGCCGCCGTTATTAAGTCTGAACGACGTGAAAAGCGGAATGCGGTTGTAATAGGTTGCGTAAGATACCCAGTTTAAAAGTTCGCCCTCTAAACCCAGCGCTTCGAATTGCTTTTTGTTCTTTTTATTTACTGCCATACTCTTCTTTTTATTTCCTTTTG
>CAZACR010000139.1:0-3166 GCA_964483715.1 uncultured Clostridia bacterium
GGAGGCTCTTCGATCTGGAGGAGAGCGGCTATTTTTATACCAGACTGCAGAACCCCACGAATGACTTTGTTGCGGCGAAGATCTGCGAGCTGGAGGGCGGCGTGGCGGCCATGCTCACTTCCTCCGGGCAGGCGGCGAATCACTATGCTGTCTTTAATATCTGTGAGGCGGGCGATCACGTGGTGATGAGCTCCACAGTCTACGGCGGCAGTTTTAATCTTCTCACCTGTACCATGAAGAAGATGGGGATCGCGTGTACCGTGGTGGATCCCGACGCCTCCGCAGAGGAACTGGATAAGGCTTTTCAGGATAATACAAAATGTGTGTTTGCGGAGACGATCGCAAACCCGGCGCTGGTGGTTCTTGATATCGAGAAATTTGCGAAGCTGGCGCACGCGCATCATGTTCCTCTGATCGTGGACAATACCTTTGCCACGCCCATCAACTGCAATCCTTTTAAGTGGGGAGCGGACATTGTGACGCATTCCACCACGAAGTACATGGACGGACATGCTATGTCCGTAGGCGGCTGTATTGTGGATTCCGGCAACTTTGACTGGGCAGCTTATCCTGACAGGTATCCGGGACTTTGTACGCCGGATGAGTCCTACCACGGCATCGTATACACGGAGAAGTTCGGCAAGGCCGCCTATATCACAAAAGCGACCACCCAGCTCATGCGGGACTTGGGATCCATCCAGTCGCCGCAGAACGCCTTTCTTCTGAATGTTGGCTTGGAAACGCTTCCCCTGCGGATGGAGAGACACTGCTATAACGCTTTAAAATGTGCGGAGTATCTGGAAGCGCACGAAAAGGTGGCGTGGGTGAATTATCCCGGACTTCCCGGAAATAAGTACCATGCGCTGGCGGAGAAATATATGCCGAATGGCACCTGCGGGGTCATTTCCTTTGGTTTAAAGGGCGGCAGAGAGGCGGCGGCGAAGATGATGGACCACTTGAAGCTTGCCGCTATCGTGACCCATGTTGCGGACGCCCGCACGAGTGTCCTGCATCCGGCGAGCCATACCCACAGACAGATGAACGACGAGCAGCTGAAGGAGGCGGGTGTAGCTCCCGACCTTATCAGACTCTCCGTGGGGATTGAACATATTGACGATATCATTGCGGATCTTGCGCAGGCAATCTAGGCCGTATAGACCGCACAGAAAAGGAAGAAGCTATGATCTATCGGAAAACCCGGCTCAGTTATTTGATCTGGATTCTCTATACCGGCCTTTGCGTGACGCTTTTGGCCTTTACGGGCTATTCTGTCTATGGGGTCTATGTGAAGGCGGCTCCCGCAAAGCTGGGCGCATTGCTCGTATTTCCGCTGCTTGTGTGTGTATATCTGCCACTCAGGCAGAGCGCTTTGGCACTCAGAAGAAGACGAAGCCTTTCCCTCCACAGTAAGCTGATGATTGAGGCTTTCTGCGTATCGGTATCTTTCGTGTTCGGTTTTCTTGTAAGACTTCGTATATTCCGCGATGTGGCGCTTTTTACGTCGGGTGACGCGCTGGGCGCGGGTTTTATGGAAAAGGCCCTTGTTCGGGCAGGAGAGAGCGTCGAACCGATCGCTCACGGGATCAGTTATCTGTATGTGCTTATGCTTTCTGCTGTGTTCTCCTTTCTGGGAAACAGTGTGAGCGCGGCAATGCTTCTTCAGATTGTGTTAGAGCTTCTTTCCATGCTTTTGGGCTATCGCCTGGTGAAAGCGGCCGCCGGGCGGTTTGCGGCCTGTCTGACCCTGCTTCTTCTTGCATTTTCACCGGCGTTTGTGGGAAAAATAGCGGTGATCGATCCGGAATGTCTTTTTCTCCTTATGTACCTGTTCGGCTTATTGTCAGCGATATTTTACGTGAGAGCGGTACTGACGGACAGACCTGTGTGGAGGAATGTTTTTGCAGCGATCCTTCCGGGGGCTGTGATCGGTATTCTGACCTATTTTGAGCTGTCGGCCGTGACGATACTCTTCTTTTTTGCTGTGCTCTTTGCGGGAAAGAGAGAAGATGCGCAGCCGGGTGAGATCTGCAGAAATATACTGCGTCTTTTTGTGACACTCGTGTCATGCGCGGCGATTTTTTTTATTCTGGTCGGTGTGGATGCCGCCGCAAGCGGTGTTTCCCTCGAAAGAAGCCTGTATGTCTGGGCTTATCCCTATCTGCGGATCGGAGTAACGGCGGCTCGTTTGGGAGAGCTGCACGGGAATGTTCTGTTCTGTGCCATCCTTTTTTTGCCGGCGGCCTTTTTGGTATTTGATTTTTTAAGGAGCGGGAAGGAGCAGGATCACTCGCCATGGCTCTTTTTCTGCCTGCTTTTTACCCCCTTTCTCTTTTGGGAGTTCTGGACGATTGAGCTCTCCGGTCTTGCGCTCTTTTTCTGGAGCGTTGCTGCGGCCCTCGGGGTTAAAAACTGCGTATTTGGCGGAGAGGCCGAGGTGGTGCAGGCAAAGATCGAGGAGATCAATGCGGCGGCTGCGCCCATTCCTGTGGCTGTTGAGTCTGTGGCGGCTTCAACACAAAAGCCGCGCTTTCTTGAAAATCCTCTGCCCGTGCCGAAAAAGCATGTCAAAAAGGAGATGGATTACGATTATCCCATAGCGCCGGAAATGATGCACTTTGATCTGGAATTATCAGAGGGGGATGACTTTGCTCTGTAAAATGATCTCCGGCAAAACGGTACGGACAGATTGTCTGCATAGATTTTTCCAAATCAGCGATACTAGGAGAGAACCCACTTCAGGGTTCTTTTCATTATGTTAAAACGGAGGTATGGCCTGATATGGGAAATCATAAAGACGGTAAGGACAAGGTCGAACAAAACAGGGAAGACAACGGCAAGGACAAGAGCGGGCAAAACAGGGATGAGAACGGCAAGGAGAAGAAACGGGAGAACGAGAAACAGCGAGATGATCGAATAGAAAAGACAGGTCAGGTGATGCTGGATGAGAACAGGGAGCATCACAAGATCCATCTGCTCACCATCATCGGCGAGGTGGAGGGACATGACAACCTGAACAGTAACGCAAAGACAACCAAGTACGAGCACATCCTGCCGCAGCTGGCGGCCATCGAGGACAGCAGCGAGGTGGACGGGGTTTTGATTCTGTTAAACACCATGGGCGGCGACGTGGAGGCAGGGCTTGCCATTGCAGAGATGATCGCCTCCC
>CAZACR010000140.1:0-3141 GCA_964483715.1 uncultured Clostridia bacterium
CCGCCTGGTCTTCGGGTACTTCGAAGTACATATAAACTTCCATACGTCTTTCGTGGGTGTGCGAAGGCAACGTGTTCCACGAACTGCCTACCGCAAGCTCGGTCATACCCATTGCAAGCTGACAGCTTTCGCAAACGTCCTGCACGATAAACTGGTTAATGGTACGCTTGTTCATACCTTCCGCCGTGCCGAGGTGCCTTTGTACGCAGTAGCGAGTGCCTTCCGCGGGCTGTACGCCTTCCACGGGTTTGGTTATCTTGACCGTGGGATAGGTTTTATGAGCGGGGCTGGAATTTATGTAGAATTTAGCGGGGTTCTTGGCGTCAACGGAAGTGAAGGTTATGTCCTTCGTTCCCATACCGATATATATACCCTCTTTATGACCTATCTCATACTTCTTGCCGTCGAGGGTGATGACGCCTGCGCCGCCGATGTTTATAACGCCCATTTCCCTTCTTTCGAGGAAATAGTCGGTTGCAAGCTCTTTAAACGTGCCGAGCGACAAAACCTTTTTAACGGGCATAGCGCCGCCGGCGATAATTCTGTCCTGATGCGAATACGTGAGGAGGATATCGTCCTCTTCGAACAATTTTTTAATCAGGTATTTTTCCCTGAGCTCTTCAGTATCGTACTTTTTAGAGTCGTCGGGATGATTTGCGTATCTAACGTCAAATTTCATAAGTGTTAAACTTCCTCCCAGATTTTTTTGATAAATTCGGTACACGGGACGATATCGTCGCCCGTCGTGCCTTCCAGCACCAGAACCGCGTTCTTGTCGTAATTTTTGATTTTTTTGAGTACTGCGGGGTAGTCGAACCTGCCCTTGCCGGGCGCTACCTGTTTGACTTTGCCGTCCTCCACTACGAAATCTTTCATATGGAACACGACTATCTTACCCGCGAAGGTTTTTAAGCCCTCGTCTAAAATTTCAAGGTAGTTTTCGTAATTGGACATATCCAGATAATTATATATATCGAATATGACCTTTACGTTATCCCTGTTCACTCCGTCTATTGCGCGTTTTAAAGTCGCAACGTCATAGCAAACGTGCCCTGCCGCGCCTTCCATACCTATATAAGCCCCCACGCTCTTTGCGTAGTCGGCAAGTTCGGTAAAGGTTTCGATAACGGTCTGCAAAGCCTCTTCCGTGCGGTTGAGCGGATTGTACGTCCACTTGTCGTCGTTGAACGAGCCCGTTTCGCTGCCCACAACGTTACAGCCCAAAAGATATGAGTATTTCAGATAATCCTTGAATACCTGCTTGCAGTTCGCCACTTTCTCTTTGTTGGAGTGGACGGGATTGAAATACGCGCCGATAAGCCCCACGGCAATACCGTTATCCTTTAACGTTTTGCCGAGAGCCGCCGCGTTTTCGGCGGTTATCCCGTCCGGCCGGTAGGGTATTTCGTCGATAAACTTATACGCTACCAGCTGGACGGCGGATATACCGCATTCTTTACATTTTTCAACTGCAGCCTCCGCGCCTTTAACGCCGAGGTCGTGCGTGCGGAACGCTATTTGCATTATCTCTGTACACGACCGGAGCCGTCGCCGCCTGCAAGAGCTTCTACTTCCTTACGGGAAACAAGGTTGAAGTCGCCGGGGATAGTGTGCTTCAAAGCGGAAGCAGCTACGCCGAATTCCAAAGCGTCCTTGAAGTTTTTGCCGTCGAGGAAGCCGCAGATTGTACCGCCCGCAAAGCTGTCGCCGCCGCCTACGCGGTCAACGATGGGATGAAGCGAATAGGTCTTGGAATGATAGAATTCCTTGGTCTTAGCGCAGTAAATGCAAGCCGACCAGCCGTTATCGGAAGCCGAGTGAGAAACGCGCAGCGAGGAAATCGCATACTTAAATCCGAGGTCCTTGCACATTCTCTTGAAGATATCCTGATAGCCAGCAAGCTCCAAATCGCCCTTGGTAACGTCGGTTTCGCCGGGCTTGTAGCCGAGAACGAGGTCTGCGTCCTCTTCGTTGCCGATGCAAACGTCTACGTACTGCATAAGGTTGGTCATAACCTTCTTTGCCTTTGCGCTCGTCCACAGCTTTTTGCGGAAGTTAAGGTCGCAGGAAACGGTTACGCCGTGCTTCTTAGCAGCCTTTAAAGCCTCTTCGGTAAGTACTGCCGCACTGTTGGAAACTGCGGGAGTAATACCCGTGAAGTGGAACCAGTCTGCATCCTTGAAAATTGCGTCGAAGTCGAAATCTTCGGGTTTAGCCGTGGATATGGAAGAGTGCGCTCTGTCGTAAACTACTTTGGAAGGACGAACGGATGCACCCGTTTCGAGGTAGTAGATACCGAGTCTTTCGCCGCAGTGAGCGATGTGGTCTACTTCTACGCCGTATTTACGGAGAGAAGCAACCGCGCAATCGCCGATTTCGTTATCGGGAACTGCCGTTACGAATTCAGCCTTATGACCGTAGTTCGCGCAGGAAACGGCTACGTTAGCTTCGCCGCCGCCGTAGTTGATGTCGAACTCGTCAGCCTGAATGAACTTTTCGTTGTTGGGGGTGGAAAGACGAAGCATAATTTCGCCCATGGTTACAATCTTTTTCATAATATAAATCTCCTGTTTATATAGATTTTTTATTTTTTTGTTTTTACTTATTTAGCTTGAACAAGGTGCACGGCAAATCCGCCGAATTCGTCTTTAAGGTATGCAACGGTAAGGTTGCCCGCCTTGTCGTACTTGAAGGAACTTTCGTCCGCTTCGTAGCCGCGCATTTTAAGCTGATATACCGCACGCTTAACCGAGTTGGTGGAAACCGCGATATGGCCCATAGCGCCCTTGAAAGGCGACTTCATACATTCGACGTAGGTGGAAGCGAATACCGAGCTGTTGCCCACCTTTTTGGTGAAGCCGAACGCCGAATCAAACTTGTCCGCAACGTCTTCAGCTTCCTGAGGGTTAGCGCAGTTGATGCCGACGTGAACCATTTTGAAGTCGAGCATCTTGTCGATAGCTTCCTTGCAAAGAGCGGTAATGCCTTCCCAGTTCTCTTCCTCCAAAAGCTTGGAAGGAACTATCCAGCTGCCGCCGCAGCAAACGATTTTGTTGTATGCAAGATAGGTGTTGAGGTTATCCGCGGTAACGCCGCCCGTGGGCATAAAGCGCATCGTGGTGTAAGGTCCGCAAACCGACT
>CAZACR010000141.1:0-3107 GCA_964483715.1 uncultured Clostridia bacterium
CGATGTCCAAGTGCGGCGGTCAGATGGGTAAACCCGGTTGCGTAAGCTATCAGTTTGATAATAAGGGCGTAATTGTTATAGAAAAAACGGTAAAACTCGACGAAGATACGATGATGGAGTATTGCCTCGAAGCGGAAGCTGAAGACTATTCTTCCGAGGACGACGTTTACGAAGTATATACGACTCCCGAAAATTTCTCTAACGTAAGGCAGTATTTCGAGAGCAAAGGCGTAACGTTCCTCGAAGCGGAAATAAAAATGATTCCGCAGAATTATATTACTCTTCCCGAAGATAAAGTTGCAACGTTCCAGAAGATGCTCGACAAGCTTGAAGAGCTCGACGACGTTCAGAACGTTTACCACAACGTAGAACTTCCCGAAGAGGACGAAGAAGACTGATAAACGTCAGGGGGAATATTATGAAGAAGATTTTAGCCGCAATTCTGGCGGTTGCGTTGGGCGTGTCTGCGTGCTGTGCCTGCACGTCTACGACTGAGAATAACAATCCGAACGATAATAATCAGATTGAACAACCGGGCGATACCGAACAACCCAATGAAAATGAACAGCCTAACGAAAACGAGCAGCCTGAACAACCCAAAGATTGGCTTGAAAGCGACGTAAATAAAGATAACTTTTCCGCGGGCGGCTACGTAAAGGGCAAAATCGGCGACTTTACGCAGTATGAAAATACGGCTGCGTATCGCAAAGTTTCTACCGCCGACGAATTTATTCAGGCTGTGGTTGACGCGAAATGTCATTACACTAACGTATGGGACGAAGCAACGAAAACTTATACGCAAGAACCCGCCGAAGGCTACACGCAGGAGACCATGTGGGGAAGCGTGCACGTTATCGAAATTACTCAGGATTTGAATCTCGGCTACTATAAGCTCAGCGATACGGCGAAAGGGAGCAAAATAGTCGATGATTTTGCGTCAAAATATAACAATCTGAAAGACTGGCTTTATTTTTCCGAGATGTTTTTAGAGAACGGAATTTCGCAGATTAAGGTAGAAAATACCTCGAATTTATTGATTTTCTCTAAAAACGGCGCAAAGATTACGCACGCAGGTTTTAAATTGACATCTGATAACAACGTTGTTTTCCGTAATCTTGAGTTTGACGAAATGTGGCAATGGGAAGATGCACCCGAAAAAACTTCAAGTAAAATAGGCGACTACGATTGGTTCGGTTGGGCATATTTTAAAATAGCATTCTGCGGCTACGTATGGATTGACCATTGTTCTTTTGGTAAGTCGTACGACGGACAGATTGACTATTCCAATCCTGTCTACAATGCTAATGCCGGTACGGCGTTCCGCGCACCTCTGGGTTCGGACGGCAACAACGGTTTGCATATTTCGTGGTGCAACTTCAATGCAGGCAGTGACGCCAAAGACGACTATTTATATAAAATGATGGAACAAATCGAACAGGACTATCAAGACGGCAAAGATAATTGCTTATATTACAAAGCCCTGCGCGACGGCGGTATTAGCTTCGAGGATATTTTTTACGGTATCGCTTTGCCGCAAAAGAAGGGTTTTTTGTGCGGCGACAGCGGTAACGGCAAAGAAGACTATGATTACAATATTTCGTTGCAGATTTCGTTTGCAAACTGTAAATTTAACAATTTAGAGGACAGATTGCCGAAACTGCGCGGCGGTAACGCTTATATGTATAACTGCATAGTTGACAGCTCACAGTACTATATTTACAGAACAAAACTCAGAAGTTTAAGTGCGGCGTCGAAAATTGCTCCGATAAACAGCGGTTGGAAATGTGCGCTTGTGTCGCAGGGCATCGTTTGCGGCAACGGCGGCAGTTTTAAAGCCGAAAACTGTATTTTCAAGGGGATTGAAACTCTATTGAAGAATAACGATAGCGGTGGTACTAACGAAGGAGATAAGGTACGTCCCGTAAATGCAGGCTATCAAATGATAAATTGCAGCTATCAGCGCTCTGCAAGCGAAACTATATATTCAGGTTCGACAACCGATGCGGAAAATCCGTTTAAGAGCGGAACTAATACGTTAACTACGGAAAAATTCAGTTGGCATATGGAGGACGGAAAACAGCCGTTTACCGTTTCGGCTATAGCTTTGGAAGATTTGGAAGAATATCTTAACCAACAAAAATACGGTTCTGGCGTCAGGACAGATATTTCGGATAAACTTTTAAAAAGTCAGTATTGATTATATGTATTTTGCAAACCGAGGAGATTTTAAACTCTCCTCGGTTTTTTGTTTAAGCAAGTATATTTATCTTCAGTTGAGCCAAGATATTATTACAAGCGGTAACGCTTTATATATAGCCAATTGTAATCTTGGGCGTTACCGTTTTCGGTTTCCGCAAATTTTGCATGAGGCAAGGGGAATATTCCGCTTTCGGAATATTCCCCTATGTATTTTTTGCTGTAAAATGCAATAAAATATTATATGTTTACGAAAAAACGCGTTTTTCTGTTGATAATAATTGCCTTATTGTTTATTGCTGTTCCTGTACTGGCTGTTGCGAAAAATGCACGGGAAACTGTGCAAGCCGAGCAAATGCAGTTACTAACACTTTGGCAGATTGACGGATTTGAGGGCGGAAAGGGCTCAAGGGCGCAATACCTCGGCGATAAAGCAAAAAAATTGTTTAACAAAAGCAATAAATATCTGAACGTAATAACACTTACGGCTGAGGCGGCGGAGGCAAATATTAGCGACGGTAATTTACCTGATATGATATCTTACACGCCCACGTTCAATGCTCATTTAAGCCATATAAACAAAAAGGACTTTGCCCATAAAACGTGGTGTTACGGCAGTTACTGTATTTTAACTTTGCAGGAAAATGCTGATTTTTCCGATATTAACGGTTCAAATTTAATAATAAATGAGGGTAAAGACAATCTAACGAATGTTGCGGCGGCACTTTGTGGATTAACCGATGCTCAAAGAGACGTGCCAACTAATGCTTACCTGCAATTACTCAACGGTAAATATAAATATTTATTCGGAACGCAAAGAGATGTTTTTCGTTTAAAGACACGCGGGGCGGTATTTTCGGTTAAAAAGGTAACCGAATTCAATGATTTATACCAAAATATCAGCATATTGA
>CAZACR010000142.1:0-3088 GCA_964483715.1 uncultured Clostridia bacterium
GCTTCCAACCGCTCGGTCAACTGGATGCCCGACACGATAAAAGAGGGCAGAATGGGCAACTTCCTCGAAAACGTGATTGACTGGGGCTTGTCCCGCGACAGGTACTGGGGAACGCCGTTGCCCGTGTGGGTTTGCCCCGACTGCGGCGAAATAGAAGTTATCGGCTCAAAGCAAGAGCTGAAAGAAAAGTGCGGTTTGCCTGCAGATAAGGATATAGAGCTTCACCGCCCGTACCTCGACAATCTCACTTGCTCCTGCCCCAAGTGCGGCGGCAAGATGAAGAGGACGCCCGAAGTTATCGACTGCTGGTTCGATTCGGGCTCGATGCCGTTCGCGCAGTACCATTACCCGTTTGAAAACAAGGAAGTTTTCGTTAAGACTTTCCCTGCGGACTTCATCTCCGAAGCGGTTGACCAGACCCGCGGCTGGTTCTATACCTTGCTAGTTATCAACACTATATTGTTCGGCAAAGCGCCTTTCAAGAACTGCATAGTGCTCGGTCACGTCAACGATAAAAACGGTGTAAAGATGTCCAAGCACAAGGGCAACGTCGTTGACCCGTGGTCGGTGCTCGACAAGCAGGGCTCGGACGCGGTGCGCTGGTATTTCTACACGGGGAGCGCGCCCTGGATACCCTCGCGCTTCTACGAGGAAGCAGTTTCCGAAGCGCAGAGAAAGTATATCGGCACGCTGTGGAATACGTACGCGTTCTTCACGCTGTACGCCGATATAGACGGTTATGACCCTTCAAAATACAACCTTGAAAACTGCAAGCTTTCGCTTATGGATAAGTTTATTTTATCCAAGCTCAACAGCCTTGTACAGCTCGTGGATAAGGACTTGGATAAGTACGAAATCACGGAAAGCGCACGCGCGTTGCAGGACTTTACGGACGTGCTTTCCAACTGGTACGTGCGCCGTTGCAGGGAACGTTACTGGGGCAGCGAGATGACGGAAGACAAGGCTGCGGCGTACACCGTTTTGTATACGGTTTTGGTGACTTTAGCCAAGTTGACCGCACCATATACCCCGTTCATTGCGGAAATGATGTATCAGAATTTAGTGCCGCAGTTCTATTCCGAACAGCCCGTATCCGTGCATTTATGCGCGTTCCCGAAGGCTGACGAAAGCCTGATTGACGCCGAACTCGAAAGGGCTATGGACGGCGTTCTGGATATTGTAATTCTGGGCAGAGCGGCGAGAAACGCAGGCAATATGAAGAACCGCCAGCCCCTCGCGGAAATGGTTGTCGTAACCGAACGTGACTTCTCGCTTTCAAAGGAAGAAACGGAAATCATACTCGACGAACTCAACGTCAAAAAGCTCACGAGAGCGGACGACGCAGGCAAGTATATAACGTATAAACTCAAGCCCCAGCTTAAAACGCTCGGACCCAAGTACGGCAAAAAGCTCGGCGCGATATCCGCGTTCCTCTCTTCGTGTAACGCGGAAGAGGTAGTCGCGGCTGTAAAGAACGGCACGTATACGATTGCCGATTTGGACGTTACGCTCGAAAAAGAGGACTTGCAGATTCTGACGGAAAGCGCCTCGGGCTACGTTGCCGCGGCGGATAACGGCATTACGGTTGCGCTCGATACCGAACTCACCGAAGAGCTTATCGACGAGGGCATCGAACGCGAAATCGTCTCCAAAATACAGAATATGCGCAAGGAAGCAGGTTTTGAGGTTACCGACAGAATAGAGGTTTATTTCACCGCTTCGGGCAGAGTTGAAAAGATTTTGAAGGCAGGCAGCTTTGCTTCTTCCGTACTCGCCAACAAGGTGAAAGAAGGCACGGCTGAAGGCTTTACGAAAGAGCTTTCGATTAACGGCGAAAAGGCAACGCTGACGCTTGTCAGATAAGCTTAATTTTCATAACTTAAACAAAACGCTCATAGAATATTTTCTGTGAGCGTTTATGATTTAAAAAAGGGCGAAAGCGGGGAAATCGTTTGCGTCAATGTGGACGGAGCGGCAGGGGAGAGGTTGGCTTCTCTCGGCGTAGTAAAGGGAGTGCAAGTCACGTGCCTCGATTTTTCTATGTTTAAAGGCAGTGTGCTTATATCCGTAGGGGCGAACCGCATAGGGCTTAGAAAGGTGGTTGCAAGCCGCATAGAGGTGCGCGTATGAACGCGGGCGCGGTGCGCGCTAAACATAAGCAAACGGGCGTAAATATTGTGCTTGCAGGCAATCCGAACGCAGGCAAAACCACGCTGTTCAACGCGCTGACACACAGTAATTTAAAGACGGGGAATTTCCACGGTGTAACTACCTCGCCGTCGTCCAAAACGGTGGGCGGCGTAACATATACGGACGTGCCCGGTATGTACGCTTTCAACGGCTACACAATGGAGGAACAGTCTGCGGCGGACGCGGTGAAGCGCGCCGATTTGATAATAAACGTTGTGGACTGTTTGACTCTGGAAAGCTCTTTAAACCTCACGAAAAGAATGATAGAGTTAAACTCCAATCTGGTGGTTTACCTTACAAAAAAGAACGCGTTAAAGGCGAGAGGCGGAAGCGTGAACGAGGATATGCTGTCCCGTATTCTGGGCGTTCCCGTGTTCAGCTGTCCGCCAAGACAGTTAAAAGCAAAGCTGGAAGAGGGTAGCTATATTTTGCCCGAAAAAGACGGTAAAATACCGTTAGACAAGGCATATTACGGGGGTAATTGCAAATTAACGCGTGCGGAGCGGCTGTTTTTCAACAGATTTTTCGCTTTGTTTTTCTTCGTTGCGGCGCTGACTTTCACGTTTTTTATAACCTTTCACCCTTCTATGATAGGCTCAATCGCAAAGGACTGGGTTGAAGACCTGATATGCGTAAAATTCGCCGATTTAGTCTGCGGTTTGACTTCCAACGAGGCACTTTCTTCGTTTATAGGCGAGGGGGTAATAGGCGGCGTGGGAGGGGTTTTATCCTTTATTCCGCAGATAACTCTGCTATATCTGGCGCTGATTATTTTAGATGAAAGCGGCATATCCTCGGCGCTATCGTTCGCAACCGACGGACTTTTCGAAAAAGCCGGACTATCGGGCAGGGCGGCGTTCTCGCTCGTGTCGGGCTTCGGCTGTACTGCGGCGGCAAT
>CAZACR010000143.1:0-3081 GCA_964483715.1 uncultured Clostridia bacterium
AAGTTATACTGGTGCTGTTGATGTTCTTCGGCAGGGTAGGCGGATACACGATGATACTGCTGTTCTCGAACGAAAAAAAGCCCGTCGCTATATCGCGCGTGGCGGAAAAAATAATTATAGGTTAAAATATGAAAAAATCGGTACTTATTATTGGAATGGGCAGGCTCGGCAGCCATCTTGCTGAAAAAATGCAGGACTTCGGGCACGACGTTATGATTCTCGACAGCAAAGCGGAGAGAATTAACCTTCTCGCAACCCGTTTTGCCGACGCGCGTATCGCCGAATACACCCACGAGGACGTTTTAAGCGCATTGGATATTCCGTCGTTCGACCTCTGTTTCGTAACTGTCGGCGACAATCTGGAAGCTTCGATGATGACTACTATACTGTTAAAGAAGCTGGGCGCAAAGTACGTTGCGGCGCGTGCGCGCGACGATTTGCAGTGCGAGCTGTTAAAGAGGGTAGGCGCGGACGAGATAATCTACGCCGACGGCGAAACAGCGGATAAGCTTGCTATCCGGCATAACGGCAACAACGTTTTCGACTACGTCGCTCTTTCCGACGGTTACGCGATTTTCGAAGTGCCCATTTTAAAGGCTTGGGAAGGCAAGACGATTATAGAGCTGGACGTGCGTAAAAAATATAAAATGAACATTATCGCGATAAAGCGCGGGGAAACTTTAGACCCTGCTCCTATGCCCGACTTTAAATTCGAGGAAGGCGACCATATATTCGTAATAGGTAAATCGCGCGACGTATTCAAGATGTCGGCAAAGACGTAATACCTTGCATATTATGGTTTGTAAAGGTATTTTAAGGTAAGCAATGTTTTTTAAGAAGTTAAGAATGGACATAAACGCGGCAAAGGCCAACGACCCCGCCGCGAGAAATAAATTCGAAATCTGGCTCACGTATTCGGGGGTCAAGGCGCTGTCGCGCTACCGTTTCGCCCATTTCTTATACAAAATACATTTTAAGCTTCTCGCAAGAATAGTCAGTCAAAGGGCTAAATTCCGCACGGGTATAGAAATTCACCCCGCGGCAAAGATAGAACCGGGCGTATTCATAGACCACGGTCAGGGCGTTGTTATAGGCGAAACTGCGGAAGTAGGCACGGGCACGGTCATTTATCAGGGCTGTACGCTCGGCGGTACGGGCAAGGAGAGCGGCAAGCGCCACCCCACAATAGGCAGAAACTGCGTAATTTCCGCAGGCGCTAAAATTCTCGGCAATATAACCGTGGGCGATTACGCAAAGGTAGGCGCAGGCGCAGTGGTATTAAAAGACGTTCCCGCCCACGCAACCGTAGTCGGCGTGCCCGCAAGGGTTGTGCGCGTCAGCGGCAGTAAGGAAGGAATTGACCTGTATCAGGAAAAAGCCGACCCTATAAAGGAAGAGCTGTGCGCACTGCGCGAGAGAACGTTTGCCCTTGAAGAGCGGCTTAAGCAATTGGAAAAGGTGAAAGAAGATGAGAATATACAACACTCTGACGAGAACTAAGGAAGAGTTTAAGCCTTTGGAAGAAGGCAAAGTAAAAATGTACGCGTGCGGCATAACCGTTTCGGGCGAGGCGCACGTCGGGCACGGCTATCAGGCGCTCATCTACGATATAATAAGAAAATATCTCGAAAAAAAAGGTTATAAAGTTACTTACGCACGCAATTATACGGACGTTGACGATAAGATTATCGCCCGCTCCAAGGAAACGGGCATTCCTGCGGACAAGTACGCCGCGGATATGATTAAAAAGATAGACGCAGTCATGCGCGAATTTGCCGTGGACGACCCCACCGTATGGATGAAGGCGACGGAAAATATCGGCAATATCATAGATTTTATTTCCGCTCTCGTAGCTTCGGGACACGCTTACGCCGTACCTTGCGGCGACGTGTATTTCGACGTTGCTACGTTCAAAGGCTACGGCTGTCTTTCCAACAGGTCGGTAGAGGATATGCTCGACGGCGTTAGGATAGAAAACGGCGAACAGAAGAAGAACCCCGCCGACTTCACGCTATGGAAAGCGGCAAAGGAAGGGGAGATAAGCTGGGCTTCGCCCTGGGGCGAAGGCAGACCGGGCTGGCACATAGAGTGCTCGGCTATGAACCGCGCGGCGTTCGGTGAACAGATTGATATTCACGGCGGCGGCAGGGACTTGATTTTTCCCCACCACGAAAACGAAATTGCGCAGACGGAAAGTCTTACGGGCAAGCGTTTCGTCAATTACTGGACGCATAACGGGCTTATAAAGGTCAACGGACAGAAGATGTCCAAGAGCCTCGGCAACAGCTTATTGCTCGAAGAATTGCTTGCAAAATACACAAACGAAGCCATTAAGTTCGCGCTTTTGCAGACGAATTACCGCAACGATATAAATATCACGGACAACTTTTTTTCGGACGCGGAAAAGCACTTGTCTGCTTTCTACCGCGTGATAGAGGAAGTAGAAAAGAAGTACGGCTTCGGCAAGGTCGGCAACCCCGAAATAGACAACCGCTTCAACGAGTGTATGGACGACGATTTCAATACCGCGCTCGCGCTTTCGGAGCTTTTCCCGTTATTTAAGAAAATTTCCCAAAAGCTTGCGGCAGACGATAACAGCTGCGCCGAGGACGTTTTGCAGGTGCGCAAGACCTATTCGCTTTTAGGCATTTTTACAAAGTCAGCCGAAAACTATTTTGCTTTAGTTGCAGCTAAGAATAAAGAAGAAATTCCCTCGGAAGTGGTCGCTCTCGCGTCCGCGCGCTGGGAAGCGAAGAAGAACAAGAACTGGGCGGAAGCGGATAGTTTACGCGCACAAATCGACGCGCTTGGCTACGTTATAAAAGACAGCAAAGACGGCTACGAAATAATAAAGAAACAGGTGTAATATGAAACAACTTACGAGTGAAAGTTTAAGAAAAATGTATCTCGATTTTTTCAAGAGTAAGGGACATGCGGTCATCGCGTCCGCGTCGCTTATTCCCGAAAACGACCCCACGGTACTGTTCACGACGGCGGGTATGCATCCGCTCGTGCCCTATCTTCTGGGCGAAAAGCATCCCGCGGGCAAGCGCCTTACCGACGTGCAGAAGTGCGTTCGTA
>CAZACR010000144.1:0-3080 GCA_964483715.1 uncultured Clostridia bacterium
CCCCGAAAAGAGCGCAAAGTAATTTAATCGAAATAAAACTTACATAAAGGGCGGATTGAATTTTCCGCCCTTATAAACTTTATTTATGGTACACGTTTTTAAGTATAAAGAGTATAACTACATCTACGATAACGGCAGCGGCAGTCTGCACGAATGCGACGACAAAACCTACGATTACCTTGCGCATATGCTCGGACAATCCGTGGATATTTCCTATTTAACCGCCGCCGAAACCAAGGAAATAGAGGGCGATATAGCCGTGCTGAAAGAGCAGGGACTGTTATTCAAGGAAGAAACAGAGGCACGACCCGCCAAATCGAGCGAGGTCAAGGCGCTGTGCATACATATCTGCCACGACTGCAATCTGCGGTGCCGTTACTGCTTTGCCGACGAGGGTGCATACCACTCCGAACGCGAGTTTATGAGCGAGGAAACGGCTAAGCGCGCGATTGATTTTCTTATAGAAAACAGCGGCAACCGCAAGGTTCTGGAAGTCGACTTTTTCGGCGGCGAGCCGTTAATGTGCCTCGACACAATTAAAAACGTAGTGTACTACGCCAAGGAAAAGGCGGCGGCAAAGGGCAAAAAATTTCTCTTTACCACAACTACAAACGCGCTATTGTTGAACGACGAAGCGACGAAATTTTTCAACGAGGAAATGGAAAACGTAGTGCTTTCTCTCGACGGAAGAAAGGAAGTGCACGACGCGATAAGAAAGACGGTAAACGGAAAAGGCAGTTACGATTTGGTCGTGGGCAATATCAAAAAGTTTGTGGAAATGCGCGGTGACAAGCATTATTACGTCCGCGGCACTTTCACGGCTAAAAATCTCGATTTTTCCAAAGACGTGCTTTTCCTTGCCGATAACGGCTTCGATTCCATTTCTTTAGAGCCCGTAGTAACGGATATCGAAGATTTGGCGATAAAGCCCGAACATCTGCCGCAGATATTGCAGGAGTACGAAAATCTGTGCGATAAATATCTGGAAAAGTACGAAAAGGGAGAAGGTTTCAATTTCTTCCATTTCAACGTGGACCTGGAGGGCGGACCCTGCCTATCAAAACGCGTTTCAGCGTGCGGTGCGGGTAACGAATATTTCTCGGTTGCGCCCAACGGCGATTTGTATCCCTGCCACCAGTTCGTCGGCGACGAAAAGTTTAAAATGGGCAACGTGTACGAAGGCAAGCTGAACGCGGATATAAGAAACACGTTCGCTTCAAACTGTCTGTTCACCCGTGAAAAGTGCGATAAGTGTTTTGCCAAATTTATTTGCAGCGGCGGTTGCAGCGCGAATAATTATCACTTCGAAGGCGATATGAACCTGCCTTACGAGGTAACGTGCGCAATGATGAAAAAGCGTATCGAATGCGGAATGCACGTTTTGGCGAGAAAGAAAGATATTCAGGCAAAGAAATAAATACCGTGAATACCGCGGTAAACGGCTATATTAAATAAAAAACACAAAAAAACGGCAAAGTTAAACGTAAATTATCCATAAAATAATTGACGGCTTCGCCGTTTTTCTGTATAATTATATGGATTGTAAATATATAAGCTAAAATCTTTGGAGGAGGTTAGGATGGGTAAAGTAAAATCGGCTGTTATAACCGTATTGCTCGCGGTACTGATGGCAGTCGCAGCTTTTTTTGCGTTCATCTCGTTCCCCGTTAGTAAGGTAAACAGGTTAAATTCAATAGCAAGCACCATTCACTTGGGTGCAGATTACTCGGGTTATGCGTACACGACGATTTATCCGAAGGGAGTGTTGTCTGCTGAAGAATACAATTTGCTCGATAACAAAGACGAAGACGGAAACGCCAAGGCGGACAAGTATACCGCAGTCGGCAGTCTGTACGTCGAAAACGAAAAGCATTCGGACATTGATGAGTTAAAGGCGCAGGTTACCGCGGACGCCGCAGTTCTCAACGCGCGTTTCGCCCAGAAAGGCTATTCTTCGTATTCGGTTGCGGTGGAAGACGGACTTGCAATAAAGATTTCCGTTCCCACGAACTATACCTACGCGGCATATAAGGGCTACGATGCGACTTCGTCGAGCACGGATTTGAACAACGCGACTTCTTCGTTTACCAGTATGGTTGCGGACGGCGTACTCACATTGAGAACGACGGACGTCACGATATCGATAGACGATACGACCTACAATTCCAGGGAAGACGACCTCACCGATACGGCTCTGGTAAACGGCAGCAAGACTTATTCGCTTGCAAGCAACGACGACGCGGCGGAATATTTCAGCAAGGTATCCTCGCGCAGCTTCGGTACGCAGGCGGCGATAACTTTCGATTTTACCAAGGAAGGCAGAAGTAAGTTCAGCTCGGTAACTACCCGTGCGGCTTCTTCTTCCAGCCAGACGATTTATTTCTTCGTCGGCGACACTATGGTGCTCAGCTTTAAATGCGAATCCACGGTAGACCAGTCAAGCCTCAGCTTGCAGTCGGACAACCTTTCGACGGCGCAGAATGCGGCGATTACTCTTAATTCCGCAGTCAAGGGCGAAATTTTGCAGGCGGACTACAACGAAGTAAGCGAGGTGCTCACCTCAACTGCGGCGGGCGGCGAAAACGCTGCGTTGTTCGCTTTAATCGCGTCTTTGATAGTTCTGGTCGTACTCGTAGTTTTTTCCTTAGTATTCTTCAAAAGGCTCGGCGGCGTAAACGCAATGATGGCTATAATTATGGCTCTCGTGGAAGTTTATGCGCTTCAGCTTCTTTCCATACAGGTAACGTTCGCGGTTATACTTGCCTCGTTTATCGGACTTGCGCTTTTAATGGTAGCAAACGCTATAGTGTTCGCGGAAGTTAAGCGCCTTGTTTCCACTGGCCGTACTATTCAGGCTTCGATAAAGGAAGCGTATAAAAACGTTTTAATGGCGGTTACGGATATCCATATCGTAATGGTAGTCGTATCGATACTGCTTGCAACCGTTGCCGTAGGCGAACTTGCGGCGTGCGGATTGATACTGCTCGTTGCGACGGTTGCTTCCTACGTGCTGTACTGGTTCACAAGATTTATGTGGTACGTTACAAGCTCCCCCGTAAGGGACAAGTTCGGCTTTGCCG
>CAZACR010000145.1:0-3032 GCA_964483715.1 uncultured Clostridia bacterium
TGACTGGCATTTGTGCGACGACCCCGGTCACAGGGACGTTATGGACTGTTACCGCGCGCTGCTGCACCTTTATAAGGAGCGCCCCGTGCTCTACAACGATACGGGAAGCGGCTCGTTCGAGTGGATAGAGAGCGGCGACGTTCAGCGCTCCATATTCGCGTTTATCCGCCGCAATCCCTGGAACTATAACGACGGCTTGGTATTCGTGTGCAATATGACCCCTGTGCAGTACGAAAACTACGGCGTGGGCGTGCCCGTCAGCGGCAAATACAAGCGCATATTCTCCACCTATCCCGACGGTTCGCTGATGGAAGTGAAAGCGGAAAAAGCGCTTTGCAACGGCAGACCTTACAAGTGCTCGTTCACGCTTCGCCCGTTCGAAGCAATCGTGCTGGAAATACCTTTCCACGAAAGTACGGAGGAAGAATTGAAGAAAGAAAAGGCGGAGCGCGCACGCGTTAAGAAGGCGCACAAGGAAGCTACTTCGGACAACTCGCACGTGCCCGAAGTTAAAGCCGAGGCGGAAGTAAAGCCTGCTCCTAAAAAACGCGTGGCTAAAGCAACCGCAAAAAAATAGGAATAATTTATGACTGTAAGAGAACTCCAGGACGAAATTTTCAAACTTAAAAGAGACACCGACACATGCATACTTGCGCACAGCTATATGTCGCATGAGATATGCGAAATTGCGGACTTTGTAGGCGACAGTTATGCTCTGTCCGTCAAGGCGAAGACTGCACCAAATAAGCGCGTCATTATGTGCGGCGTGCGCTTTATGGCGGAGGTCGTAAAAATGCTTTCGCCTCAGAAAACGGTATACCTTGCCAATCCCTCGGCGGGCTGCCCTATGGCGGAACAGATGGACAGGGAAGTAATCCGGCAGGTTCAGAAGGGATTGCCCGGTTATGCGACGGTAGCTTACATCAACACTACCGCGGAATTAAAGACGGTTGCGGACGTTTGCGTAACCTCGTCGTCGGCAGTCAAAATCTGCAAGGCGCTGCCGCAGAAAAATATCCTGTTCATACCCGATATCAACCTCGGCACGTTCGTGAAAAACCAAGTGCCCGAAAAGAATTTCAAACTGCTTTCGGGCGGCTGTCCCACCCACGCCAGGGTGGAGGAAGAGGAAGTTCTGGAAGCTAAGAAGGCGCACCCGAACGCTTTGTTCCTAGTTCATCCCGAATGTGTTCCCGCAGTCGTAAAACACGCTGATTACGTCGGCTCTACTTCGGGCATAATGGAATATGCAAAGGCTTCTTCGGCTAAAGACTTTATTATCGGCACGGAGAACGCGATAGTCGAACATCTGCAGTTCGAATGTCCCGATAAAAAGTTCTATCCGCTTTCCAAAGATCTGGTTTGCCATAACATGAAAATTACAACCCTTGCCGACGTTTACAACTGCTTAAAAGGCGAAGGCGGCGAGGAGATTGTTATGGACGAACAGCTTAGGCTTGCGGCGGTTAAATCGATAGACAAAATGATAGAATACGGCGGATAAAAGTTCACGAAAGTCTTTTGCAGGCAAAATCCTTTCCGTGAGTTGTTACGGTCGTAAAACGCTTAACGGGCGAAATCAATCCGCCCTTGCGTTTTTCGGCGTAAGTTATTTGTAATTTGATTTTTTACGAGGTTTGTTGCTTTTATGATGATAACGACAAAGGGTAGGAACGCCCTTAAAGTTATGCTCGATTTGGCTCAGCATAACCTAAGCGGTTATATTTCGCTCGCAGATATTTCGGAGCGTGTTAAAGAGTCGCAAAAGTACCTGGAAAGTACCGTTTCACAGCTTTCCCAGAAGGGCTTGATTTTGTCCGCACGCGGCAAAACGGGCGGATATATGCTGGCGCGAACGCCGGAAGAGTACACCGTCGCGGAAATAATTACCGCCGCGGAAGGTTCGCTTGCGCCCGTTTCCTGTCTGGATGAAGCCAACCCCTGCGAAAACGCCTGCAACTGTCTTTCGCTTCCTTTGTGGAGGGAGCTGGACGAAGTGATAATGAACTTCTTAAATTCCAAAACTTTAGCCGATTTACTCAAATAAAAAAATTTGCAACTTATATTAATTCCTATTGACAAAATAGGAATTACTTTTTATAATTATATCATACTGATTAGGTAGGAATTAAAAGGGCTGTAATTATGGCAAAAACAATTTATGTGGACAACGCCGCTACGACGGCTATGAGCGATACCGCAATCGCAGCTATGACGCCGTACTTAAAGGAAGTTTACGGCAATCCGTCGTCGTTGCATACGGTGGGACAAATCGCTAAGGAAGCGCTGGATAAAGCCCGTGCGGAAATAGCGGAATGTATAGGCGCGAAACCTAACGAAATTTTCTTCACTTCGGGCGGAAGCGAGGCGGACAACCAGGCGATACGCTCGGCGGCTTATCAGGGGCTTGCGCATGGTAAACGGCACATAGTATCCACCGCATTCGAACATCACGCGGTACTTCACACTCTTAAGAAGCTTGAAAAAGAAGGGTTCGAAGTAACCTATCTCGACGTGCACGGAAACGGAATAGTAACCGCCGAACAGGTGGAAAAAGCAATCCGCGAGGATACGGCGCTCGTAACCGTAATGTACGCAAATAACGAAATAGGCACCGTTCAGCCGATAAGGGAAATCGGAGAAGTCTGCAAAAAGCACAAGGTGGTTTTCCATACCGACGCGGTGCAGGCAATAGGGCATATTCCCGTAAACGTAGCACAAGACAATATTGATATGTTTTCCGCTTCGGGGCATAAATTCCACGGACCGAAAGGCGTAGGTTTTCTTTACTGCCGCACGGGCGTGCCTTTGAAAACGTTTATAGAAGGCGGCGCGCAGGAACGCGGCAGAAGAGCGGGCACGGAAAATATCGCGGGTATCGCGGCTATGTCGGCGGCTTTGAAAGAAGCGGTCGGCAAGTTGAATGTTAATATGCCCAAGCTTGCATATCTTCGGGACAAGCTGATAGACGGACTTTCACGCATACCCCATTCCAGGCTCAACGGCTCGCGTGAAAACAGACTGCCCGCAAA
>CAZACR010000146.1:0-3009 GCA_964483715.1 uncultured Clostridia bacterium
GCGCCGTTCGCTGTGAGGCGTGCATTTCGTAGGGGAACGGGAAACCGCTTTATGTGTTACGGCGACTTTTAAGAGCGGCTTTATTTAAAGCAATTAAGGTGGAACCGCGCAGAATCTGCGTCCTTAAACTTGTACGTTTAAGGGCTTTTTTTATTGCAAAAATCGTATCCGGAAAAGGATAGAGGAGATAAATTATGAACGTTATATTAAAGAACGGTGACGAGCTTGCGTTAAACCAGGGCGCAACCTGCCAGCAAGCGGCAACCGCAATATCGGAAGGCTTGGGCCGCAATGCGGTAGCGGCAAAGGTGAACGGCAACCTCGTTGACCTTGCAACCGTATTGAAAGAGGGAGACAAGTTCGAAGTTGTAACATTGAAGGATAAAGAGGGCTTGGAAGTCTACAGACATACCTGTTCGCATATTCTTGCTCAGGCGGTCAAGACGATTTTTCCTACCTGTAATTTAACAATAGGACCGGTTATCGATAACGGGTTCTATTACGATATAGATTTCAAAACGCCTATTACGCAGGAAGATTTTGAAAAAATCGAAACGGAAATGGACAAAATTATCAAAGCCAATACGCCCATAACGAGGTTCGAACTTCCCCGTGAAGAGGCTATTGAGCTAATGACCAAATACGGCGAAAAGTATAAAGTCGAACTCATTAAAGACTTGCCCGAAGGCGAACCCATCTCGTTCTATAAGCAGGGTTCGTTCACCGACTTGTGCAGAGGGCCTCATCTCCCCAGCACGGGTAAGGTAAAGGCGTATAAGCTTGTTTCACTTACAGGCGCATACTGGCGCGGAAATGAAAAGAACAAAATGCTTACACGTATTTACGGTACGGCGTTTGAGAAAAAAGCTCAGCTTGAAGAATACCTTGCTGCCGTGGAAGAAGCAAAAAAGCGCGACCACAACAAACTCGGACGTGACTTGGGTATATTTATGACGAGCGACGTGGTAGGACAAGGTTTACCTATCCTTATGCCTAAGGGTGCGAAGATTTTGCAGATTTTAACGCGTTTTGTTGAGGACGAAGAGGCAAAGCGCGGATTTATGATTACGAAGACGCCCAATATGGCAAAATCAGACCTCTATAAAATTTCGGGGCATTGGGCACACTATCGCGATAAAATGTTTATTTTAGGCGAAGTTGATAAAAACGGAGAGTCTCCGAAGGGTGAGGAAATTATGGCGCTCCGTCCTATGACGTGTCCTTTCCAGTATCAGATATTTAAAAACGGCTTGAAGTCGTACCGTGATTTACCTTGCCGTTATTCTGAAACCGCAACCGAATTCAGAAAAGAAGCTTCGGGCGAAATGCACGGACTTATCAGGGTGCGCCAATTCACACTGTCTGACGGACACATTATCTGTACGAAAGAACAGGTCGAAGAAGAGTTTAAGCGTTGTCTTGATTTGTCTTACTATATCTTAGACGCTTTGGGAATGAGAAACGACGTAACTTTCCGTTTTTCTAAGCGCGGAAAGTCGAAATCTGACAAGTATATAGACAATGACGAAGCCTGGAACAGGACCGAAGCAATGATGAAGGTCATTTTAGACGATATCGGTATCGATTACGTTGAAGCGGACGACGAAGCTGCGTTCTACGGACCTAAACTTGACGTTCAGATTAAAAACGTCCACGGCAAGGAAGATACTTTAATTACAATTCAGATTGACTTTGCCGCAGGCGAAAGCTTTGAAATGCAGTATATTGACGTTGACGGAACGAAGCAGTATCCTTACGTTATTCACAGAAGTTCTATAGGCTGTTACGAAAGAACGCTTGCTTTCTTAATCGAAAAATACGCGGGCGCGTTCCCTTTGTGGATGTGTCCCACGCAGGTTAAAATTCTTCCGATAACAGACAGAACGCTTGACTACGCGAAGAAGGTTGCCGAAAAGCTTACGTTAAAAGGAATCCGTTGCGAAGTTGACACGAGAAACGAAAAGATAGGCTATAAAATCCGCGAAGCTAAACTTGAAAAGACTCCGTACGTTTTAGTTGTCGGCGATAAGGAAGCGGAAGAAGCGACCGTTAACGTAAATAAGCGCGGCGTAGAAGAGAAAACCACGGTATCCGCGGACGAGTTTGTGGCAAAAGTTGTGGAAGAAAGCGAAAATAAGGTAATTTTCTGATAAAAAACGTTTGACAAAACTATAATTTTGGTCGTATACTTTTAAGGTAAGCAAAGGTAAACCCCTTTCGCCTTGCATAAAGTATGCAACGGCTAATAATGTTAAAAGCGCTGAAAAAGCGTTATTGCATTTAATCGGGTTACTTTGCGTAGCCCGATTTTATTTATATAACAAAGAGAGGTATATTGTTATAAAAGAGTTATATCAGGTAAACGAAGCGATAAGGGACAGAGAAGTCAGAGTTATCGACGCGGACGGCACTATGGTAGGCGTTATGCCCAGTGCGCAGGCGCTCAGGCTTGCGGAAGAAGCCGAACTCGACCTTGTTAAAATTTCGCCCACGGCTAATCCGCCCGTATGCAAGATTATGGATTATTCCAAATTCAAGTACGAGCAGGCGAAAAAGGAAAAGGAAAACCGCAAAAATCAGACTGTAGTCGAAATTAAAGAAATAAGACTTTCTATGACTATCGACGTCGGCGATATCGCGGTTAAGACAAAGCAGTGCCTTAAATTTTTAGAGGCGGGAAACAAGGTCAAAGTTTCTATCCGCATGAAGGGCAGAGAAAACGCCCGCGCTTATCAGGGCGTAAAGGTTATGCAGGACTTTTTTGAGGGACTGGACGGAAAAGCTGTTCAGGATAAAAAGCCCGTGGCGGAGGGCAGAATGATTACGATGATGCTCTCGCCTGTAAAAGCTTAAAACGGTTAAGACCGATTAAAAGAGTAAAATATTCATTGGAGGACATATAAATGCCTAAGCAGAAATCACATAGCGGCACTAAAAAGCGTTTCTGGCTCACCGCAAGCGGCAAGGTTCAAAGACCTCACGGCGGCAAGAACCACAAGGCTGAAACCA
>CAZACR010000147.1:0-2989 GCA_964483715.1 uncultured Clostridia bacterium
CCCTTGAGGGTTACGGAGTATGTTTTGTTCTCTTTGTCGGCGGTGATGGTGCGGATACTGTCGGTGCTGCCGTCGTTCCAAACGTAGCTGAACGCGCCGGTCACCTTCACTTCCATGCTCTCGCCCTCGCAGAGCAAGGTATCGGCGGGAACATTGATGGAACCGGTGAAATCGTAGCCACGGGCGGCGTATACCACATTGCTGCGTACCGAAGGCGTGGCCGCGCAGGCGATGTCGGGATAGGCCACCACATAGACGCTGTCGCCCAAGTTCACCTCGGAACGGTAGTAGGTGTCGCCACCATGCTGTACGTTGACACCGTTGTAGAACCATTCGTAATAGGGATTCATGGCGTAGGCGGCGTTGACGCTGGCGGTAAAGGTGTTGTCCTTGCCGCAGAAAATATCGTCTTGCGCCGTGAGCGTGGCGAAGCCCTCTATCGTGTCTTGGTATTCTACATAGAACGGACCGAGGATGATGACGGACTCACCGGGACAAGCCACACCGGCATAGTCGGGATATACCGACACGGTTATCATGGTGCCTTCGGGCCATACACCCAAGGAATCGGAGAGCTTGCGGGTGGGTTCCACACGATTGCCGTTGATATACCATTCGGCAGTGGGGCTGGGTCCGAGCTTGGTACCCGTGACACGACCGCGTACCTGCGCGCCGGGACATACGGGAGGAACCTCGGCCTTGGCCGTGGGATGAACCGTGGGCACGCTGTACATATATACCTGATTGCTGATGTTGTAGCAATGTTCGGTATATACCACACGGCGGAAGTAGCCGGTACGACGCTCGCCCTTATCATCGCTCCATCTAAGGAGGCCGCGCGTTACCCTATAGTCTTCCTTGTTGTTGGAATCGAGCGATGTGGGAGGATTGGGGGCGTCGCGCCATACCCAATGCCAGCCATAAGACCAACTCCATTCCCACGTGGTGTACTGCCACTTGTAGGTGTAGTTGCCTTCGCCACCTATGGGCTTAATGGAGTGCAGGTTGACAGGCGTTTCGTAGCATACCAGACCCGCATCGCCGATCTTGTTGGCGTAGATGGAGGGTTCGAGCAGGATGGTGTCGGAAACTATGGTGTCCCAAGCATTGCGGCAGTTGGAGAAGTATACGAAGTCGGCCACCACCTTGACGGGCGTGTCGAGAACGGTGACGTAAATCTTCTCTCCGCTGCCCCTTACCGGTGCTTCGGGGAAGGTGCGCCATCTCCATGTGCCGTTGATGTTGCGCTTGTCGTAGCGGACGTATACATCCAACGAAACGGGTACCGAATCGTTGCTGCAACCGAAGCGGTTGGACGAAGCGAGGGTGAGACCGATAAGGGTGTCGCGCTCGCGTACCTTGATGGTTGCCGGCGTGGGATCGCTGAAGCAATCGCCCTTATACTGAATAGCGTAGTAGGTGGTATTCTGCAACTTGGCCGTCACGCTGTCGGGTACGGCGTAGAAGAATTTGGCCGTGTCGACCGCCGCCATGCAAACCGGATTGGAGGTGTCGGCCGTGGCATACAGACCCACGATGGCACCCTTGTAGCCACCCCATACGGCGAGGGTATCGGCAGGATTGTTGAGGCAGAATGTGCCGGCGCCCGAAACACTCAGTTTGGGCATGGGCCGCGGGTTGGGTATGGAAATGTATACCTGTGCGTCGGCATAGGTGACGCAACCGTTCACATGCTTAACCGCAGGCCTGTACCAACCCTCTTCCAGATTTTCGAACAGGCTCGAATCTTGGGTGGTCTTGCCGCCGTCGATGCTATACCAGAGCAACGAACCGCGCTGGCTCAAAGGAATCACAATCTGGATGCCCGCCGCATTGAACGAGCAGGGTTCCTTGCCCGCTACAAAGATTTCATCGGTGCGGATGGGGCCGAGCACATCTTTAACCACGGGTCGGATGGTGTCGTAGTCTACGTAGCCGTTCTCGCATTCTGTGGACGTGCGGAGCGTGGAACGTACCACAATGTAGTCGCCCGGTTGCAGACTCTTAATCGTGCAGGTATTGAAGCCCTTGCCGGCACGCAAAGTGGTGGCCACACCTGCCCAGTTCACCCGCGTCCACGTGTAGTATACGTCGTAGAGTTCGCGGTTCTTGGCGTCGCGATAGCTGCTCACGAGCTGACCGCCCAGATACGGCGTGGCGGTGTAGTAGAGGTCGCTGTTGCGGCAAACCGAATCCGAACCGTTCACCTTCACATCAAAGTTCCGTTCCGGACTTACATAAAGCTTGGTCGTTACGCTCTTCTTGCGCGTTTCTTCGCCACATACCTCCTTCGAGAGTTCGGAGAGGTCTTCCACGGTGAGGGTGAGCGTATAGGCACCCGAGTGATACAGGTTCACATTGAATTGGAGCGTATCGCCGCCGGCCAAAATCCAAGTACTGTCGATAGAAGGCGAGATCGTCCAGCTGTAAACCAATTCTCTGCTGTCCAGACCGCCGGTAACCAAAGCGATGAACATGGGGTTGTCGCCCAGACAGAGGTGTTGCGGGCCGTAGATTTCGGGAATAAGCTCGCAGGTGTCGGCGATGCGTACCTGTACGGTGCCCTTGGTGTCACAACCCACGCTGTCGGTTACGGTAACGGTATAGTTCGTGGTGCGGGTCTGATTGCGCGTGTAGGTGGTGTCGGCCGTGGTGTCTACCAAGGTGACGGGGAAGCGTCCGCCGGCGCGCCAACGATAGGTGAACGGTTCTACCGCCGTTCCGGGCACTACCTGCGTGCCCACCATCGCCGTGCCACCCATGAAGATGGCCGTGTCGGGCGTCATGATAAGTTTCGGCGTGGAGTGAACGAACACCGCCTGCGTATCGGAGGCATGGAGACGGTTCACGCAATGGTTCACATCATTGAGCACACGAACCACAAGGGTATCGCCGTTCTTGAGGCTGTCGAAGGTAAAGACATTGTTGTTGCCTTCCACCATCTTGCCGTTGAGATACCATTGATAGTAGTCGTCGGGGTTGGCCGCAC
>CAZACR010000148.1:0-2858 GCA_964483715.1 uncultured Clostridia bacterium
CGCTTTTCGACGCAACCCAGACGAAGTGCATGCCCCTCGGCGACGGCACGACCCTTGTAAAGGTTGTTTCCTGGTACGACAACGAAAATTCTTACACTTCCCAGATGGTAAGAACTATCAAATACTTCGCTGAATTGAAGTAATTTATTCTAAAAATTCAAAAGGACTTCGGAATTTTCCGAAGTCCTTTTTTCACTTGACAAAATATATATAAAATAATATAATAACAAGCGTTATATATCAATTGTTATTTTAATGAGGTTTAAATGCCTAAAAAAGTTTTTTACACGAAGGAATATATAGTCGGCGTGGCTTTGCAGTTAGTGCGGGAAGAGGGTATACAGAACTTAACCGCGCGTGCGGTGGCAAAGCGCACAGGTTGTTCGGTCTGTCCCATATTTTCGGCTTTTGATAATATGGAAGACTTGCAAAAGGCGGTAATTTCGGCGGCAAGAAAGGTTTACGACGAATACGTTGAAGACGGTCTAAAAAAAACGCTGCCGTTCAAAGGTGTGGGTGAAGCGTATATCAAGTTTGCCGTAAACGAGCCTAAACTGTTTCAGTTGCTGTTTATGAACGACGACGCCGTTCGCAATCTGGATACAGTGCTGCCTTCTATTGACGGCAACTACGATAAAATTTTGCAGTCGGTTAAAGACCAGTACGGTGTTTCGGAAAAAACAGCGTTTAAGTTATATAGAAATTTGTGGGTTTTTACTCACGGAATTGCCGCAATGTGCGCAACGCGTACCTGCGAATTCAGTCAAGACGAAATAGGCGCTATGATGACCGACGTTTGTATGTCGTTGCTCGTTAAATATAAGGGGGAAGAAAATTGATTAAAGTTGAAAACGTATTAAAATATTACGGAGAAAAAGAAGCAAGGCGTGCCGTACTCGACGGTGTAAGCCTTAATATCAAAGACGGAGAATACGTCGTTATTTTAGGCGCTTCGGGTTCGGGAAAATCTACGCTTTTGAACGTCGTCGGCGGACTGGAAAAGCCTGACGGCGGAAAAGTATTCTACGGCGATTGCGAAATTACGGCGCTGAACGATAAACAGTTGACGCAGTTCCGCAGGGATAACGTCGGCTTCGTGTTTCAGCAGTATTATCTTTTGCCTAATATGAACGTTGACAAAAACGTAAAAATGGGCGCAAATCTTGCCGCAAATAGCGACTATAAGCAAATAATAGAAGCGGTAGGGCTCGGTGATAAACTGCGTAAATATCCCCATCAGATGTCGGGCGGCGAACAACAGCGTGTGGCAATAGCTAGAGCGCTCGCAAAACGCCCTAAAGTACTCTTTCTGGACGAACCTACGGGCGCGTTGGACGAGGCGACGGGCAGGCAGATTCTGGACGTGATTTTAAAGTTGAGAAAAGATATGTGTTTTACGGTAATTATGGTTACGCATAACGCCAATATAGCGGAAACTGCGGACAAAGTCATAAAGCTCAATAGCGGCAAAATAGTGGACGAATACGAAAATCCTTCGCCTAAATCCGCGTACGAAATAGGTTGGTAACAATATGGTTATAGGTATTAAGGACGCCGTAAAATTTATCGGCGTGAGTATAATGATTTGTTGCGCCGTTTTCGTGTGTAATCTTTTCTTGAATTACAGCGTGGATATGAGCGCTATAGAAAGCCTTATCGAAGGCGAGCAAATGCAAATCGCGTACGATGCGCTCACTATGAATAACCTCGTCGTATGTCTCGTTACGGGCGGAAGCCTCATTGCAACTTCTATTGTTATACTCGTTTTCTATATCGGTCATTATATTGCCAAAAACAGTTGTAGGCTTGGCGTGTTAAAGGCGCTCGGCTATTCCGACTGGAAGATATCGCGCGGCTTTGCTCTGTTTGGCCTAAGTGTGTTTACGGGTGCCGTAGTCGGGCTTGGCGGAAGTTGGACACTGATGCCTCGTTTCTATGAACAGCAGGCTTCAAATCACGTTTTGCCAGATATTACTCTGCATTTTCAGACACACATATTTTTATTGCTGTTGCTTGTGCCCGCGTTGCTTTTCGGCGCTCTCGCCGTGCTAATCGCTTACTTAAAACTCAAGCGCCCCGTAATGCAGTTGCTGAAAGGTAAAAGCGATAAACCCGTCAAGGTTAAAGCGAGGGAGGGGAAAGACCGTCCGTTTTTGTTCGACGTTTCCGCAAGCGTATTCAGACAGAGGAAGTCGCTCGTTTTCTTTGTCGCTTTCGGCGGATTTTGCGTTGCCGCAATGTTACAGATGGGACTTTCGATGAACGATTACGCAAGCGAGATGATGGGCGCTATTATGATAATTATAGGGCTTGTGCTTGCGGCGACCTCGCTCTATCTTGCGCTTACTACGGTTGTAGGCGGAAACGCTAAAACTGTCGCAATGCTCAAAGTTTTCGGTTATAACCAAAAGGAAAACTTTTTGGCTGTTCTGGGCTTGTATCATATTCCGTCGTATATCGGGTTTGCCGTCGGTTCGGTTTATCAGTGGGGTTTGCTCAACGTTATGGTAAACGTAGTGTTCCGTAATTACGAAAATATTCCTAAATATAATTTCGACTGGGCGGTTTTCGGCATCTGCCTTGCTTGTTATTTTGTTGCATACGAATTACTTAATTTTGTTTATTCAATCGTAATTCAGAAAACTCCGTTAAAAGCAGTAATGGGTGAATAAAAGATATATTTAACCTTAACAGTTTAAAATAAGTTGCATTTTTACAGCGTGTGTTGTATTATAGTTTAGCTGATTGCTAAACGCTTCCGTAGTTAAATGGATATAACAGCCCCCTCCTAAGGGGCCGTTCCGGGTTCGATTCCCAGCGGGAGTACCAAATGATAATAATCCGAACCTTGTAGTGCC
>CAZACR010000149.1:0-2856 GCA_964483715.1 uncultured Clostridia bacterium
GCGGACCCGATACCGAAATGCACATAATCCGCAACCACGCGGAGGCGGACAAGCTTTCCTCCACGCAGTTCGACGACGCGCCCAAGGGCACGTTCCTCGAAATCTGGAACGACGTGTTTATGCAGTACAATAAGAACGAACAGGGCAAGTACGAGCCCCTTACTCAGCGCAACGTCGATACGGGTATGGGCTTGGAGCGCACGCTTTGCATACTCAACGGCAAGGACAGCGTTTACGAAACGGATATATTCGAAAAGGCTATCGAAAAGATAGAGCAGATTACTGGTTATAAATACGGCGAAAGCGAGGAAATAACCAAAGCTTTCCGAGTAGTTTTGGACCACGTGCGCACCGCAACATTTATGCTCGGCGATACAAAAGGCATAGTGCCTTCCAACACCGACCAGGGCTATATTTTAAGAAGAATTATAAGAAGAGCAGTGCGCTTCGGCAGAAATATCGGTTTGCCTCAGGGTGCGCTCAACGAAATTTCCAAAACCATTGTTGAAAAGTATGCGGATGTTTATCCCGAGCTCGTCGCAAACTCCGCTAAAATTGAAGAAGAGCTCAACAAGGAAGAAACAAAGTTCTCCAAAACGCTCGCACAGGGCATCAAGGAATTCGAAAAGGTTGCGGCTAACCTTCCCGCAGGCGGCAAGATTGACGGCGTAACTGCGTTCCATCTGTACGATACCTACGGCTTCCCCGTGGAAATCACACGCGAAATGGCGGCGGAAAAATCGCTCGACGTGGACGTGGAAGGCTATAACGCAGCGTTTGCGGAGCATCAGGCGAAATCGCGTGCGGGCAGCGAACAGAAATTCGCGTGCGGACTTGCCGACCACAAGGAAGAAACAACATATCTGCACACGGCAACCCACCTGTTGCACGCGGCTTTAAAGAAGGTGTGCTCGGACGAGATAAACCAGAAGGGTTCGAATATCACCGAAGAGCGTTTGCGCTTCGACTTCAACTTTGCGCGCAAGCTCACCCCAGAAGAGGTGAAAGCGGTGGAGGATATGGTAAACGGCGTAATCGCGCAGGATTTGCCCGTCGTTATGAAAGAGATGACTTTGGAAGAGGCGAAGCAGCAGGGCTTTACGGGCTTGTTCGAAAGTAAGTACGGCGAAGTCGTCAAAACCTACTCTATCGGCGAATTTTCCAAGGAAATATGCGGCGGTCCCCACGCGGAGCGCACGGGACTTCTCGGAACGTTTAAAATCGCCAAGCAGGAGAATGTTTCCGCCGGTGTTAAGAGAATTAAAGCAATATTAGTTAAATAGTTGCTTACATGGGGGCTCGGCAACCGCCGACCCCCTTATTTTATATATTTATGTCAAAAGATAAAACATTGAAAAATTCAAATCAGATTGATATGCTCAACGGGCCGCTTTTAAAAAAGCTTATGCTGTTCGCTTTGCCCATTGCGTTAAGCGGTATACTGCAGCAGCTTTTCAATTCGGCGGACGTCGCCGTAATCGGTTGGTTCGAGGACAGCAACGCGCAGGCGGCGGTAAACAGCAACGGCGCGCTCATCAATCTGCTCATAAACCTGTTTACGGGGCTTTCCGTGGGCACTACGGTGGTCATCGCCTCGCATATAGGTAAAAACGATACGGAAGACGTGCACAGCGTTGTGTTTACGGCAATGATAATTGCGCTCGTAAGCGGTTTGATTATTACGGGTGTGGGGATAGGAGTTTCCGAGCCCGTATTATCTTTGATGGACGTTCCCGAGGAAGTGCTTCCGCTTGCCGTAAGATATTTGCGTATATATTTTATAGGTATGCCTTTTTTAATGGTGTACAACTTCGGTGCGGCAATTCTGCGCAGCGTGGGCGATACGCGCCGTCCGCTTTATATGCTGATAGCGGCGGGCGTGCTCAACGTCGGGCTGAATATGCTGTTCGTCGCGGTGTTTAAAATGAGCGTGGCGGGAGTGGCGGTCGCAACCGTTATATCGGACGCTGTAAGCGCAGTAGCCGTAATGTTTTTCATAATGAAGGACAAAATGCTCGCTATCCGTTTCGGCAAGTCCAAAGTGCGGGCAAAGTACGTGTTTGATATTTTCAGAATAGGTATTCCCGCAGGGCTGCAGGGCGTTGTGTTCTCGCTTTCCAACGTGCTTATACAAACGGCAATAAACGGCTTCGGGGAAAAGGCTATGGCGGGCAGCGGCGACGCGCTGTACTTCGAAATGTACGTGTATTTCTTCGTGAACGGTTTTTCTCAGGCGGCGGTAACGTTTATCGGGCAGAATTACGCCGCGGGTAAGTTTGACAGGTGCAAAAAGATTTTCCGTGAATGCTTTGCGGCAGCCTTCGTGATTTCAACCGTGCTGTGTATGAGCTTCACGTTCGGCGGCAGACTGTTTATCAGAATTTACACTTCCGACGAAGAGGCTATAAATTTTGCGGTTATAAGAATGTGGTGCGTACTGTTGCCGGGGATGCTGAACTGTTTATACGAAATACCGGGCGGTGCGCTTCGCGGTACGGGTTATTCTTTATTGCCTGCACTGATTACGCTCGCTGGGTCGTGCGGATTGAGGATAATCTGGATATACACCGTCTTCCGCGCGTTTTCGGATAAGTTCTGGGTGCTTATGATTGTTTACCCCGTAAGCTGGCTGTTGACGGGCGCCGTTATGCTGATTGCGTATTTTGTGATTTTGCGCAGAAAATTCAGGCAAAACACGGATTTTACGGGCGGAGAGGGCTCGGAAGCCTCCGCAAACGAGCCTGAAAAGAGCGTTTAAAAAATTCTTTTCAAATTTATAAAAAACTTTACAAACCGCACTAAAAACGGCTTGACAGAAATTTCATAAAATAATAAAATAGTTTTACATTGACGGAA
>CAZACR010000150.1:0-2840 GCA_964483715.1 uncultured Clostridia bacterium
GGTCCCAGATTTTCGAATTCAAATCTTTTATGTTATTGCTTTTTTTCTGCCAAATCCATAAAAGCTCGTCCACGCACGACTTGAACGCCGTACGGCGGATTGTGAGAACGGGAAACTCCTTGCTAAGGTCATAACGATTTACTATGCCGAATTTTTTTACCGTGTGCGCGGGCGTTCCGTCCTCCCATTTGGGGCGCACTGGCAAATCGGTATCCCAAACCCCGTTTTCCAAAATGTCTTTCATATTGCCCACGAATATTTTGTCCGCTAAACTCATAACTTGTCCTCCGTTTGTTTCCGTATTATTTTAACACGGACAAAGCGGTTAGTCAACCTTTCAATACAATCGCGTGTGAATTATACTGTCCGCTACCGCAATTTGCAATTTCCTTACGTCGTAGGCGAACACATAACCGTGGGAAACGTCGTCGCACTCCGCGATTAAATATGAAAGTTCGGATTCGAAGCATGTATTTTTGTTAACTCTGTACAGGCTTTCCAGCCCTGTTCTTATTTCAGCGAGAATTGATTTTGCGGACGATTGGTTTTGCGCTCCCGAATCTATTCCGTTGGCTAAATCGTAGCACATAACAGAAACAGAATACATCGTATTAAGCGTGCCTTTAAAACTTTCGGCTTTCTTTTTTGCGGACGACGGCAGGGAAATTTTTTCCGTCTCGGCTTTAATTACCATACAAGAAAGCCCCTTATTATTCAGGTTTGCGCACACCGTGTCCGCATCGTTTTGATTGTAATAACAGGAAACGGTTACGTAGTATTTACCGCCGTTTTCAACTATATAGCCCGCGCCGCCGTAACTGTGAACAACGCCCGATACGGAAGCCGCAGACTGGGAATCCGTAGGACTTTTATAACAAACGTAGTAAAATTCCGCCGAAAAATCTATTGTTGCCGCACACGAGGAAACCGAACAACAGATTATCGTAATTGCGAGCGCCAAGGTAAACACTACGGGAAGCGCTATTGCGGCAAATTTTTTTACGCGTATTTTCATACCATATCTTATGGCGGATGGCCAAATAATAGAAGCCCCGCGGCGAGCGCCGCGGGGCTTAATGCATAATTTTATTTCTTCATTATATATAAACTATAATAATTTTTTAATATTATATTCCGAAAAAGTGCAAAACCAAACAATTTTTACAATATTTTTTGCTAATTTTGTCGTTTGTTGCCAACTATCCTTGCAAAAATTATAATAATATGTTATACTACTATAAATTGTATTCTAACATTTTGATAAATCTTGGTTAAGGTGAAACAAATGGAATATTTACAGATAGTCGATTTAGTATTCGGTGTTCTTTCAACAATATTCTCTCTATTGCTTTTACATTTTGTAATATATTGTATAATTGGCCTGTTCGGTCGTAAAAAGTTCCCGAAGACGGAAGAAAAACTTAAATACGGCATTATTATCCCTGCGAGAAACGAAGAGGCCGTTGTCGGTAATCTGATTAAAAGCGTTTATAAAAATAAATATCCGCAGGACAAGCTTCACGTATTCGTCATAGCGCATAACTGCACCGACAATACAGCCAAAATTGCACGCGAGTTGGGCGCTACCGTTTACGAATATAATAATCCGAACGAATGTACTATGGGTTATGCGTTCAGATATTTATTCGACAGAATACGCGAAGATTACGGCGTGGAAAACTATGACGGATTCTTCTTATTTAACGCGGACAACGTATTGGCTGAAGATTACTTTGATAAGATGAACGACGCTTTTGTCGCTAACGGAAAACAAAACGTCATTACCTCCTTCCGAAATTCCAAAAACTTCGGCTCAAATTTAATTTCGGCAATGTATGGTATTTATTTTATACAGGGTTGCCGACTCGAAAGCCGCGGCAGAACGGTTTGCAAGTGTTCGACGCGCGTACAGGGCACGGGCTATGTTATCCCTTCGGAAGTCGTTAAAGACGGCTGGCAGTACGTAACGTTGACCGAGGACTGGGAATTTTCGGCTGACCAGATTCTCCGTAACCGCAAAATTTACTACTGCGACGAAGCTGTTTTTTACGACGAACAACCTACGAACGTACGCATTATGCTTAGGCAGCGTTTAAGATGGGCAAAGGGGCATTTGCTTGTATGCCTGTCACGCTATTGGGATTTGCTTAAAGGAATATTCAAACCTAAAAAACACGGCGGCGGAAAATATAAAGTTTCTCTGTACGATATGTCGGTGAATATTCTTCCCGTTTGCATAATCACTACCATTCTGTTTATCGGACAAGCAATTTGTTATGCGTTCTCTCCCTTCTTCGGTTACGACGCCGCGACAGTGTGGATTAACTGGGCAATAAATCTGGGTTATTCGACGGCAGGATTTTACGCAGCGAATTTCCTTGCAGGATTGATAATTCTGATTGTTGAGCATAAGCGTATCAAAAACGCAAATTTCTTTGTTCAATTAGGAGCATTGTTCCTGTGGCCTATATTCCTCTTCCTTTCTATACCGCTTGAAATTGCTTGTTTGTTCGTAAAGGTCGGTTGGAAAACAATTCCCCACGACGACACAACGACGTTTGAACAGGTTAACGACTCGTCAGATGACGATAATGAAACGGATAATAATTCAGAAAACAACTAAATAAAGTTAAGAAAAAAGACTTAGGAATTTACCTAAGTCTTTTTTAGTGACCAATTACAGATAACCAGCAGGCGCTGACGGTTCAAACCAATCAATTGTACAAAAAAACCGATAGGACAAATGTCCTTTCGGTTTTTTGGAGCTACTGGCCGGACTTGAACCGGCGACCTGCTGATTACGAATCAGCTGCTCTACCAACTGAGCCACAGTAGCATTT
>CAZACR010000151.1:0-2832 GCA_964483715.1 uncultured Clostridia bacterium
AAACTACTCCCTTTCAACGGATTTAATTTAACACATTATTTCTTTTGCGTCAAGCATTTGACGGACAAATGTAAATTATTTATGATGTCCGCCGCGGTAACGCAGTATTCGCCGTACTCTTCCGAACAGATTTCAGCCGTTTTTCCGAGAACGTACTGGGCGCTTACCGCCGCCTGAATAAGGTCTAACCCCCTTGCCGCGCCGCCGCAGATTAAGCCCGAAAGCATATCGCCGCTGCCTGCCTTGGCAAGCGCGCTGTTGCCGCTGAGCGAAAGAACGCAATGTTCGCCGTCGCTCGTTATAGACACAGCGTTTTTAAGGTGTACTGTTACATTATATTCCTGAGCGAATTTTTTCGCTAACTCTATGGGTTTTGTCGCAAGGCTTTTAAGCGTATACCCCGAAATGCGCGAAAATTCTTTTACGTGCGGAGTCAAAAGCACCTTGCACTTTGCCGTCTTTAACACGGCTTTGCCGTACTGCGCGAGCGCATTTATTCCGTCCGCATCGATAATCAGCTTGCCGGTATAGTTTTCAAGCAGATAGCATACCGCGTCGTACGTTTCCTTTGTATTGCCCATACCCATACCGATTGCTATACTTTCTGCGGATAAATCGGGCTCGCTTGTATAAATCGCCTGCGGATATGTAGGGAACAGCCCCCATTTGATTTTTTCTTCAACCTTAGCCGCAACGTAGCCGCAACCCGACTTCAACGCCGTGGCAACCGAAAGAGCCGCCGCTCCGGGGAAGCTTTCCGAACCTGCAACTATGCACGCCGTGCCGTAGCTGCCCTTGTTGGAATTGCGCTTGCGGTCGGGGAATAACGCTGCAATGTCCTCTTCGTCATATACGCATGCGCAAACGCCGTCGTGAGATTTGATTTTTATATCCTTGACGACGAGTTTACCTACGTAATCTATGCCGTCGCCCATAACGCAGCCTAATTTTGCGTATGCGATTGCAACCGTCATATCGGCTTTGACCGCAGCGCCGAGAACCGCGCCCGTGTCGCCGCATAAGCCGCTGGGCATATCCGCGGAAATAACGTACGCGTTGCTCGCGTTAATCTTTTTTATAACCGCTGCGTAATTGGCGTCCACGGCACGCGAAAGCCCAGTACCGAACAGACAGTCAACGATAATTTTGCCTGCGATACGCTGGGAATATTCGCCCTTATAACGCTTCTTTTCACGCGAACAGTCGGCAGTCATTTTGCCTTCCATTGCGTAAACCTTTACGTTGAGTCCGCGCGATAACAGCTCGTTAGCGCAGACGTAGCCGTCGCCGCCGTTGTTGCCCGTACCGCATACGACCAGAACGTCTTTAACGCCTGAATTTTCCGCTACTTCGCACACTTCTTCCGCTATTGCACAGCCTGCGCGGCGCATAAGCGTTGCCTTGGGGAAACCGCTGCGGATAGTCAATTCGTCAGCGGCACGCATTTGCTCGATTGTTAAATAGTATTGCATTTTAACCTCAAACTCATTTCAGCACTGTTTATTTTTTTGACTTCGCCGTCTATTTCGCAGACAAGCGAACCGTCGTTATCAACGTCCAACGCGACGGCGGAAATAACTTTGTCGCCGCAGGTCAAGTCGACTTGACGACCGAACCAGTCGACGTAGCGTTTATAATCCGCCACCGTATATTCCTTTTGTAAATTTTTAATTAAAATATTGCGCAGCTTTTTTACAGGATAGGCTTTGCCCTTCTGCTCGCTGACCGAAGTCGCCGTATCGCGCAGCTCTTCGGGAAGGGGGTTATTTACGTTTATGCCCATACCCACGACCGATGTGCAAACGTTGCCCGACAAAAGCCTGTTTTCTATAAGCGTTCCGCATATCTTTTTGCCGCCGACCAAAACGTCGTTAGCCCACTTTATGCGCGGCTCTAACCCTATTTTTTCAAGCGTTTCGCACACCGCCACGCACGCGTTTATCATTATCGAAAACGTTTTTGAAAAATCGAAATTTTCCAGTTTGCGCATAAGGGATATGTACAGCCCTCCCTCTTCTGAAGAAAAGCTTCTGCCCTTTGTGCCCATTCCGTTTAATTGCCTTTCGGCGGTTACTATCAAATCGCAATCGAACTCGTCCGCATTGCACCTTTTACAGAATAAATTTGTAGAATCAATCTCCTCAAGTTCAATAATCTTCGCCTTCATCTAATCTCTCGCCCGCACTCTTCGCCGCTTCGTACGAATATCCTTTACCAACCAGATAGCGGCAGCCCTTATATATATTTTCTCTGTTTATCTCCTTGCCGCGCAGATACTTTCGCAGCAGCGCGACAACTTCGTCTTCGTCCTCTTCGTAATCTTCAAGCGCTTGCTCGACTATGCCTTTTTCGACGCCGCGTTTTAAAAGCTCGACCTCGATAGCGCGCTTGCCTTTGCCCTTTACGCTCGAAAGATACGCCTTGCAGTATGCTTCGTCGTTCACGTAGCCGTAATATGCAAGCCGTTCCAGAACGTAGTCGCAAACCGCCTGAACGTATCCTTTTTTAGTGAGAAAATCACGCATTTGCTTGACCGTTTTCATCGTCGCGGAAAGATGGGTCAACGCTTTATCCATAGCCTGCGCTTTTTCCGTTTCGAGCTGGATTTTGTCGAGGTCTTCCTTTTCGACGTGCATCCCCGCTTTCAAACGGAATTTAATTGCGACTTCAAGCTTCAATCCGCAGTAAAACCTGCCGTCCACGAAAATGCTGCAACGGGTTTTATCCTTTATCTGCGGTTCTATCGAAGTTATTTCAGGCATAGGCGTTATCCTCCGCGCCTGATTTATTTTAGCATTTTAAATTGACTTTGTCAATTATGATTATTGACAT
>CAZACR010000152.1:0-2816 GCA_964483715.1 uncultured Clostridia bacterium
GTAACATTATATTAGCATTTAAAAAATTTGTAAACTGTTTTAATAAATTATTTTAGCGAAAATTTTAAAAATATTTATCAAAAATATAAAATCGAGGGCGAGCCCGACTTTCGGGTTCGCCCTCGCAGTTATTTTTGTTAAAGTTGACCTTATTAGTTGTTTTCGTCGTCGTAAACGTTAACGTTCTTGTCGTCGGTAATATCGACTTTCATCTTGCTGTCGTCCGCTGCGCCTTCCTTCTTTTTCTTAATACGCTTAACTATAAACAACGTAAGAAGCGCAATTCCGCCGAGAACTACAAGTCCTGCCGCAACCATACCGATTATAAAGCCTACCTTAGCGCCCGTGCTCAGCTTTTCCCACCAGGTTGAATTATCCACAGGGTAAGCCTGCATATATTCCGACTTGTAGGCTTCTTTCAGCGCTTCCGCGTCCTCTTCGGACATTTTGCCGAGTAAGCCGTAGTAATAATCGCGTGAGTTTGCACTAACGTCTTCACCGTTGACTTTCTTTACGTTTTCGTCCTTTTTGTAGTCAGCCCAGTCGCCCGTAGCCGTAGCAAACTCGTGGTAGATTTCAGCAGTTCTTTCGGAATAGAGATATTCCTTATCCCTGCCCTCGATATCCATGTAAGCCTGAATAAGCGTATCCAGATAGCCCTCGTCGCCCGTATAGAAGAGATATTTGAGCGCGTTGGAAAGATTTTCGTAAGCATTTGTTCCGTCCGCGTTCTCTTCGTCGTTGTACGCTTCTATCTTTTCGGTAACCGCTTCGAACTTTTCGTTGTAATCGTTTATCGCCTTGTTGGTCATCATATAACCGTCTTTTTCAAGGTTACATGCCATTACATAGTTGTAAGAAGACATTCCGAACGTTTCGCTTGCAAACACGATAGTATTGCCTACGAATTCGGGTGCGTACCAATCTGAGCACGCGTCAAGGTCGAGTATCTTAACGCCGCGATAAGTCCAGGTGTTATCCCAGGTGACTTCCTCGGGGAGGTCGTTGTAGTCGTTCTCGCTGCCGTCGATTGCAATGCGGTTGAAAGTATAGCCGTTGCCGCCCGATACCGAATAATATAAGTACTTTCTGGGCGTCGTATTCTCTGAAGTAGCTTCGTCTCTTATCTGTAAAATGGTCGCGCCTGTATCTTCGCTTACGGTGTAAACGTTTTGTACAACGCCGTTAACAAGCTCGCCCTTGGTAATACCGGAAGAACCGGCGTTTATTGCGTAGGTTTTACCTTCCATTTCGACAAAAGTATACGTGTTGGAGTCGGTGAGATAGAGGAACGGTTCAATATCGTCATTCTCACTTACCGCGTCCCACGTTACGTCTACTTTGCCGTTTTTATCGCTGTCGATTTTACTGTCTGAAAGCAAGTATCTGTTGCCGGTAGAGCTGCCTGTTGCGCTGGTCCTTGTGAAATACAAGTCGCCGTTTTCGTAGGAATTTAAGGTATACGTGTATTCGGAATTAGTGAGTTTGTATTCGGCGTCCTTTTTCCAATGCGCGTAGTTGAACTGCGTAACTCTGCCTTCCGTCTGGTTCTGCGTAGTGCCGATTCCGTCGAAAACGTAGTCGCCGTAGTTGACGTAAACGGGGTCTTTTTCCGCGTCGTAGTCATCTATTTCGGAGAAATCGTACGTTCTGGGAATAGAATGAACGTCCGCACTTACCCTGTAAACCTGGTTATAGCCGTAGTTTTGCGTTCCGCCGACGAAGTAAGGCACGTTCATCGTGTAGTAAGCGACGGGATTTTCGGGGTTTTTCGTATCAAACACGTACGAGCTTACGTTGTAAGCGAGCAATTTGTTCTCGCCCGTTTCACAGTTCACGGAGTGAATGTTGGTTGCCGACGTACCGTACAGATTTTCCGAAATCGCGTAAAGGATATAAACCTTACCCTCTTCATTCTGTACGAAGCGGTAGTCAACCGCGTTGTCGCTGCTCTGCCACAAGTAATTCTTTTCGGTTTCGGAACCGTCAAGCTTGGTGCGCTTGAAATCAAGCGAACTGTTCAGAACATTACCGCTACCGTCCTTCTGGGTGGAAGGCGTTGTGTAGTAAATATAATCTCCGTAAATATAAATACCGGCGTTATATTGACCAGAATATACTACGGAAGGAACTATCGTCTGGGTGGAAGAATAGTTTCCGTCTTTCAAATCGCTCTTTTTAATGCGCTGAATGCTGCCTTTAACAACCGAGCCGAACGTATTGTCCGCAGTGTTGCTTGCTTTGCCGTTTATAAAGTAGACGAAGCCGTCGTTACCGTCTTTACCGCCGGTCTGCACCAAAAAGCCGCCGTTAGAATACACTTCTTTCGCGAAAGTGTCCTTTTCATCAACCGCCTGCCACTTGTAGTTGCTGCAAGCCGAAGAAAAAACCATACCGAAAGCGGAAATAGCCGCGACCGCCGCGCATATAATTTTAGTATAACGTTTACGCATATTATCTCCGATAATGTCGTCAAGAATTTAAGGCTTTTACACCTATACCCGATAATTATACAACAATAACGCAGTTAAGGCAATTAAAAATAACGCACTAACCTTAAAAAATTATTGCAAGGAGGCTTTTATTTACGGAAAATTTCGCTCTTTTTGACCTTTTGAAAGCGTTGGGCGGTATGAACGCCGCACCAAATAATCCTACCGAGTCCGTAGCGGACTTCCCCTCCGCTCCGCCTCAGCCGGAAAAGACCGCTCCACCGCCCGAAACAGAGCTTCATTACAACCCTATGGCGGGCATTATCGAGCGGCACGAAAACGCCGTAAACAGGCTTAAACGCGGAAAATGAAAAGCGCCCGCAA
>CAZACR010000153.1:0-2808 GCA_964483715.1 uncultured Clostridia bacterium
TTTTTCACGGCAGGCGCGTTTGCCATTCCCGAAAGCCCGACTGCGAAAACTGCACTCTAAAAGGCGAATGTGAATTTTTTAATAAATGAAAAAAGCGCGGGCTATAAAGCCCGCGCTTAAATTTTAAATTACTATAAACAGATAATCAAAACCAATAGGAAAAAGATTGCGGCAAATAACCGTATCATAAACGCCATAATTACGCCGTGCACGAAAAACGCAACCACGCTTATAACTATTCCCGCAATGCCGAAGCCTTTACCGTTTTCAAGCTCTTTCGATTTAACCAAGCCGATTATACTGAAAACCAGCCCGAGTATCGAGAACAGAAAGCCGAAAACCCCGAAAAACGAAAAGATAAAACCCATAAGGGCGAAACTGTTTTTCTTTTCCGCGCCGTTTACAACCGACGGCGCAGTCGGTGCGGTTTGTAAAGGCAAAACCGCGCAGTTTACATACGTACCGCAATGCACGCAGATGACCGCTTCGTCGTGAATTTCTTTTCCGCAATTTCTGCAAAACATTATTACGACCTTGCCGCTCCGTCAACGGGTAAAACCGCACCCGTAATATACGAAGCCATATCGCTTGCAAGGAACACGAACGCGTTTGCGACCTCTTCGGGCTTGCCTATTCTGCGAAGGGGTATCTGCGCGACGACGGGCGCAAGCACTTCCTTGGGCACGTTCGCCATCATATCCGTATCGGTAACGCCGGGAGCGACCGCGTTTACCCTAATTCCGTAAGCGCCGAGCTCGCGTGCAAGCGAAAGCGTAAGTCCGTTAACCGCAAACTTGCTTGCGGGGTACGCAACTCCCGAAGGCTGACCGTACTTGGCGACCATAGAGCTTGTGTTGATTATACAGCCGCCCTTTTCCTTCATAAGCTTTGCCGCAGCCTGAGAACATACGAACACCGCGTTGAGATTGAGGTTTACCACTTTTTCAAACTCCGCGTAATCGTAGTCCATTAAGGGAGCGCGCGCGGAAAGCCCTGCGTTGTTGACGAGAATATCAAGCCCGCCGAGCTGCTTACAAGCCTGACCGAAAGCTTCGGTCACTTCATTAACGTTTGTCAAATCGGGAGCAAGCGCTATAACCTTCCTTTGAGGGAACTGCGCCTGCAATTCCTTTGCCGCCTTTTCGGCAGTCTCCATACGCGAACCGCACACGGCTACGTCCGCGCCGTTGGATAAAAATTTTTCCGCAATAGCTCTGCCTATGCCGCGCGTACCGCCTGTTATTATCGCTTTCTTGTTGTTTAACATAATTTTACCTCTAAACCGTTATTGACTTTGTTTGCTCTTTTTAACCATAAGCACTATGAACGATATGCCGCCGCCTATAACGAATATTACCACGCGCACAAGCAGTGATACGAGGAAAATAACGAGAGCTACGGGTGTTTTTGAGCTTGACGAAACGCTGCTGCCCGAGTTGCCCGAATAATTTCTGTTAAGCGAGAAGAATATCGTGCCGTAGGGAGCTACGGAGTAAACCGTCTTATAACCCGTATCCGTCTTCTGGAAATCCTTTGCGGTTTCGGAAATATAGAAAGCTGTGTTTATTTCAACTTCGATTTTGCCGAAGCCGCCCCAGCATACCGCGGACGACATGTTGTAATAATAATCACATTTATCCGAGGAATAAATATCGGGATATACGGGAAATGTAACGCTTGTTACAAGCTCGCCTTTGGGTGCGATTTCAACCGTATACTGATAATACTTTTTAAGATTGTTTACCGTTAAATCGAATTTACTGCAAACGCATTCGCCGTTGGAAAAGCCTGCAAGCATACCGTTGTACCAGTCTAAATCGCTGACGCCGTCAACGGGGCGTACGCTTCTTAGCACTAATTCCGCAAGCGTTATCGTTTCGACTTTTTCCAAAGTGAACAAATCGCTTATGCGCTCGAGCTCATATCTGTTATAATCGTAGAACGAAAGAGCGTCGAAATTAACGGTGCTGTCGTCACCGAGGATATAGAAAATATTTTCGCCGTCTTTGGAATATCTGCACGAGAATTCGTCCGACTCGTCCGCAATATAACGCGCTTTGGTGTAATCGGTAATAATATCGCCTTTGAGATACGCGTACGAGAGATTTGCACCCGCGTTTATCTTATAGGTATGAACGGGTAATTCGGGATTGAAGAACGCGTCCGAATACCATTCGTCGGATAATTCCACACCGCCCTTGCCGTAGTATTCTATTGCCGAATGTCTTACTTCGGTTTGCACTTTCTCGCCGTTTACCGTAACGACGGGAGTTACGTCGGGGTTGTTTCCGAAATAATTGGGTTTTTGCATTTCGGGGACGACCAACCTGGCGGTAACCGTTTCGTCCCAGGGGTTGTAAAGCGTGTATTCGCTCGTTACCTTTGAGCGGTAGTTTACGTCCGTATAGTCGTCAGCCTGCGGCATACTGGGAACGTCGAAAGTCAGTTTCAGCTTCTTTACGTCCAAAGAAGCTTCGCCCTGACAGCATAAAATTCCGCTGCTTACGCTGCCAATACGGTACTCGTCGTAGCTCGGTCTGTAAGCAAACGCGGAGCTGACAGATGCGCCGACAACCGCAACAAGCCCTATAAACGCCGCAAAAATTCCCGCAATTTTCTTTTTATTGACAAATTTAAACATGATTTTCGCTACCTCTTATTTATAGTATACTCTTACTTAATAAATATTTCAAGTAATAGAACAAATAAAAAAGACGGTAAGCAAACTTACCGTCTTTTAATTTAATTGATTTGATTACTTAAGAATCTTAGCTACAACGCCGGAACCAACCGTTCTGCCGCCTTCGC
>CAZACR010000154.1:0-2808 GCA_964483715.1 uncultured Clostridia bacterium
GTCATTTCCGCAAGGTTTGCGCCCTTGCCGCCCAAAAGCTCTCTCATCTTTGCGTTACCTTCGGTGAAAAGGTAGCAATACTTTTTTGCCATAGAAAATTTTCCTCCTGTTTTCTATATGGTATTTTTCTTACAAATATTTTCCAATATTTACAACTATTGTATTATAACTTATTCTGTAATCTTTTTCAAGGGGTTTGATAAAAATTATTCAACTTTATCTGCGATTTCGCTGTTTTCGGCTTCCTCCGCCTCCGCTTTCGTTTCCTGCTTCTCTTCCGCTTCGCCTTCCCTGCCCACGTATACGGGTATTATATGAGGGTAAAGCTTTCCGCCTGCTTTGCGGTCGATTGCAAGCACTATGCAAAGTGTGCAGGTGGAAATCACGCACCAGATCAAATCCCACATAGTGTCGTACAGTCCGATATCGAGGTAACCGTCCAGTTCCAGAAGCACTTCGTCGTTTTGTCCGTAGATGATTGTATGCACAATGCCGTCAACTTCAAAGGTGTGCAAATGGTCGTAGCCGGGATAAAGCATGAAAGAATGAAAATGATGTATTATCGTATCTTCCTGCATATCGAAACTGTGCATAATGTTGTCGCAGGTAAACTCGTAAATTTCCCAGAGTACGGAAAGGAGCATGCAAAAACCTATGCTGAATAAAAGATATGCGACGAATTGCTTTACGTTTTTCGGTTCGCCCGTAAGCGACTTGATTATACAGAAACCCAAAGTGGAAAATAGCACCCCCCAGCAGACGTGAAGTATATCGTCCAGCACGGGGATTATCGTGTAAAAATTGTAGCTCGCGCCCAGATAGCAGAACACGCAGAACACGAGAACGAACAGCGTATAAGGCAGCGGCGAACGTATTTTGAGATTAAACTCCGCAAGATAAAATATGGGCGCTATCGCAACGTACGTAAGCCCGATAAGGCAGTCGCGCCCGTACCCGATTATTGCAAAGTAAATAATCGAGCCTATGCAGAAAGCAAGGTACAGCGCCATAAAAACAGTAGTTGCAATACTGCTTTTACTGCGCTGCAGAAAATACTTTCCGAACGATTTAAAATATCCAGTAAAGGATTTCTTTTGTCTTGTCTCTACCATAAAAATACCTTAATAGTAAGTTGCCACGCTTTCTTCGGGGGGAAGCGGCTCGCATCTTTCTATTTTTTCCGCTACTAAAACGGGACCCTGTTTGCGGTATACCGCACTGTATTCGTAAGCCACTTCAGCCGTAACGTTAAGCCAATCCTTTGTGGCGACGTTTGTAATAAGCCCTTTGGTCTTTAACGCAAAGCCGTCGTATGCGATATCCGCCTCGCAGCAGGTCATAATAAACCTGCCTATAACTATACAGCCTGCGGGCACTTTTTTGGACACCGCCGCCATACCTTTGAACTGCACCTTTTTGCCGATATACTGAGTGGGATTTTCCGAAAGGTCGCGGTAAAGATAAGCGAAATCCCTATCTTCGATTTGTATTACGGGCGCGTTTACGTCGAAGGGAAGCGGGTCTTCTATATCGTCGTATTCCGCCTTGCCGCCGATATACTCGTAAACGATATCGGGTCTGCGCGAAACTCCGCGGACGATTTTGTGGAATTCTTCCTTTTCGTACCCGCCCTTGAAGCGGTTGAATACAACCATCTGCGTCATCTGAATTTTGTCGAAAACAAGCTGGCGCATATTCTGATTGTAATTTACGAACGTGGCCGCGTCAAAGAAGGTCATAATCTGGTTTATAACCCAGCTTTCGGGCATCGCGTCGAACAGCTGCTGCAACAGCCACATGCCGTTGTATTCGATAACCACCCTCTGCGCGCGGTGCTTTTTCGTGAGATATTCGAGAGTGCCTTCGTTCAAGTCCTCCGCCGTATCGATATACTCTATTGCCACGTTTTTAACGGCGAATTTGGAAGTATCGTATTCCTCCTCTCCTTCCTCGCAAACGAGAAGCAGCGTTCTCTCGCCGTTTTCCATTCGTGGGTCTTCCAGCGTTTCCTGTATGAATTTAGTCTTTCCCGATTCAAGAAAACCGAGAAACAGATAAACGTTAATTTCCGTCATAACCCGTCTTATACTCCAAACAGCTCTTTAAGCTCTTCTTCGTCGATTTTACTGCCTATTACGCACAGTCTGCCCGTGTATTCCGCGCTACCCGTGCGCACGTCGCTTTCGCCCGGTACGTAGTCGAAATGCAGCCACTCTCCGTTTGCTCCGCAAACTATGCCCTTAGCGCGCAGAACCGTGCCGAAGCGCACGCTGTCGGAAAGCTCGGAAAGCATAACTTCAAGCTGCTCTTTCGTGAACTTTTTAGAAGTTTCAACGCCCCAGCTTGCGAAAACTTCGTCCGCGTGGTGATGGTGGTGATGTTCGTGGTCATGGTCGTGATGATGACAATGATGTTCGTGTTCTTCCTCGTCATGGTCGTGGTGGTGGCAGCAATGATGTTCGTGCTCCTCTTCCTCGTCGTGGTCGTGGTGGCAGCAATGATGTTCGTGCTCCTCTTCGTCCTCGTCGTGGTCGTGGTGGTGACAGCAATGGTGCTCGCCTTCTAGCTTTTCAAGCTCTTCTTCGAGCGTGGAAGCGTGCTCCATAGCCTCTAATATCTGTTTGCCGTCCAGCAAATTCCAAGCCGTGGTTACAACCGTAGCACCCTGGTTGTGCTCTTTTACAAGCTTTAAGGCGGTTGCGAGTTTTTCGTCGCTCGCAACGTCGGTATGGCTGAAAACTATGCATGCGGCGGTTTCAATCTGGTCGTTGAAGAATTCGCCGAAGTTCTTCATATACATTTTGCACT
>CAZACR010000155.1:0-2796 GCA_964483715.1 uncultured Clostridia bacterium
CAATATAATTGCCGGTATTCTTTATCTATTGCTTTCGTATTTCCTGCTAAAAGTATTAATTAGTAAAGTCCTGAAAACAGATATCAGAATATTTCGTATCACAGTAAAGGTAAAGTGGATCATTGCAGCCGTTGCGCTGCCGGTTATTGTTAAGGGAACTTTTCTATTGTTGCCGGGAGAATTTGTATCATCAGGAATGGATAAAGATCAGATATTTGCCACTTTAAGTGCAGGGATCGTATTTACAGGCATTGCGGCCGGATTGGTTGAGGAAATGGTCTTTAGAGGTGTCATAATGAACCTTATAAGAGAAAGGTGGAACACAACCGCAGCAGTTCTTGTTCCGTCAGTCCTATTTGCATCGGTGCATTTGATTGGAATGCATTTTTCAGCGTTGAGCTGTATTTTAGTTTTGGCAGCAGGAACAATGGTAGGCATTATGTTTTCAATGATTGCTATGGAAAGTGATTCAGTATGGAACAGTGGAATTGTTCATTCAATTTGGAACATCATAATCATTGGGGGAGGTCTTAGCATTAGCGAAAAAGCAAATGAGTATTCGGTTATGACTTATGTTTTGGATTCAAAATCCTTTGCGTTAACTGGAGGCGAGTTCGGAATCGAAGCATCCGTTATTGCTCTTGTTGGATACATTGCTGTTACGTCAATAGCCCTTGTTATAATAAAGCAAAAGGAAAGAGTATCCGGATAAATTAGCAGCAGAGCGATATATAAATGGAATCCCTGCAAAGCTTGAGAGATCAAGTTTTGTAGGGATTCATTACTATATATAATTATTTTGCCAACATACCTTGACAGGCGAGGTATATTAATATATATTGTATATCATCAGGATAGATACTATGAAATGTAATGGTAAAGCATATGAGAAAGGGGGAAGGCGCATGTCGATCACATCAGATATACTCAGGGGACATACGGAAGCGATCATACTTTCGCACCTTTTGGAACAGGACAGCTATGGTTATCAGATCAACAAGGATATTATGAAGAAGACCAACAATGCTTATGAGTTAAAAGAAGCAACACTTTACTCGGCTTTTCGGCGGCTGGAACAGGCAGGCAGCATCAGAACCTACTGGGGAGATGAAACAGTCGGAGCAAGACGTCGTTACTATGCCATAACGGACGAGGGCAGAAAGGCATACCAGGGCTATAAGCAGGAGTGGCAGGAAGCCAAGGAGATTATAGATCAGCTGTTAAAATGAATAGAAGCGGCAATTTATAAGGAGGAAGAAGATTATGAAAGAAAAAATCACACTGCATTTTAATGAATTATTTGCAGATGCGCCCAAGACAAGAAAGGCGCTTGACTTAAAACAGGAAATGATCCAGAATGCCATGGATAAATATGATGATATGGTGGCAGACGGCTATTCCGAGGAGGATGCCTATCATAATGTGGTAGAGTCCATCGGTGATGTGACAGAACTCTTCCCGGAGGTGGAGGAGCGGAATCTGCTTACCCTGTCTGAGGAAGAGCGAAAGAAAAAGGCGGTGTTCACAGCTACTGCGGTTGGATTGTATATTTTTGCGGGAGTCGTATTCTTTTTCTTTGGATTGATCAGTGAGATAACAAGAAGTTACAGGTATGATCTGGCTGCGCTCGGCTTTGTGCTTGCTCTGCTGATATGCATTGCACCGACGGTCATGCTCGTGTATGCGGCAAACATGTATCCCGGTTTCACGAAAAGAGAGAAGGATGACATGGTAGAGCTGTATAAGGAGGCAAAGTATAGCAGCAATAAAGACAAGGCAGTCAGGAAATCTGTTAATTCTATCATATGGACAGTGACATTGATCCTGTATTTTATCATCAGCTTTACCACTTATAAATGGTATATCACATGGATCATTTTCCTGATCGCACTTTGTGTGCAGGCAATTGTGAAACTTATATTTGAACTGAAAAAGAAAGATAATTACTTCGAGTGAAAGGAATGACGGAATATGAGAAATTTGAAGATCGGACTGCTTGTGGCATTATGTATTCTGGTTGTTCTTCTGTGCGGGATATTTGCCTATGGTATGACAGGACATAATATATACAGGGCCTTTCGAGGCGGATATGATGATAGGAGTTATATCGGCATGCATCTGGTGCTCGAAAAAGAGGTGCCGATTGACGGGATAGACAGCATTTCTGTTTCCTATAGTAAGAACAGCAATGATATTTATCTGTATGAGGGACAGGGAGACGTGCTGGCGATAAAAGAGTATAACGAGTTCGAACTGAATGAGAATGAGCTGTCCACAGTGTCGGTGAATGGCAGCAGAATCGAAGTAAAAGGGAAGAAGAGAAGCAGAATACGGGCAGGATTTTTCCATTTCGGCTATGGAGGCGGTTACACCGAAGTCTGGCTGCCGGCTTCGTACAAAGGGGAACTTGCGCTTGCAACGTCCAGCGGCAATATTACTTCCGAAATGGATCTGGTACTGGAAAGAGATTTGAGCGCAGCATCTACAAGTGGTGAGATTACTATGCCGGATGTAACGGCAAGCAATGTATCATTGGCAAGTACCAGCGGAAATGTTGAGATTGAAACGATTGGGACAGAAAAGAATGGAAGTGCCGGAGATATCAATATAGCGACAACCAGTGGAGATATCACGGTAAAAGAGCTTGCCGGGGAGACGAACATAGCAAGTACCAGCGGCTATGTGAATGCGGAAATAATCACAGGGAATGCACAGATAGCAACTACCAGCGGAGATATCGCGGTGCAGCATATTGACGGAAATGCTGCTTTTAACTCTACGAGCGGGAACTCGAAA
>CAZACR010000156.1:0-2794 GCA_964483715.1 uncultured Clostridia bacterium
GATGCGAGCGCCCGTTCGTACCAGTATATAGCCGAACGGACGTCGTTTTTGCTCTCGAATATACTTGCCAGAATACAGCAGTCCTCCGCACGCGGATATGACAGTGAAAACGCGTGTAGAAGCGCGGAAAGCGCCTCCTCTTCTTTACCTAAAGCGCGCAACGCCTTAAAAATTGTCCGGCACGCCTCCACCTCGTTTTCAATCCAGCCGCCGCCCGATAAAAAACCGCGCAGAACCGCTACGCATTCCGTATACATACCATTGAAATACAGCTCGCGCCCGTAATAGAACTTATCCCGCGCAACTAACGTTTCGCCGCGGGATATGCGCCGTTGATAGATAGAAAGGTTGCGGAGCGGGTCGCTTTCTTTTATCTTTTTATGATAAATGCAGGCTTTGGAATATACTATCCTGCCCGCAGGCGTTATCGCCTCGTGCACCGCACCCTGCCATTGCAAATTGAGTTCGCGGCGGAATATCCGCTCGCGGTAATATTCGAACGTCGGTTTGTCGCCGTCGAACGCCGCCGCATACATCAAAAATGCCGTATCGAAATTGTCGTCCTTTTTAAGTTCGGCAATCATTTCGGCGTTGTCTGCGGTTATTACGTCGTCCGCGTCCAACCACATTACCAAATCGCACGTAGCTTTCGAAAAAGAAAAATTGCGCGCAGCGGAAAAATCGTCGCACCAGACAAAATCAAATACCTTGTCGGTAAAACGACGTGCAATTTCTGCGGTGTTATCTGTTGAGCCCGTATCGACAATAACTATTTCGTCGGCAAACGGCTTAACGCAATCGAGGCATCTGGCGAGGGTGTCCTCCTCGTCCCTTACTATCATACAAACGCTTAAAGTCATAATTAAAGGCGGTATTACATAGTATGTTTTTGCCGCCTGCAAAGTGATATAGGCAAAAAACTGTTAGGTATTTACAGCGCATTTTTCTTTACTCTTGTTTACTTTTTATGTATAATAATTATATTGGAAATTCACTTTAAAAGGATAAATTCTTATGTTTTTTGGAACTCAGCTTGATTTGGTAATAGTATTCTTTATCGTTATTTTGGGTAGAACCGTCGATATGGGTCTTGCCTCTATAAGAACGGTTTTTACAGTAAAGAATAAGCCGCAAATTGCCGCACCTATCGGCTTTGTAGAAGCTTTCTTCTGGTTTATGATTGTTAAAGCTGCGCTCGATTATGCCATTGCTAACCCCGTAGTCGATACTCTCGTACTTGCTCTTGCATACTCTCTCGGTTTTGCACTCGGAACTCTGCTCGGCGGAATTCTTTCCAAAAAATTCGTTAAATCCAAAATTCACGTGCAGATAATTTTAAGCAGTAAGAACGACGACATTGTCAAAGAGTTGAAAGAAAAGGGTTACGGTCAGACGATTATAACCGCAAAAGGCGCTAACAACAATAACGAAACTTATATGATTTTTGTGGAGACCAACAGCGACAAATTGAAAGAGCTGAGAACGATTATAAATACTATGGATGCAAAGGCGTTCGTATCCGTCAGTGAAAGCAAGTCCGTTTACAACGGCTTCTTCGGATTTACTACAAGAAAATAATATGAAAAATAAAGCCGAGCCCTTGCAATTTGTGAGGGCTCGGCATTTTAATTGCTGAACTTTTATTATTTTCTTTTATAATCAATATTAGCTAATTTTGCTTGTTTACACAAATCTTTTGTCTGTATTTGATATTGCTTTCCATCTTTTAGGGTATAAGTTCCACATTGCCTGAACTCAAAATTAACGTTTTTTCTTATACATTGCTCTCTGATGTTAAGTACCCAAGCATAATCCAGTGGTCTTGCATTTATATCGCTTTCTCCGCCCACGACAACTAATTCTATATTATCGAGATATTTTGCGATATCGATATTTTCTAATAACGGCTGGGCTGTAATACATTTATGTTTGATAGGTAAATGCTTAAAAACAGATAATTTGTAATCTGCATTTTTTTGGTTTTCAATAGTGCAACATACAACAACGTTATTATATCCGTCGTTCCAGTCGTTCGGAATACATTTCATAAATCTGTCAATTCTTTTTGTCAGAAATAAAAAAGTACAATCCTGTCTTTCTTTTATTATTTTCCAACAATCGTCTCTCCACTCGTCTGCTTCTTCAATTAAGAAGTCAGTTGAAAAGCACAGATAAACGATTCCCGATTTCATTTTGTAATTTCCGTTTTTTAATCTTTCTATCGGTTTATTAAAGTCTTTTGTTTTTACGATTTCATTTGTATCTACGTTTCTTTTAAAATCGCCTTTATGAATATAGCAATGTAAACAGCCATCACTACATTTTTTACATCCCCGCCAAGGATTCCACATTGCCATATTATTTGATACCTTTTTCTGATTTATAGATTACCGTTTATCTCGTGAGCCACGTTTCCACGGGCGGTTTTTATCAAGCCAACCGTGCTCCTGCCAATACCTGCCGTCAAGTCCGTCAATACCGTTTTTGCGCACTTTCTTTTGTATCATTCGGCAAAGCTTGAATTTGAATTTTGTTATAAGTTTTGTGTGTGCAGGCTTTGAATAATTGATTTTTGCGAATTTGCGGGCAAGTTTATTTATATTCTTTGTAAGGCTTTTTCGCTTTTTTTCGGAAAGCTTATCCCAATTTATATCACTCATAAGCGCACTGCTGAATACGCCTATTTTCGATATGCCCCACCAGGATAAGCTGTGTTTTATATCTTGTGCCGTTGTTTTAGCGCCTGCGCCGAGACATTGGGTAATGATTACGGCGCGCTTTGAAAACATTTCGG
>CAZACR010000157.1:0-2785 GCA_964483715.1 uncultured Clostridia bacterium
CACAGGTGTGCTTTGGATTTCCCGGTGAAGGCAGGTCGCAGTATTTTGTGTGCCGTGCATCCTTGAGTAAGAAATAGCGTCCGCAGTATGCACACTTCCGAATCGTATATCCTGTTTCCAATGCCTTGTAAAAATCCATTTTCAACATCGCCTGGAGCAAGTTCACTTCATAATATTCATAAATTCTATACTCTCCTGAGCCAGGAGTGGTCTCCCTTGGAACGTGCCGCATCTCCACAGTATCTATTCCAGAGTAATATCCACTTCCACGGATGGGGTTAGCAATCAACTTGTCCGCCTGATCAGCATTGAGAAAAGTATAGAGCGCAGCCACATATTCATTGGCATTCATTTTTTCGAGCTTGGATAGTAAAACACGGATAAAATTCTTTATGGTATCATTGAACGAAGCGATGTCAGAGAGGATCATAAAATATCTGTCAGCGAAAGCTCGGTAGAATTTCCACTTGTCCTTAATATTACCTGGGTGGATCAGACAGGCCCTTGTCTTCGCCGGCGGCTCGGAGGGGATCGGAGGTTGATCCTCTCCGCCATATGCGTTCGGGTTATCCAAGTAGTCCTGATAGAGGCCGATTGCCGACATAATGTTAAAATCATGTTCGGAAAGTACATAGTCAGAATCATCAAACAGAGTATATTGCTGGGTGAACTCCCGCGCTTCCGATAGTGTACTCACGTCATCTCTCAGAAGTTGAAATAGATGATATCCGCGGAGCATCTCATCCAACTGGATCAAATATTCATTTGCTGTGAACCAATCGGCGATGTCGCTGCTCGCTTCATATGTATACATGAAGTTGGCGACCTGGCTGCCGATCTTTTGCATAATGGCATAGTCGTCTACGGAAATATTGAGACATTCGGCAGTTAATGCGCCAAGTGAAAATTTCTGCCCATTTACTTCTATCATTTTATTTCCTACACAAAAAGAGATTTCCCAAAACATTCAGAAGTACCTCGCAGATAATTTGTCTGATAGGAAAAAGAAATTGTCGTTGACAATTATAACTCTACCAGAAAATTTTGCATAATACAAGTAGAAGGACGAAATCCACACATGGGTTGTGGATTCCGCCCTTACTTTTTTGGGAGGTTCACACAATGAAAACAAAGCTCAAACTAAAGGCGGATTTCAATATGAGTAAGATGGAAGTTAATCCGCTTCCAACCATCGACGCTGATACACTGATGACCACGCCCCTGCCGGTTACCCGATATGTAGTAGACCAGATTCTGCCGCAGGGTTTGCACATCCTAGCGGGAGCACCAAAGATGGGAAAGTCCTGGTTGGCCCTGTGGCTGTGCCTCCAGGTTGCGAAGGGAGAACCGGTGTGGGGATTCGAAAGTACCAGGGGAACAGTGCTCTATCTTTGCCTGGAAGACAGCTATGCCCGTATCCAGAACCGACTGTTTCAAATCACGGAGGATGCGTCACCCTCGCTTCATTTCGCGAATCTCGCTGGGCAGATTGGTGGAGGGCTGGAAGCGCAGGTCAAAAATTTTCTGTCGGAGCATCCGGATACCAACCTGATTGTTATTGACACACTGCAAAAGGTACGCAGCGCAGCAGGAGAAGCCAATCCTTATGCCAGTGACTACCGAGATCTCTCTGCACTGAAGACACTGGCAGATCAGAACCACATTGCCATTCTGCTCATCCATCACCTGAGGAAGATGAATGATGATGATCCGTTGAATATGATCTCCGGTACAACAGGTATTAGCGGCGCGACAGACTCCAGCTTTGTGCTGAAACCCAGCAAACGTGGAAGCAGGACGGCGATGCTCTACTGCACTGGCCGTGATATTGAGTATCGAGAACTTCCGCTGGAGTTTCGGAAGGAGACGCACATCTGGGAGTTGACGGAGCCGGTGGAGACAGAGGAGCATCGGCAAGATCCACAGCTGATTTTTCTCTCTGAATTTCTTTCAGGACTCTCTGCTTTTGATGGCACAGCTACTGAACTCAGTAATCAGTTGGAAGAGCGGACAGGGGAGAGAATGGCTCCGGCAGCATTGGCCAAGAAATTGGTTCGATATACAAGGGAATTGGACAGGACCGGTATCCACGTCACAAGCAGCCGTACGCGGGACAGCCGCCTGCTCCATGTTCGCTGTGACGGCAGCGACGGGAATGACGGCAAAATTGATATAGGCTCGGTATCAAATTTCCTGTCACAGCCGTCACACCTGTCACAGAGCGCACAGGTGGCGGTTTGAAGGCGATGTGTGCGGTTTTTCAGAGGCACAAGAGTAGGAAGTAGGAGAACGCGGAAGGGCCCCGTAGAAGCGAAAAACCCACCCATGGGTGGGGCAAGCATAGCGTCCGGCTATACGCCGGCCGCATTCGCCGGGGCATTGCCCCGGCACCCCCTGTCCCTGAAGGGAAGTTAAGAAAGCGAGGAGAACGTAATGCAGAAGAAGAAAACCTCAATCGTCACCGCTCGGATGACACCGAGGGTGAAAGAACAGCTCCAGCAGCGAGCGCAGGATGCCAACATGACACTCACGGACTATTTATGTATCTGTGGTTTGGGCCAGGAGATTGTCCGAGTGGAGGGATTGGGCGCTGTTCTCTCTGAGCTGAAAGCTCAAGGCCGCAACCTCAACCAGCTGACTACGCTGGCAAACATGGGACGGCTCACTGTTCTCCGCAGTGATGAACTGATCGACAGGTACACTGATGTGTGCGCGGCAGTTCGCCGACTAACAAAGGAGGTGAACTGATGGCTACCTTCACTGCGATTCGGAATAAGAAGCAAAC
>CAZACR010000158.1:0-2781 GCA_964483715.1 uncultured Clostridia bacterium
TGATTGTACGATAAACAGTAATTTAGCGGAGAATAAATATGGTAGATACGACCTTAAGATTTTTCAACAAATTATCGAAGGGCAAAGTTAATTTTATCGACTCAAATTTAATTGAATGGATTTTAGGCGATATGATATTAATTTTTAATGATAACAATGGCAAACAAATAATCAGAGTGTGTTGGAAGAAATGGAATAGAGAACTGACGCATTTGCATATTGTTGATGAAGATATAGAACAGTTTATAAAAGAAATAGATAACGAGCAAAAAGCAATCCTTGTAAAAAACTGTCTTTTATGGTGTGAATTTAAAATCATAGATAAATCAAAAATAAAAAAACAAACCTTTTTAAGACATTATTCAATTTGATAAATTTCAATTTGGTTTAATACATTCCATTATTAGTATTTAAAAGCTCTCGGACAAATTGTCCGAGAGCTTTTTGCACCTTTATTTCTATTAAATTACTCTTCGCTGGTCTCTTCCTCTACGGGAACGTCCGCCGCGCTCTCTTCGGGAGCTTGCGCTTCCGCTTCGTCATCGCGCTCGGTCAATGCAACCGTCGCTACCTGACCGTCCTTTAACCTCATAAGGCGAACGCCTCTCGAAGCTCTGCCAAATCTGGAAATGTCCGCACAGTGCATTCTAATTACTGTGCCGCCGTCCGAGATAATCATTGCGTCGTCATCGTCGCTGACTTGTTTAAGCGATACGAGATGACCAGTAACTTCGTTGAACGTGCCCGCTTTAATGCCCTTGCCTGCTCTGCCCTGCGAGCGGTAATTGGACGGGTCTGTACGCTTGCCGTAGCCGTTGGAGCTTACCGTAAGCACGTCCTTTTCCTTATCCACGACGAGCATATCTACAAGGCAGTCCTCGCCGACGAGCTTCATTGCGCGAACACCTGCGGTATCTCTGCCCATAGGACGAACGGATTCCTGAGGGAAGGTTATGCACTTGCCGCCGCGGCTGGCAACCATAAGCTCTTCGCCCTCGCTTGCATACTGGACGGAAATGAGGCTGTCGCCTTCGTTGAGCTTAATAGCTATCTTGCCGTTGCGGTTGATATTCATAAACTGCGCAATGTCGGTCTTTTTAATCATACCGTTATGCGTTGCAAAACAGATGTACTGCTTTTCCGCGTTGAAAGGAATAAGTGCGGAAATCTTTTCTTCCTGGTCTATCTGCACGATATTGACTATCGCTCTGCCGCGTGCAGTGCGCGCCGCTTCGGGTATCTGATAGCCCTTGATAGAGTAAACCTTGCCGAAGCTTGTAAACAACAGAATATTATCGTGCGTGGAGCATACGAACATATTCTCCACAAAGTCCTCTTCCTTGGGTCTGTGGGCTGTTATACCCATACCGCCGCGGTGCTGGGCTCTGTACTCGGCAACGGGCAGTCTCTTTACGTAGCCGCTGTGCGTGAGAGAGATAACTACCTGTTCTTCGGGGATTAAATCTTCGTCGTCGATATCGCCGAAATCTATCGCTATTTCCGTCTTTCTTTCGGAAGGGTACTTGCGCTTGATATCCTGCAGGTCGGCGCGGATTATTTCGTATACCCTGCTTTCGTTTGCAAGAATATCCTTGAAGTCCGCAATCGCCTTTTCGAGTTCGTTCAATTCGGCGGTTATTTTATCAACTTCCAGGTGCGACAGTCTGTACAATCTGAGTTCCGCAACCGCAGTAGCCTGTCTGTCGTCCAGCTCGAAACGGGCGGTAAGCTTTTGCACGCAATCCGATTTGTCGGTTGCGCTGCGGCAGACTTCAACTACTTCTTCGATTGAAGCCTGAGCTATAACCAAGCCCTTTAAAATGTGCGCCCTTTCCTCCGTCTTTGCCAAATCGTATCTGGTTCTGCGGCGGATAACCTCTTTCTGGTGTTCGAGGTAATAATAAATGAAATCTTTGAGGTTGCAGATTTTGGGAGTGCCGTCCACGAGGGCGAGCATTATCAAACCGTCGGAAATCTGCAAATTGGTGTGCTTGTACAAAAGGTTGAGCACAACCTGCGCGTTTGCGTCTTTCTTAACCTCTATAACTATGCGCATACCGTCTCTGTCGGACTCTTCGCGAATATCGGAAATGCCCTCTATCCTCTTGTCCTTGACGAGGTTTGCCATAGTTTCTATGAGCTTTGCCTTATTTACCTGATATGGAATTTCGGTAACGATAATTCTCTGACGGGTCTGGGTGCCGCTCTGATAGTCTTCTATTTCGCAACGGGAACGGATAACAATATTGCCTCTGCCCGTCTTATACGCCTTGCGGATACCGCTGCGGCCCATAATGAGTGCGCCCGTGGGGAAATCGGGGGCTGGAATGTATTCCATAAGCTCGTCGACTTCTATTTCTGGGTTATCAATCATAGCGCATACGCCGTCGATAACCTCGCCGAGGTTGTGGGGCGGTATGTTGGTCGCCATACCTACCGCTATGCCGTCCGAGCCGTTTACGAGCATATTGGGGAAACGGCAGGGCAGAACCGTGGGCTGCATACCCGTATCGTCGAACGTCGGGTAGAAGTCAACCGTTTCCTTGTCAAGGTCGCGGAGCATTTCCGAAGAAAGCTTTGAAAGTCTTGCTTCGGTGTACCTCATTGCCGCGGCGGGGTCGCCGTCAACCGAGCCGAAGTTACCGTGTCCTTCTACAAGGGGCAAATTTATGGTGAAGTCCTGCGCAAGCCTTACAAGCGCATCATACACCGAACTGTCGCCGTGGGGGTGATATTTACCTAAGCAGTCACCGACGATACGCGCGCACTTTCTGAACGCCT
>CAZACR010000159.1:0-2688 GCA_964483715.1 uncultured Clostridia bacterium
CTTTCTACAAGCACCAGATGCGTATAGCGCTCCGCAACTGCGGCGTTATCGCGGCTGAAGATATCGACGAAGCTATCGCGGCGGGCGACTATGCGGCATTAAAGAAGGTGCTGTTTGAAATGACCCCCGACCAGGTTATAGAAACCGTTTTGGCTTCGGGTTTACGCGGAAGAGGCGGCGCAGGCTTCCCCACGGGGCGCAAGTGGGCGTTTACCAAGGCTTCGCAAGGGGACGTCAAATACGTTTGCTGTAACGCCGACGAGGGCGACCCCGGCGCATTTATGGACAGGTCGGTTTTGGAAGGCGACCCCCATACCGTGCTTGAAGCAATGACCATTGCGGGCTTTGCGATAGGCGCGCATCAAGGCTATATCTACGTCCGTGCCGAATACCCCATTGCGGTTGAAAGGCTTAATATCGCAATCAATCAGGCGCGTGAAGCCGGCTTGCTCGGCAAAAACATTTTGGAAAGCGGATTTGACTTCGACATCGACATCCGTCTCGGCGCGGGTGCGTTCGTCTGCGGCGAGGAAACGGCGCTTATGAGAAGTATCGAAGGCGGCAGAGGTGAACCCCGTCCCCGTCCTCCGTTCCCCGCTGTAAAGGGACTTTTCGAAAAGCCCACGCTCTTGAACAACGTGGAAACATGGGCTAACGTTGCGCCCATCATTTTGAACGGCGCCGAATGGTTTGCAAACATCGGCACGGAAAAGAGCAAGGGCACAAAGGTGTTTGCGGTCGGCGGCAAAATTCACAACGTCGGCTTGGTTGAAGTACCTATGGGTACGAAGCTTTCCACGATTATTTACGATATCGGCGGCGGTATCCCGGGCGGCAAGAAGTTCAAAGCCGCACAGACGGGCGGCCCTTCCGGCGGTTGTATTCCCGCTAAATATATAGATATCGCTATGGACTTCGACAACCTCATTTCCATCGGCTCTATGATGGGTTCGGGCGGTCTTATCGTTATGGACGAAGACACCTGTATGGTTGATATAGCGAAGTTCTACCTCGAATTTACCGCGGACGAGAGCTGCGGCAAATGTACGCCCTGCCGTATAGGCACGAAGCGTATGCTCGAGCTTCTGACAAAGATAACCGACGGCAACGGCGAAATGGAAGATCTGGACAAAATCAAGGAGATTGCCGACCATATGAAGAGCTCGTCGCTGTGCGCGCTCGGTCAGTCCGCTCCCAACCCCATACTTTCCACGCTCGCGCATTTCGAGGACGAATATATCGAGCATATCCGCGACAAGCATTGCCCTGCGGGCGTTTGCAAATCGCTTATGAATTACTACATCGATCCCGATAAGTGCCGCGGCTGTACGCTGTGCGCAAGAAATTGCCCCGTAAACGCTATCTCGGGCGTAGTCAAGAACGTTCACGAAATCGACGTGAAGAAGTGTATCAAGTGCGGACAGTGTATCTCACACTGCAAGTTCAACGCGATAGAGAAGAAGTAAGGAGGGCTTGACGAATGGTAAATTTAAAGATAAACGGCATACCCGTAAGTGTGCCCGAAGGTTCAACTATATTACAGGCGGCTAAGCTCGCCAACGTACGTATTCCCACTCTGTGCTATTTGAAAGACGTGCAGTGCGTGGGCTCGTGCAGACTTTGCGTCGTGGAAGCTACGGGCGCAAGAGGCTTGGTTGCCGCGTGCGTATACCCCGTTTCCGAGGGAATGGAAGTAAGGACGAATACCCCCAAGGTAAGAAAGTCGCGCAAGACGACTATCGAACTTATTCTTTCCACCCACAAGAAAAAGTGTCTTTCCTGCGTGCGTTCGATGAACTGCGAGTTGCAGAAGCTCGCACTCGAATACAGTGCGGAAGAAGATAAGTTCGGCACCGACCACGACCTTAAACCCATCGACGACGTTTCCCCTTCGATTGTAAGGGATAACTCAAAATGTATAATGTGCACGCGCTGCATTGCGGCTTGCGAAAAGCAGACGATAAGCGCAATCGGCCCTAAGAACAGAGGCTATGCTAAGACAATCGGCTCACCGTACGACGTGTCGCTCGCTTACACGCCCTGCGTAAACTGTGGTCAGTGCGTCGTTGCCTGCCCCGTAGGCGCGCTTCACGAAAAGAGCGCGATTGCTGACGTCTGGGGTGCGATAGTAGACCCGGCGAAGAAGGTTGTATTCTTTACCGCTCCTTCCGTAAGGGCTACGCTCGGCGAAGCGTTCGGCTTGCCCGTCGGCACTAACGTGGAAGGCAAAATGATTTCGGCTATCAAACAGCTCGGCGACGTAAAGTGCTTCAATATGGACACTACGGCTGACCTCACGATTATGGAAGAGGCGAACGAACTGCTTGCAAGGCTTAAAAACGGCGGCAAAGTGCCTATGTTCACTAGTTGCTGCCCCGGCTGGATAAAGTTCTGCGAACATTACTATCCCGAATTCCTGCCCAACCTTTCCACCTGCAAATCGCCCCAGGAAATGTTCTCGGCATTGCTTAAAACTTACTACTGCAAGAAGAACGGCATCGACCCCAAAGATTTGTACGTCGTTTCCGTCATTCCCTGCACGGCTAAAAAATTTGAAATAACGCGCGAAGAACTCGGCAATTACACCGACAGCGCAGTTACTACGAGAGAGCTTGCCAAGATGATTAAGGAATCGGGCATCGACTTCGTTAACCTTCCCGACGGCGAATACGACGATCCGTTCGGCTT
>CAZACR010000160.1:0-2684 GCA_964483715.1 uncultured Clostridia bacterium
TTATAGTGGTTCTGAACGAACAGGGCGTTACCGCCGCGATAGGCAATTTGTTCGGGGACAGTCTGCCAATTCTCAAATACGGAACGACTTCATTCCTTGCTTCCAATTTAATCAACAATATACCCATGAGCGTGCTGTTCTCATCGATAATGCAGTCTACGGGCGGCTCGGCAGGTATCGGAGCTGTCTTTGCGACTATAATCGGCTCGAATATCGGCGCGTTGTTTACACCGATAGGCGCGCTTGCGGGAATTATGTGGAGCAACATTTTAAACAAGCACGGCGTAAAGTTTAATTATCTCGATTTTCTGAAAATAGGCGTGACTGTTGCAATACCCACGCTTATAACCGCACTCGGCTCGCTGTGGCTGATGCTTATGATAGTTTAAAAAAAGCCGATAGAACGAATTCGCTCTATCGGCTTTTTATTATAAAACGCAGTAAATACGCTTAAACTATAAAGTAGTATGAAAATACTCGAATTATTATTGAAAATCGTATACTTTATAATAGGCGCTTGCGTGGTCGGACTGATTGTACTGATGTGCGTTATGCTCGCGCACCGGGCGGGGCTTATATAGGCGAAAAATGTCAAAATATGTTGAACTTTATTTTAATTTGCCGATTGATTTTAAGTCAAATCTGTTATATAATGTAATCAAACAGAAATAAACCTATATATATTTTGGAGTTTTTACGTTATGAAACACTTAATTTTATCTACCGCAACAAACCTGCTGGCAGTAATCGAAACGTATCAGATAGTCGTACTCTCGCTGGTTGCCGCTTTTATTTTAGGTATAGTGATTTTAGAGCTCGTTTTACATTCAAAAGAAAAACGCGGGCAAGGCGGCAAGCGCCGCAAGGGCAAGGCGCATAACAAAAAGAGCACCACTGCAAGTAAAGCCGCAACTGCAAAAAACAGTGCGACGCAAAAGCCCTCCACCGCTTCCGCAGTAAAAGCTGCCGAACAGCCCGTTGCAAAAGCGGAGCAAAGTGAAGCTCCCAAAGCTGCGGAGGTTAAAGCAGTACCTCTTTCGGCAGACGGAACGGCAACGGATACTGTTAACGTGATAAAGACCGAACAAGCCGAACAGCCCGAGGAAACCGAGGAAGAGCCCGTAGAAGAAACGGAAGCCGTCGAGGAAGAAGAAACCCAGGGCGTTATGACCGTTGACGGCAAGCAGGTACACGTGCTTTTCCGCAAGTCATTCACCGCAAGGCTTATACAGAGCAAGGAAGAATCGAAACAGGCTTACGCGGAACTTGCGAACTACATTTACTCCTACGGCGCAAAGGGCAGGCTCAGCTGGAGCTACCACAGCTTCAACACGGGCAGAAAGAACCTTTTCAAGCTCAACGTAAACGGCAAGACCCTGCGCATTTACTTCGGTTTAACGCAAGAAGAAGCGCAGGCGAAAGGCTTTGCATACCTTAACTTTACGGAAAGCAAAAAATACGAGAAAACCCCTGCGTTTATACGCGTGAAATCCCAACTTGCAGTAAAGCGCGCAAAAGCTATAATAGACGCACTTTCAACGGAAGCGGGGCTGAAATTAAAGAGCATTGACGAAACGGTTAAAGCTTCCGACTACCCCTACGACACCACGGAAAATCTTATCACGCGCGAGCTTATCAAATACACCGTAATAAAAGGAACTCTCACCGAGGACGCGGAAATCGTAAAGGCGGATATCTCCACCCTTATGCGCGAAAAGGTTACGGCGGAAGAAGCTCACAACCTGCTTGACGACAAGACGGCAACCGAACTCATTACCAAAGTCGCAGCTAAAAAGCCCGCGGCAAAACCCACTGCCACTACCACCACTACAAGCACGCAGTCGGGGTCGAACGTTTCGGCTGCAAACCTCGACAGACAGTCGGGCAAGCGCTATGCCGTAAACGTGGACGACATTTCGCGCAACTTTGCAAACGGCGACACGGTAGACTTGAAATCGCTTAAAGAAAAAGGACTTATCCCCAAGCGCGCGCAGGCGGTTAAAATTCTTGCGAGAGGCACGCTGGATAAAGCTATTACGGTTTATGCCGACGACTACTCCGCCGACGCCGTAAAGATGATTGTGCTCACGGGCGGCGTTGCAATGAAAGGCAGAAAAGATTAAAATATATAAATAAAAAAGCCCCGAAGGCGAACCGCCTTCGGGGCTTTTATTTTAGCTTTAAACTTCAGCTTTGTTTTTTACTTTCATCAATCTGATAACTGCGGCGCGCTCGTTTTCGTCGAGCTTGCTCTTGATATACTTAATCGTCTCTTCGAGCTGGGGTATCATTACGTACTCGAGTGCGTTTACGCGGCGCTTGTTGCGCTCGATTTCTTCCGCAAGCATTCTGACCGTCTTTTCGGTTTCAGCTAAGGCGAGCATTTTGGGAAGCAGTCCTGCGGCTTTGGTAACGGAATAGTCCGCTTCGCTGGTAATTTCGGGGTATGCGTAGGGAAGTCCGTCCGCGCTCTTTTCGTCAACGAGCTGTATTTTGGGAACTTCCACCCCCATTACGCTCTGAACGCCGCAATCGGCTTTAACCGCAACCGACGGCATAGCGAAAGCCGTTTCGGCACGGTAAGCGGGCGTAACCGAACGCGCAACGGAAAACTGCCTTAAAGTTTCGGAAAGTTCTTTTTCCACCGCGTCCCTAAGGCGTTTGTTTTCTTTTATTATAAGCGA
>CAZACR010000161.1:0-2658 GCA_964483715.1 uncultured Clostridia bacterium
TTATTCCCATTTCCATTAAATGCTTTTTGGTTTTGTCGTCCGCGGATATCCTGCGAACCTCCATTTCCTTGTTGCAAGGCGCTATAATCAAAGGCATAATTCTAAAACACTCCTAAACTTAACCTTGGTTTACATTTGCTATTATAGTAATCATTTTATGTTTTGTCAACAAAAAATTAACCATAGTTTATATTTTTATTTAAAAAATTTTGCACAAAAAAAGGAAGCAGCCTTTGCTGCTTCCTTTTGCATTTATTTTAAATTAGTACTTGGTTATCTTAACGGACTTAATAATAATCGGCTCGCAAGTAACTCTGTATTCAACTTCGTTCACGTTAGCCCCGACGTATTCGTCGTAGTTGTCCGCATACAGATTTACGTTAAGGCTGAACTTAGTCGAGCCTACCTTGGAGCTGTAATCGGATACCGCTTTTTTCAGGCTCTCGAGCGAGGTTTTGTCCTGCAGCACACCAAAAATGCAATAGCTGGAATCGGTGGTTACGGTGCTGTTCACCTGCATGGAGAAAATACTCGTTGCGCTGTTGTACTTGTAGTCGCCCATAACGCCCTTGTCCGAACCCTGCTTGTCAAGGTAGACGCGCACGTTTTTGACGCTGTCCATCTTCTTGTCGGAATAGTACATTCTGAGGCAGCCGTAAGAGGATTTAAGAGCACCGTTATCTATTTTGTGCTGGTTGTTGGAAAACTCGCCTATAAGCGTGGTAAGGGGCTGGCTCAAATCGCCGTCGATTAAATCCTTATAGACGGACGGAGTGATTTTCCCCGCCGCAGGGTCTGCAAGAGTTGCATACTCCTTTTCTTTGGACGTGCTTTCAAGATATTCGCGGAAGCCTTCCACACCGTCGTTGTAAGCGGCGGTATAAGCGTTTTCGTCCTCTTCCGTTTCCGAAGTAGCTTGCGTTGCGTAATTATAGCCGCCTGCGAACCAGGTGGACGTAGCGTAATTATGCACAAACGTGTTATCGTAGAAGCCGTTGTCCGCAAGTTCGATAAAGTGCTGAACGGTCTGGGGATACATATTGCGGTACAATTTGTATTCGAGAACGTATTCCGTACCGTCGAACGAAACTGTGATTTTCGCTTCGGGGTGGTCGGTATTGCAACCGCAGAACGCGGGAACTACCGCACACAAACCCGAAAGAGCAACCGCACCGATAATGCGCCTTAATTTTTTGAAAGTCATTGTTTTTACCCGTAAAATAATTGCGGCTTTTTACCGCTATACTCTTTTATTTTAACTTTATTGCGCGCTTCCGTCAAGCAATTTTTTACGTTTGAGTAAAATTTACCGCATACAACCGTAAAACCCAGCCCTCTGCCCGCCTGCCGTTAGGCAGACGCACGAAGTATTAGAAGCGTATAAAAAAGAGCAAGGCAAACGCCTTGCTCTTTTCAAATTGCAATTAAAATTATTCCATTGCAGCGGTAGCGCCTGCAGCCTTAAGGTCAGCAACGATCTTCTCTGCTTCTTCCTTAGCAACGTTCTCTTTAAGAACGCCACCCTTTTCAACTGCCTGCTTAGCTTCAACAAGGCCAAGGCCGGTGAATGCGCGAACGACTTTGATAACGTCGATTTTCTTAGCGCCTGCGTCCTTCAATACAACGTTGAATTCGGTCTTTTCTTCAGCTGCTGCTGCGGGAGCTGCGCCTGCTGCTGCGGGAGCTGCCGCTACTGCTACGGGAGCTGCTGCGGATACGCCGAATTCTTCTTCAAGTGCCTTTACAAGTTCGTTAAGTTCCAAAACCGTCATAGTTTTGATTTCTTCGATAAACTTCTTTACGTCTGCCATTTTTATTTCCTCCGAAAACTTTTATAAATTTAATATTTTTTGCGCGCTTTCATTTACGGGCAAAGCGCGGCTTACGCCCTTTTTTGGTTCAAGCTTAAAAACTTTAAGCTTCCTTGCTCTTCGCGACGCCGTCCAACACGCGTACGATTCCGCCCAAAAGGTTGGAAAGCACGCCTGCGAAGTTCGCGAGGGGAGCTTGCATAGAGCCGAGCATCTTTGCGATGAGCTCTTCCTTTGAAGGCATTGTTGCAAGTGCTTTAATGCCGTTCTTGTCTACGTATGCGTTGTCTACGAACGCGCTCTTTAACGTGATTTTACCGTCGTATTCCTTCGACGCGGCTACCATAACTTTCGCCGCCGCAGTTTCGTCCGCACCGAACGTTACCGCCGTAGGGCCGTTCAGGTCGTTGTCAAACTGGTTAAATCCGAGTTCGTTCAAAGCCTTTCTTACCAAGGTGTTCTTGTAAACCTTGTATTCGCATCCTGCCTGTTTGCACTTGTTTCTGAGTGCGGAAACTTCTGCCACGGTGAGCTTGTTGTAATCAACGAGTACTACCGATTTTGCAGACTTAATCTTTTCCGAAATCTCTTCTACGAGCACTTTCTTGGCTTCGAAATTAGCTGACAAATTTTTTACCTCCCGTATTTAGTTCACGCAAATCTTTTGCAAGCAAAATCTTTGCCGTGATTTTATAATAGTGTCGTAAAAGGCTTAACGGGTGAAATGAATCCCCCCTTGCCTTTTTCGGCATCATTTATCTTAGAACAATTAAAAAAACCTTATACCGCAGCGGTACAAGGCACGTCAAAACGAACTTAAAACTTGTTACCTCGGCAGGAAATTAAG
>CAZACR010000162.1:0-2608 GCA_964483715.1 uncultured Clostridia bacterium
GGTGGTTCAAATCGGCGTTTTCGATGTCGCCGAGGTTTTTGATATTGAAGAAGCGCTCTGCCTTTTCCGCGCCGAGCTCGGTAATCGTTACCGACTTGTCCTTACGGTCGATGATATAGTCCCACGTTTCCATATCCTTGCGGATAGCTTCGAGTTTGGAATTTATCTCTTCCTCTTCCTCGGTAAACTTCTGGTTCTTCTTTTTGCGGACGGGCGCTTTTGCCTCCGCCTCTTTCTTGTCGTCGTCGAAACCGCCGTGCAGATTGCGCACGAACCTGTCAACGTCCTCGTACAGTCTGCTGCTCTCGCCGCCCTTGCCCGAAATGATAAGAGGGGTTCTCGCTTCGTCGATTAAAATGGAGTCAACTTCGTCGATGATGCAGAAGTTGAGTTCTCTTTGCACCATAGCGGGTATGGAGGTTTTGAGGTTATCTCTAAGATAGTCGAAGCCCAATTCGTTGTTGGTTGCGTAAATTATGTCGCACTTGTACGCCTCTTGCTTTTCCTCGTCGCTCATTCCCGCTACGACTACGCCGCAGGTCAAGCCCATAAATTTATGAACCTTGCCCATCCACTCCGCGTCGCGCCTTGCGAGGTAATCGTTGACGGTAACTATGTGCACGCCCTTGCCAGTAAGCGCGTTGAGGTATGCGGGCAGAGTGGAAACGAGCGTTTTGCCTTCGCCCGTTCTCATCTCGGCAATACGTCCCTGATGGAGACAGATACCGCCGATTATCTGAACGCGGAAGTGCTTCATTTTAAGCACGCGCCAAGCCGCTTCTCTAAGTGCTGCGAACGCGTCGAAAAGTATATCGTCAAGCGTTTCGCCTTTGGCTAATCTGTCTTTCAATATGCCCGTCTGGCTTTTGAGCTCTTCGTCGCTCATAGCGGCGTACTTCGGCTCTAACGCTTCAACCTTGTTAGCGAGTTTTTCAAGTTTTTTTACAGCCCTTCTGCTGTCGGCGTTGGATAAAAAATTCAACAGTCCCATACGGTACTCCTTACCACTGATTATAATTTCCGATTATTGCTTCTATTGTACTATATTTTCCCCGTTAAGTAAAAGCATTTTTTAAAAAAAAATGAGATATTTTGCTTTTTATGAAAAAAACCTCCGCTTTGCGGCATTTAGCCTAAGCAAAGCGGAGGAATTTATCAGTCCTCGTTGATATCGGTGAATGCAAACTTGTCCACGTCGAACAGCCCAGTATCGAGCAGTTTGATATGCGGAATTACCGCAAGCGATAAAAACGCGAGCGAAAGGAACGCGTCCAAATCGGGATTAACGCCCATAGAATAAGCTATATCTATCAGCTTTTTGCTCTCGTTTACGTGCGTTTCGGGGTCTTTGGAGGTCATAAGTCCGCCGATATCCAGGGCGAGGGAATGCACCTTGTCCGTAGCCTTTTCTACGATAACCATACCGCCGCCGATGCGCGCGAGTTCGTTTGCCGCCGAGGCTATGCTTTCGTTATCGTCGCCGAGCAAAATTATATTGTGCGAATCGTGCGAAACGGTTATTCCCATTGCGCCGCCTTTAAAACCGTAGCCCTTTAAAATCGCTCTTCCGATATTGCCCGTGAGCTTGTGCCTTTCGACCACGAAGAGCTTTAACAAATCCGTATCCTCAACCACTATATCGCCGTTTGCGGATTTCACCTCTTCGACAACACAGCCGGTCACCACGCTGCCCGCGGGCACGGTCATAACCTTTGCTTTTTTGCCTTTGAGCGCAATTTTGAAATCGTCCGCGGTCAGCGCGCGCGAAAGATGAATGGTGTTTTTGACGCTTTCGGGAAGATAGCGTTTGGAATAGTCGAACAGCGGCTTTCCGTCCTTTGCGACGAGCTTGCCGTCCTTGAAAACGTATTTAACGTTAAAGTTTTTCAAATCGTCCACAACCGCAATATCCGCAAAATACAACGGAGCTATCGCGCCGCGGTGAGTGAGTTTATAGCACTCCGCATTATTCAGCGTGGCAATAGTAACCGCCCAAACCGGGTCGAGTCCCGCCGCGACCGCCTTTCTCAAAGCATCGTCCAAATGCCCGACCTTTGCCAAATCGTCGGCGTGTCTGTCGTCGGTGCACATCAAAAACCTGCGCATATTGCCCGCCGTAACCGCCTTGGAGTTAGCGCCCAAATTCTTTGTGGAAGAGCCGTGGCGAAGATGCACGTACATTCCCTTGGAAATTTTTTCCTGTAATTCTTCGATGGAGTCGCATTCGTGGTCCGTGGTTATTCCGCCGCAAACGTAGGCGTTTAAAGCATTGCCGTTTACGGCAGGCGCGTGCCCGTCGCAAACCTTGCCGGCAGAGCGCACGGCTTCAAGCTTTTTCTGCGCGTCCTCCTCGCCCGCGATTACCGCGGGGAAATTCATAAACTCGCCCAGACCGTAGAAGTCGGAGCTCGTGATATTTTCTTCTATATCCTTGCCGCTGAGCACCGCGCCGCTCGTTTCGAACGGAGTTGCCGGTACGCAGGAAGGAAGCATAACCTTGACGTCCAGAGGAACGTTTTCGGAGGCCTTTACTATATACCTTGCGCCGTCGAGTCCGCACACGTTGGTTATCTCGTGCGGGTCGGCGATAATCGTAGTCGTGCCGCGC
>CAZACR010000163.1:0-2586 GCA_964483715.1 uncultured Clostridia bacterium
TTAACTTATTAAAATGAGTTTATGATTATTTTAATTTCGGGCGCAACACATACGGGTAAAACCGTTCTTGCTCAAAAACTTATGGAACAATACAAAATCCCGTATTATTCAATCGACCATTTGAAAATGGGGCTTATAAGAAGCGGTCAAACAAATCTTACGGTTAATGACGATGCCGAACTCGTGCCTTATCTGTGGTCGATAGTAAAAGAGATGATTAAAACGGCGATAGAAAACAAACAAAATCTTATTGTCGAAGGGTGCTATATTCCTTTCGACTGGCAAAGAGATTTCACTGGAGAATATTTAAGTGAAATAAAATATTATTGCCTTGTAATGACGGAAAATTATATCGAGAACAATTTCCCGAATATAATAGAATTCGAAAATGCGATTGAGCACAGATTATTTGATAACAATTTATCCAAAGCTGCGCTGAAAGAAGAAAATAAACGAAATTTGCAACTTTGCAAAGAACATAAGCTAAATTATATTTTAATTGACAAAACTTATGATATAAAAATAAATATTTAAAAACTTATTCCGACCCGAATGTCAGAGCATTATGGTCTGAAATTTATTTGAAACGCTTGACATATTACTGTATCTATTTTATAATAACAGTCGTACAACAAGCAAACGGCGGTAAGCCGAAAGGAGATACAATGCAGGAAGAGTACGTTATAGAAACACGGAACGTTTTCAAGCAATACAAAAACAAATATGCCGTGAACGACGTCTCCATTCACGTTAAGAAGGGGGATATATACGGGCTAATAGGCAAAAACGGCGCGGGCAAGACGACTTTAATGAAGCTTATTTTAGGGCTTGCAAAACCCACTAAGGGCGAGGTTTGTCTGTTCGGCAATACAAATCCCGACGAAGCCAGAAGAAAAATCGGTTCGCTTATAGAAGCGCCCGGTCTTTACAACGGCTGCACCGCTTACGAAAATATGCTTCGTTTTTCCATTTTATACGGCGCTGATAAGAGCGAAATAAACGACTTGTTAAAGCTCGTCGGACTGGAGTATACGGGCAATAAAAAGGCGGGCGCTTTTTCTCTCGGTATGAAACAGCGCTTGGGTATTGCAATCGCGCTTCTCGGTCACCCCGAAGTGCTTGTGCTGGACGAGCCCATAAACGGACTCGACCCCGCAGGCATTAAGGAAATAAGGGATTTGATATTATACCTGAACAAAGAGCGCGGCGTTACGTTTATAATATCCAGCCATCTTCTGGACGAGCTTGCAAAAGTGGTAACCTGCTACGGCATAATAAACAACGGCTTGCTCACTCAGGAAATTTCGGCAAAAGAGTTGGAAGAACAGTGCCGCCACACATTGAAGATTACCACTCCCGACCCTGCCGCAGCAGTAAACATTTTAAAGCGTGAGTTCGAGGGCGTAGAGCTTTCGGAAGGCTACCGTTGCGTTATTCTTTATAACAATATAGAGCGCAAGGCGGAAATAAACACGTGCTTAGTAAAGGCGGGAATAGAAGTGGACGAGCTTACGATTTCCACTAACGGACTGGAAGAATTCTTTATCGAGAGGTTGGGCAGATGAAAAATCTTTTGAAATTCGAATTATTTAAACTCAGAAAACAGAAGAGCCTTTATATTTGCTCGGCTTTGATTTTGGTATTGCTGTTGCTGGAAATGTTGCTTAGCTTGCTTGCAAACAAAGTATTCGGTGATGAATATATGCCCATTCCTACCGCAATAGACGTCGTGCTTTCTGCGGTGAGCGCGTCGGACTTTACTTTAATAGCAGGCGTATTTATTGCGATTTACGTTTGCGGCGATTTCGGTCAGCAGACGATAAAGAATATATATTCCCGCGGTTTTTCACGCACGGAAGTGTATTTTGTAAAACTGATTATCTGCGTTGCCTACACCGTTGCAATGTTCATAATAACCGAGCTTTTCTCGCTTGCAATGGGCAGCGCGTTTTACGGCTTTGCGGCGCAGGAGGGGCATATTTTTTCTCTGCTGTTAGGTCAGTTTCTCGCTTGCATAGCTTTTACAACTTTTGCGTTTGCAGTCTGCCATCTGATTAAAAGGACGGGAATAGCAATAGTTGTGATTATATTCGTGCCTCAGGTGTTGACTTTGATTTTATCGCTTCTGGACATAATTATACGTGCCGATAATTTTAAGCTGGCATATTATTGGCTGAACGGTACGATAACGAGCTTGTCCTATTCCGATGCAAGCGTTACGACTATTGTCGTGGGCTGTATTCTTCCCGTAGTATATGGCGCTATATTCGTGACGGGAGGATTTTTCCTAAACCGCAAATCGGAAGTATAAATTTTAAAGTATAATAAACGCGACCCCGTTTGCAAACGGGGTCGCGTTATTTTTTATAAGATTAAGTTGATTATGAGCAGCCACGCAAGTCCGTAATAGGTTACGACGGCTATTAAATCGTTAATGGTGGTGATAAGAGGACCGGAAGCGACCGCGGGGTCTACTTTAATCTTTTTGAAAAATACGGGGATAACCGTGCCGAAAAAGCTTGAAAGTATCATTGCGACGAACATCGCAATGCCTATGCAGCCCGAAATCAGAAACGCCATTTGCGC
>CAZACR010000164.1:0-2566 GCA_964483715.1 uncultured Clostridia bacterium
CCATATCATTTTTCTCCCGACTCACATGGAGATTTGCCATCACATAGATGATCGCCTCGGGCTGCCATTCCCTGAGCTGACGGATCACTTTCAAATACTGCTTCAAATACATCGTTGTGTCGCCATAGCCCAGCTCATTCATACCGAGCATAATGTAAATCTTGCCGTAGCTGTTTTCCTGCAGGACTTTTTTCAGATCCACCTTCTCCCCTGTCCGCTGCCAGGTTACCCCTCTATCCTCCAAGAGCTTATAGATGGTCATACCATTGTCGCAGAAAAAGTCAGCGCCATCCAGTCCGGCATAGTCAGAAATGCCTAACGTTCTGGAATCTCCCAGAAAAACCGCGTCATTAAAATAACTATCGTTTTCCAATACATAATCATAGGTGGTGGTTAATGCAACTTTTCCTGCATCCGTATAATATCGGGAATTTGTCTCAATCGGCGTATATTCCGTAAATTCTGTGGCACGTGTTTTCTCATCCGGCTTTTTTACGGCAGTTTCTCTCTTCTGCACGCCGCTATTTTGTTCTTTCTCATTCTCAATATTGGAAATCTCTTCCTTGCGTGTTCCTTCATTTTCATCTTGTTTTTCAATCGTATCCAAATTGTCCGCAAAAACAGCGGCTTCTTCGTTATCTGTATTGCGTTCATCATCAAATATTTTATCAATCGTTTCAAGGTCATGCGGATACGCATTAACCGCTTTTCCTCTTTCATCCGCAGATCGAAATACTGCTATTTTTTTACCGTTTTCCAGGCACTCCATTTTATCAAAAAAAGGAATTGCCAAAAGGCTGGTCAACAAAATCAGCAGAATAAAAGGACAATTATATATGATTTCCAGAAAATATTTTCCCTTATTACCGTCCATAACGCATCTCATCCTCAATCGAATATCCGTTAGAATCTAAAATAAAGAAACGGATTATTGCTCCCTGACAGAATCTCATATACGGACCACCAGAATACACCAAGCAGGAACAATATAGTAAACCAACGATCCTTCCACTTCCAATATAGTTTTCCCGGTAGGGGCGTTATAAATATAACACACGTTATCAAAAGTGGCGCATACTCCTTTAAATACCGGACAAGCTGCATCTTCCCTACCAGAATCTCTTCTCTGTGAAGGCCGATCAGATTCTCCAGATACCCCATAAGCTGTCCCATATCCGAAATTCCAAAAATCACCCATGTGACCGGAATCAGCAAAAGCGTGTAGACATGACCGAAAACTCTGCTCCGCTCCAGCCATTTCCCGTAAGTCCATTTTTCCAGAGTAAGGAACAGAAAAAAGACAATACCCCAGAGCACAAAGTTCCAGTCTGCCCCGTGCCACAACCCTGTAAGCGCCCAGACGACAAGAAGGTTAAAGACCGTCCTCCCGCGTCCTTTGCGGCTGCCGCCAAGCGGAATATAGACATACTCCCGGAACCATCTCCCCAGAGTCATATGCCAGCGCCTCCAAAACTCCGAGAGGGAGCGGGACACATAGGGATTATTAAAATTTCGCGGAATCGTAAAGCCCAGCATCTTGCCAAGCCCCATCGCCATCACGGAATATCCCCAGAAATCAAAATAGATTTGAAAAGAGTAGGCAAAGGCACCAAGCCATGCCACCAGCGTATGCAGCCGCCCGGCCCCCGCCGACATGATCAGATTCCAGAGCGTACCGATCTGATTGGCCAAAAGAACCTTGAGTCCAAGCCCAAGCGTAAAGAGTTTCAGCCCGTTCTCCAGATCACGTATCCGCACCCTGCGGCTTTTCAGCCGTTGCTCCACCTCCCCGTAACGAACGATGGGGCCCGCGATTAGCTGCGGGAACATACAGACATAGGCTGCAAAAGAAAGCAGATCGGGGCGATTTTCTATCGTTTCATAATAGCAGTCGATCTGATAAGAAAGCATTTGAAAGGTATAAAAGCTGATGCCCAGCGGCAGTGTCAGCGAAAGCAGCGGCAGCAATCCCTGCCCTGTCAGACCGTTTATGCTTTGTGCCGCAAAATCCCAATATTTAAATAGGAACAATATGCCAAGATCAAAAACCACTGCCATAAATAGCGCCCGCTTTTTCCGCCTGGCCGCCTTACGCTTCCGGTTCGACTGCGGGGAACGGGGTTCCCAGAACATATAGCGGCTGATCGAAAAATTTACCAGAACAGATAAAAGAAGCAGCAGAACAAAGTACGGTTCTCCCACTCCATAGAAGATCAGACTTCCCAGTAAAAGGATGCTGTTGCGATATTTTGGTATCACTACATATATTATGATAAAAATCGGCAGAAACCGAAATAGAAATCCAATGCTGGAAAATAACATCGATAAACTCCCTGCAAAAACAAACACAAACTAAAGTGGTTTCTCTTCCGTGAAAGACTATATCTAGTATATTCCAGGCAGAATCATTTGGCAAGTCCATATGACAAATTTAAGTTATTTATAAGGATTTTCTAAGCCCCTTGGGATAGTGGTTCTTCATCTGTCCTCCGCCAGCCTTACCGAAGCCCAGACAATATCCCTCATAAAAAAGTGCAGTCCACCCCTTCTCTTCCTGACAGGGAAG